>NZ_JACHIF010000001.1:668071-1002106 GCF_014203045.1 Prosthecobacter dejongeii
CTCCTTTTTCTGGCTCCAATCTCCCGGCTTGCCCTGGGTGCGGAGGACCAGTTTATCATCATCATTCGTGTAGGCGATGTCAGGCCGCCCATCGCCATTCCAATCTCCTACGGCCAATGACCAGGCACTCTGGCCGATGACGAGAGGTTGCTTTTCCAGTCGTGAAATCTCCAAGATGGGATTCCAGCGGTCGGCACGTGAGGTACGCTCAGGCTCCCCCGGCTGGGCTCCCTCTTTGCGCTGAAGCAGAAACTCAATGCGCGCGCGATCCTGGTTCAGCACCACCAGATCCTGCAACCCATCGCCATTGAAATCACCCGAGCAAGGGCTCGATGTATTCCAGTCCAGCTTGACCACCTCCGGCCCATCAAAATAGAGGCCGGGGGTATCTGCAGCCTGGGCGCTGAGGGCAGCGAGAAAAAGGAGCGCGCGCATAATGAGTCAGCGTTTACTGGGCCTCCACCGGAGTGGTCACTGAGCGATAATAGATGGCATTGGCAGGTGAATAGTAGCCACTGACACTGGTGCCAAAGTAGCGCTTCCACATGGCATCCGAAGGCACTGCCGTCGGGTCAAACCAGGTATCAGCTCCAGAAATGGCTTCCAGAGCTTCTTCGTCTTCAGAAGCTGGTGCTTTTTTGCCTTTGCCCTTCTTGCCTTTTTTCTTGGCGGTTTTGCCCACTTGGCCCTGCACCATGGACATGGCATCCACCACCACCTTCATCATCTTGCCGCCATCCGCCACACCCACGCCTGCATAGCCTTTTGGCAAGCGGGCGATGAGGTCCTGCACGCGGGCATCATCCCAGATGCTCGGTCCGCTGGCTTCCTTCATGCGGGAGAGCACCTTTTTCAGCAGCGCCTGCGGGCCCGTGCTGAAGAGAAAATAATCATTCGTTAGGCAGAAGGCCATCTCCGCGCCCGTAGGTTGGGCAGCTTTGATGACATTGATCTGGTGGCCCAGATATTCGGTCTCTTCAAAAGCCGCAAAGCCAGCGCCAGCAAAGCGTTTCACTCCATCCAGAGCACCGCCGAAACGCTGATGATCCTTCACCTTGATCGCGAGCACCTGGCTCTGATTTTCCAGGCTGCCATCCGTGATCTCGATGTATTCATCATCCAAGCTGGCGAAGAGGTCATCCCGCAGTTTGACTCCGGCCTGTGCTTCCACACCGCCGAGCTGCATCGTCGCCATGGCCGCCATGGGCCCCAGCTTGTTCACCATGACCATCAGCTTATCCCAAAGGCCAACAAGGCTGTAGCGTGTCACTGTGCTGCTGATGACATCGGTAGGAACAAAGGCAGGCAGCACCACTTCACCGCCAGCACTCCGCAGCAGGCTGACAAAACCCGTGGGCTTTTCAGGATGCAGCAGCGCCATTTCGATGCGGGACTGATCGTCAGCGATGTCCAGTGTCAGTGCGATGGACTGGATCTCCTGTGGCCCCAGAACTTCGATGATCGTCTCAGGGGAGATCGGCATCTGGCTGGTACCGCCCGCCGCAGCCGCTGTGGCAGCCTGCAGGCCCCACTGGACCAAGGTTTCACCATTCAAATAAACGAGCACATCTGTGTGCCCATCCGTCAACTGAGCTAAACGAGTGAGGTGACCTGCGACCACGTCAGAGCCCTCACCTGCACCACTTTTCAGTGCGGTGATGAAATACTGCATGTCCTTGAGGGAATTGGCCTCCACCAGCGTGCCATCCACAAAGGCATAACCATCTTCCCAGCCTTCCTCTGCGTCTTCCGTCGCTGCCAGAATGTGCACGGTGACACCTGCGATGTCCTGCGTGCGCTGCTTCAGAGACTCGTCTTTTTTCATCGAGATTTCAGCCTCTTTGAGCTTCATCTCTTCCAGGCCTTTTTCCTGACCGGTAGCATCACTGAGACCACACAGGGGCGGCTCATCACCAGAGAAGTCCTCGGGGCTATCTCCCAGGAAAATGGCCATGCTAGCCCCAGGATAGCGTTTCAGACTGTCATACAGACCTTCGCCTGAGTCTTCCTTCACAGCTTTATCCCAGGGGGCCTCACCATCTTTCATCATAGGTGCGGTCCATTTCTTGAACTCCTCGTCCTGCAGCAGCTTCGTGAAGCTGCTTTTATCCCAGTCAGCCAGCAGCTCAGGGGTATTTTTGATGGCGATCACGCCCACCGTATTTTTCGGCAGAAGCTTATACCAATCGTCGAGTTTATCCGCATGCGCAGACACACTGCTCAGCAGGCTGAGCAAGGTAAAAAGAGAAAGAAAACGAGGGGGTTTCATGGCTGAGTCTCTGGGGTTTTAGGAGTTGTTTCAGGAGCTGGGGCACTGGCCGGAGCCGGAGGGGAAAGGTAGCGAAAGCCGCTGTTGGGGTTGCGAGGGTCAAAGGCAAAAGCATCCCGGTTTTTGAGGAACAGTTTCAGCAAGTTTGCAGGGATGGAAAAGCCAAGACCCTCCACACCGACACCCGCCAGCTTCATATTGTTCACTCCCACCACCTCCCCACGGGCATTAAAGAGTGGTCCACCCGAGTTTCCTGGATTGATCTGCGTGGTGCTCTGAATGGACCAAGCACCGCGGGTCTCGCGAGCACGCACACTGACGATGCCCTGAGAGACAGAACGCTCCAGGCCCAAAGGACTGCCGATGGCAAACACAGGCTGCCCCTGAATGAGCATGTCTGAATCCCCCAAAGGCGCAAAGGGCAGCTTGCTCACAGCCGGATCATCAATCTGCAAAATGGCCAAATCCAGAAAGCCATTCATTGCGATGATCTTGATCTTCGGGAAAACCTCCTTTTCCAGCCCGCCATTCTTTTTGCGATAGACCACCACGGAGATTTCTCGCTCACCAGCGATCACGTGTTGATTGGTCACCACGTGGCCTAACTTATTGATGATGAAGCCTGAACCTAGCCCGGAGGATGTCTGGATCTGCACCACAGATTCTCCCACGCGCAGGACGTTCTTATCCACCGCCAGAGGCTCACGTCCAGGCTCCACAAAGTACATGTCTTCGCTTTCCGCCTCACTCGGGCCAGAGACTTTCTGTGTCCCGGCTTTTTCCTGACTGGCGATCTCCAGCCGTGGCACATTCAGCACGGTGAAGCCCAGGTCCAGCATCAGCACATCATCGCGTTCACGAAGCACCTCCCCCTGCACCTGAGCACCATTTTTCAGCGTTACCTTCACGGGCTCTGCCGCATGAATGTCGCTGCTGGCAACGCTCAAGATAAGCGCGCCCCATATACCCCTGGTGCTTTTTTTGATCACGGGTCAGGAAACTAGCAAGCCCCCCGCAGGATACGAGGATTTTGTGTAGTTAAGAGACGATTCTTTTTAGGCCTGCCCTCAATCGCCCCTTCCCACCACCTTAACCAAACACGGCCTCCTCGATCTTGCCCTGCAAGGTGTCCAAAACGAGTCGGGTCGAAAGCTTCCTCCCATTTTCGTCCTGCACATAGATGGAGTCAATCGCCACGCCTTTTTCTGTGCCGATGCGCGCATGTGTGATGTTCAGCCCCAGCTTGCCGATGGCCATGAAAACATCGTACAAAAGCCCCAGGCGGTCCACCACCTGCAGTTCCACGATGGTCTGGTCATGCGAGAGTTCGTTGTTGATGTAAACCCGCTGTGGGATCTCGGACATCACCTCATCATAACCAGGAATGGCTTTACGCGTTTTCGCGATGGCAGGACCGAAATCAAACTTCTGCGCCAGGAAAGCCTGGCGGACGGAGGCCTCCACCCGCTGCCTCGCTGTCTTGCTCGTCACCGCCGCAAAGTTCGTATTGCAGACGCGGAACATATCCAGCACCAGATTATCTCCGCGTTGGTAGAGATCGGCACTCAGAATGTTGATGCTTTCCGCAGAGAGCGCCCCTGAAATACGCGCCAGCAACTGATGGCGGTCCCAGCAGGTGACCGTCAGTTCGCTGTAGCCTTGCTCCACATGGTCCGTCCAGGTCATCACCGGTAGGAGGCCAGCCTCCGCCTCCTCCACCATGAGCTGGGTAAAAAACTGGCGAAATTGGCGGATGTGATCCGCGATCTGTGCGGGCTCTCGGAAGTTAAAGTAACTGCGCGGCATGTGCTGGAAGTGCGCGCTGATTTCCAGGTCAAATTCAGCCCCCAGTTCTTTCGCCACACCCGCTCTCACCTCATCCATGGGCACTGCTGCACGGCGCATGAAGTCCGCCGGCGCATCCATAAATTGCAGCGTGTTGTGGTACAGTTGGCGGATGGAGGCCTCTTTGTAACCGGACCAACTCGCTTCGCTGGTGCCCTTGGAATCCGCATAGGTCATCACCAAAAGTGTGTCCAGATACTCCTTCGTCCGCACGATGCCGGCAAATTCGCCGATCACCTTCGGATCATCCAGATTCATCGTCGTCGCGGTGCGATACATCAGCAGGTGATTATCCACCAAAAACAGCAGAAGCTTGCGCTTCTCCCCTTTGATCTGGAGGCGGCGGCATACGGCATCCGCCATCACGGTGCTTTCAGCATCATGGGCCTTCGCATTGGCTGCGCGGCCCGCATCATGCAGCAGCAGGGCCAGATACAAGATCGCCGGCTGCGCCAGTTCATGCAGAAGGTTTTGATAAAGACTCAGCCCAGGCTTGGGAGGGCCGCTGAGTTCGTCCAGCTTATCCAGCGTGCGCAGCGTGTGCTCATCTGCCGTGTAACGATGAAAAAATTCATGCTGCACCAGGCAGGTCAGCGCGCCAAATTCCGGCATGTAGCGCCCCAGAAAACCCACGCGATGCATCTGCCGCATCACCCGTGCCACATCCCCTTTGCAGGAAAGAATGGCCTCAAAGGTTTCTCTCACCCCTTTGTTATACCGATAGCTCACATTCACCAGACGGAAGCTTTCCTGCATGAGCTGGAATAGCTCTGGACTCAGCCGCAGATGCCGCTGCTGGGTGTGAAGAAACACCTGCATGAGCTTGCTGGGGTCTTCTTTAAAGAGAGCCTTATCTTCGACAAACAAGCGCTCATTTTTGGCAATGAAACCATCAAACTTCTCAGCCCTCTTCAGCGCCGTCTTGCGCCTAACCATGAAGTTTAGCAATCCCTTACGCGTGCTTTCATCTTCCAAAGCCTGAAGGTGAAACCTGTCCATCACTTCACTGCTACGCTGGAGGATGTCCCGCGTGGCCATGTAGTACTCGCGCATGAAGGCCTCGATACGGCGCAGGATTCGCTTGTGCCGATAGCCTAGATTCGTAGCCACAAATCCTTGCAGGCGCAGGGTCAGGATGTCGCTGGCACGCTTCTCTGTGTAGTGCATCTCATTGCGCGTGCGCAGGATGAAGTCGTAGGCCTGCTGGATCTCTTTCCACCCCGCAGGAGTCAGCAGTCCCTTCGTTACCAGGTCTTGCGGATTCAGCGTGCCCAGCTTCGCATAAGTCATCCAGATGAGGTTCTGGTAATCGCGCAGGCCACCGCAGCCATTTTTGACGTTCGGCTCCTGCACGCAGTTCGTGCCGCCGTATTTATTGTGACGACTCGCAAGATCTTGCTGACGCAGCTTGAGAAATTCTGCCTCGCGCCCGGTCATGCACTCCTTGTCAAAACGAGCGCGGAAATCCTGAATGGCCTCCTCACTACCACAGAGAAAACGCGCCTCCATCAGCGCCGTTTTGGTCTCCATGCTTTCATTCGCCAGCTTCAGGCAGTCACCCACGCTGCGCGTGCCGTGGCCCACCTTCAGCTTCATGTCATAAAAGAACAGCAGGTAGTCTCCGATCAACTTGGCCAACTCCGGAGAAACGTTCGAGCTATTCCCCGGCAGCATGAAAGTCAGGTCCACATCACTGCCCGGGCTCATCACCTGCCGCCCATATCCACCGTGAGCCACCACGCTGAGATTCAGCTTATTCCTCACCGCAGGTTCCAGCGCGGCTAGGCATTCCTGCCACAGCAGCCGCACGATGTAGTCCATGACATCGGACCGCATGCGGCAGATCTCCACCCCACTTCCGCCTGCTCGATGACGTTGCTTGATTCGCTGCTCCTTGAGGCGCAGAAACCGCTTGCAGAGTTTCAACGTCTCCGTGCGGCCACGGGGTAGCGCCACGTCTTTGCCGAACACCTTTTGCGCGGCGGCTTCCAAACGGCGCTGATACTCCTGTACAGTCATGCGTGCGAGGGGTCAAAAAAATCAAAACTTCAGCAGCGAATGAATCGGCCCCATACCCTCCAGTCGTTCACGACCGCAGAGAAAAGCCAGCTCAATGAAAAAGACTGAGCCAAGCAACTCAGCCCCGGACTGGCGGATCAGTTCCAGCGCCGCGCCAGCCGTGCCACCGGTGGCCAGCAGATCATCCGCCAGCACCACCCGCTCCCCGGGGGCTAGGGCATCCAGGTGCATCTCCACACTGTTCGTGCCATACTCCAGACTATAGTCCACCCCGCGGGTCTTCCAGGGCAACTTGCCCTTTTTCCGCACGGGTACAAAACCAGCCCCTAGCCGCTGCGCGATCATAGCACCAAAAATAAAGCCACGGGCATCAATGCCCACCACCTTATCCACCTTCTGACCGGCGAAGATTTCCGCCATGCCTTCAATGGCCTCTTGGAGAAGATGCGCATCCGCCAGCACCGGCGTGATATCTTTGAAAAGAATGCCGGGTTGAGGAAAATCCGGCACATCACGGATCGTGGAGCTAAGGCGTTCGAGGGAATCGGGAGACATGGCGCGCCAGTGTGCGGGGTCACCACGCAGATGCAAGGGCGAAGGCAGGGTGAAATCCAATCTCAGCGCATCGTCTCCGCCTGCGCCAGCACATCGGCAAAGGGCACTTGGTCCAGCATGCCAAAGCTATCCAATCGTGTGAGGCGAGCCCGCGTGGTCGCAGGGCTGGTGATGCCACACAGAAAGCGTGCCAACTGCCGCGGCGTGCGCAGTGCGGGATGCCGCTCATCCAAAAGTGTGCGGATAACCGCCACATCTTCCGTCGTGACTCCCGGTCGTGCCGACTGTGGAATGCTGCGTGGCTCACTCATGTCCACCTTTTTTGCCCGCTCCAGGCAGCTCGTGCAGGTGCCGCAGTCCTCCGCCATCTCCTCGCCAAAATAGCGTAGCAACCAGCGCGGGATGCATTCGCGCTGACTGGCCAGTTCGAGGATCTGGTCCAGCCGCTGCACATCCCGCAGCTCACGCCCGGCAAAGAGCTGCTGCATCTTTTGACTCACCGCCTCAGGATCGCGGTCAGCAGCATCCCCACACAGCCTGTATCGCTGGCGTGAGCCACTGGGTTTCATCTGAATCTCTCCCGCCTCCTCCAGCCAGGTCAGCGCCTTCAGCAGGCGCTCCCGTGGTTCGCCCATTTCAGCCGCAGCTTCATCCAGGACTAAAGTGGTCCATTTGTGCCCGCGTTTCCCACAGGCGAAAAGCTTCCGTAAAAACGCCTGCCGTTCTGGTTTATGCCCCGCCAGGATGCGCGCCTCGGGCTGGAGAAAACTGTACTGATAACTGGAATAAAACATGCCCAGCGGGCGCACCAGCCCACCTAACTCTAAGTTTGTCAAAACCGTCTCAATCACCAAAGGGCGTATGTCCGTGCTGCCAGAAAGATCATAAATGGAAATATCAAATTCATCTCCCTGCCGCAGCAGATGGTCCACCAACTGCCGCAGGGCCTGCGGCGTGGGGGTATCCCCAAAGGTGAAATTTGCCAGCACGGTGCAGTCATCTTGGCAGGCCAGCATTTCACAGACAGATACCTTGCCATCGCGCCCCGCACGGCCCGTTTCCTGCATGTAGTTTTCCAGCGTTTTAGGCAGGTTGTAGTGATACACCGCCCGGATATCCGCCTTATCAATCCCCATCCCGAAAGCGATGGTCGCCACGATCACTTCCGTCTGTCCGGTCATGAAACCATCCTGCGCCGCGTGCCGATATTCGTCCGGCAGCCCCGCATGATACGCCAGCGCATTGACCCCAGCTTTTTGCAGATGCGTCGCCACTTCCTCAGCCGTCTGTTGCAGTGTGACGTATACGATGGACGGCACCTGGCGTTTCAGCAGCAGCTTCGTCAGTACCTCTTTGCGCTTCACCGCCGCGCAGGGAGTGATTCGGTAATGTAAGTTAGGCCGATGGAAGGAGGTCTGGATGTGATCCTCCTGGACAATGTCAAAAGCCCGCCGAATATCCGCCGCCACGCTCGGGGTCGCAGTGGCCGTGAGGGCCAACACGGGGGAAATCTCCAGCTCTTTCGCCACATGCGCCAGACGCAAATACTCTGGCCGGAAGTTATGCCCCCACTCCGAAATGCAGTGCGCTTCATCCACCGCCATCATGGCGATTTTGATCCGCTTCAGCCGCTCCATGAAGTTCTCATTCATCAGCCGCTCAGGTGCGATGTAGAGCAGCTTCGTCTTTCCGGTGCGCAGATCCTCAAAGACTTGCTGCGCCTCTTCCAATTTCAAAGATGAATCCAACCGCGCCGCGCCAATGCCCCTCGCCTTCAGCGCCTCCACCTGATCTTTCATCAGCGCGATGAGAGGTGAAATGACCAAGGTGACTCCATCCATCAGCAAAGCTGGAAGCTGATAGCACAGAGACTTTCCGGCACTGGTGGGAAAAAGCGCCAGCGCACTCCGCCCCGCCAGCAACGCCTGCATCACAGCCTCCTGCCCTGGGCGAAAAGCCGCATGGCCAAAGTGCTGGCGAAGGGTGGCGGTGAGATCTTGAGGCATGGCCACCCATGCCACCTGTTTGGAGACTCTGGCAAGAAAGGAGTGCAGGGATGGGCCTCACCTCCTTTTAAATCTTTCTCAGCGAGACTTCGCAAACCCGCAGGCAGGGCCCGGTAGAACGCGCTGTTGAGAACTTAGGTGACAGGAGAGCATGAGACACTCTCCTCTCCCTCCAAAGGTAAGCGCTGAAAATTCTTAACGCTCTCTACTTCTTCCCCTGCCGCTGGCGCACCACTTCAAACAAAGACACACCCGTCGCCACGGAGACGTTCAGACACGGCACGCGACCTGCCATGGGGATGCGGACGAGGAAATCGCAATGCTCCCCTGTCAGGCGGCGCATGCCGTCGCCTTCAGCACCCATGACGATGGCCGTGGGGCCTTTGAGATCCAGATCGTAGATGGACTTCGTGGTTTCATCCGCCGTGCCGACGATCCAGATGCCCAGTTTCTTCAGCTTTTCCATAGCGCGGACCAGATTCGTCACGCGCACGAGAGGGATGTTTTCGGCACCGCCGCACGAGACGCGGATGACGGTATCGGAGATGGGCGCAGACTTGTCCTTCGGCATCACCACGCAATCACAGCCCGCCGCATCGGCCGTGCGCAGGCAGGCCCCCAGGTTGTGCGGATCCTGGATGCAGTCCAGGATGAGCACGAGCGGGTTTTCTTTCCCCTCCAGCAGCAGAGACAGGTCATCTTCATCATACACAGGCACGTGCCCCGTGGTGGGAGACGAGTGGCGGTTCTGACGGGCGACGGGTGCGGGCTTGGGCATCCCGCAGTGATGAAATGCGCTGGCCCCGGCTGCAAGGGTTTTGACGGACAATTCGTGGCCTACTGGGCCACCACGTCATAAACCAGCAGTTTTTTGGCCTTCGGTTTCAGGATCTCGTTCACCGCTTTCACGTGCGCGGGGTGTTTTTCATACACGGCCAGGTCCGCCGGGGTGGCAAAGCGCATCACCAGACCCACGTCGAAACTATCGTCCACCACCGGGCGCTCACTGGCCAGCGGGGTGCCCACGCTGAGGTGCTGGATGCCGGGGATATCCTTTTGGAAACCCTTGGCCGCAGCGATGATGGCGGCCCGATCTGCGGCATCGCCCGGCTTTTTCAGCCACAGGAGGACGACGTGCTCTACCTTGCCCTGGGCAGTGGTCTTGTGCCCCATGGGGCAAGTGGTGCAGGAGGCGAGCAGGCTGAGGGCGGCAAAGGAAAAGATGGCGATGGCTTTTTGCATAGCGGTCTTTAGTCTGCGTGACCATGAAGGAAGCGTCGAGACTGTTTTTCTGCCTGTACCTGTTTTCTGGAGCCCTCCCTGCCCAGGAGGCGCAGCCTTTTGACCGGCTCACCTTTCACCATGCACCGAAACCCCTGGCCGCTGGAGCAAAAACCAGTGACTGGCCGCGCGTGCTGGGCCCCAGCCACGATGCCAGCACACCCGAAACCCACCTCTTAAAAACCTGGCCCGCGACTGGCCTGTCACCTGTTTGGGAAGTGACCACGGGCGAGGCCTACACCTCCCCCATCCTCAGCGGTGACTACTGCGTGATTTTCCACGCGCTGGAGAAGCAGGAAACCGTGGAGTGCCTGCACCGGGAAACGGGCCAGCGATTCTGGAGCCAGGCCTACCCCATCGAGTACCAGGACCGCTACGGGTTCGGCAATGGCCCGCGTAGCAGTCCGGTCATCTCCCAGGGTGTGGTGGTGACGCTGGGCGTGACGTCCCAGCTTCACGCTTACGATTTAAAGACCGGCAAGGTGCTGTGGGCGCATGACCTGCGAAAGGAATACAACGTGCCACAGGATTTCTTCGGCGCGGGCTCCTCGCCCCTGATTTTAGATGGGCTCGTCATTGTCAATGTAGGTGGCAAGGCGGAGGCATTCGATGGCTTTGAAGACCGCCGAGATCGTGCGGCGAAGCTGGCCACGAAAGGCGTCAGCGTGGCTGCTTTTGACCTAACCACAGGGGCGGTGAAATGGAAGGTGGAGGATGAATGGGGTGCCAGTTATGCCTCGCCCATTCCTGCGAAGCTGCACGGCCAGACGAAGGTTCTCATCTATGCCGGAGGAGAGAGTGATCCCGCCATCGGCGGCCTGCTATGCATTGACCCGACCACCGGCACCGTACACAGCCGCTTTCCTTGGCGGGATGAGGAATACATCCAGGCTACCGGCAGCAGCCCTGTGGTAGTCCCAGAAAAAAATCGTGCTTTCATCACCACCTGCTACCCAAAGAATCAGCCGTTAGGCGGTGTGATGGTGGAATATGATGCGCAGTTCCAGGTCAAAGAAGTCTGGCATTCCAAAAAGATCGGCGTGCACTGGATGACACCCGTTTATCACGAAGGCCACCTTTACGCGATTGATGGCGAGCGCGAAAACAATTCCCGCCTCGTCTGCGTGAATGCAGACACGGGGGCGGAGGTGTGGGGAAGAAACATCGAGTGGGAAGACGCTGCCTTTGCCACCGCCCAGGGCCGCAGCAAACCCGTGCGCCTAAGCATCCTGCGAGCCAGCCTTTTGAAGGTGGAGGGTCACTTCCTCTGCTTGGGTGAAACCGGCAGCCTGCACACGCTGAAACTTTCCCCCCAGGGCTGTGAGGAGGTCTCCCGCACTCAGCTCTTTTACGCGCTGAATACCTGGAGCCTGCCCTCCCTGAGCCACGGCCTGCTTTACGTGCACCAGCAGGCGGAATCGCTGGATCGAAAAAACGGCACCCGCATCGTTTGTTATGACCTGCGGGGTGAATGATATCTACCCAGTGACTTATGTCTGCCACCCCAGACCCTTCATCCACCCCTGAGCTGACGGATTCTCAGGCGCAGGGGCTATGGCAGGCGGGTCAACCTCCTGTGCATGGGGCTACCTGGGTGCCCCCCTCCGTCGCTTCCTTGCAGGCATCCCTGCCACAGTTTCAGGTGCAGGCCTTCATCGCTCGCGGCGGCATGGGCGCCGTGTACCGTGCCGTGCAGCCCGCTCTGGAACGAACCGTAGCCATCAAGGTACTGCCGCCTGAGCTAGCCCGGCTAGACCCCGCCTTCAGCCTGCGCTTTCAGCAGGAAGCGCGAGCGATGGCACGGCTGAAGCACCCCCGCGTGGTCACCGTCCATGAAGCGGGTGAAACTCACGATGGCCTGCCCTATCTGGTCATGGAATTGGTGGAGGGCATGGACCTGGCGCAGTGGCTAAAAAGCACGGGCCCCCTGCCACAGGATGAGGCCATCCGCATCACCGCCCAGGTCTGCGATGCGCTGGCCTACATGCACAGCCAGGGTGTGATCCACCGCGATATCAAGCCCTCCAACATCATGGTGGGGCCTGAGGGTCAGGTAAAGGTGATGGACTTCGGCCTTGCTCGCCAGCCTTTGCAGGCGGGTGAATCCCTCACACTCAGCGACGTGGCCGTGGGCAGCCCCGACTTCATCGCGCCTGAAGCCTTTTCCCCCGGCCTGTCTCTGGATGGCCGCGCAGACGTGTATGCCGTGGGCGTGCTGCTTTACCAGATGTTGACCGGCCACCTGCCGAAGGGCCGCTTTGCCCTGCCCACCCAACTGCGGCGGGATGCCTATGCGGGCCTGGACCGCGTGGTGGACCGCGCTCTGCAAACAGATCGTGACCAGCGCTACCCCAGCGTCCATGAGATGCAGCAGGACCTCTCGTCCCTGTATCTGGAAAAACCCACTGCTGCGCCCAGTCCCTGGACACGCCGCCGCCTCACCAGCGGTCTCATCGTCAGCGTGGCCACCGCCACCACAGCAGCCGCTTGGTTTTGGCTCCGTCCCGCTGCTCCTCCGCCAGCCATGGCCAGTGACTCACTGCCATGGATCAATCTCACCACACAGATGGATCCCGTGCTGGACCGCTTTTGGTCCATCGGTCGCGTGGGCAAAAACCAGTGGCACCGGCAGGGCACGGACTTCGTTTACACCCCTGATGGTCGCGTGGGCAAACTCATCTGCCCCGGCCTCCTGGAGTGTGGGGACTTCGACCTTGAAATCTGCTACACCCCCACTTCCCCAGACATCCCGCTCTACGTGGACTTCCCCAAAGAATCCCAGCAAGGCCTGCAAAATGGCGTTTGTTCGATAGAGCTCAGCTCCCGGCGCATCCTTACCCATGGGCGTGTCCTGTGGGAAAGTCCTGGGGCCACTTACACCCCCGGCAAGCGCCTAACCATCAGATTGGAAATTCGCAACGTCCTTGAGGCTCGTCACCTGCGTGTCGGTTACGATGGGCGGTGGCTGGGCAAAGCGGAAATAGGTCCTGTGAAAAAAGTGCGAGGGGGCCTAGGCTTCGGCATGGACAGCGGGGCTACGGGCCTAACCGTGCATCATTTCAAATTGCTACCCGGCAAGGACAGCCGCTGGATCGCCGACCGCTCCCTCGCCTTTCACGGCCCGGCCAACATGGCCCCGAAGGACAAGTAGCGGCTGGTGGCTCAATTCAAGCCCACGCGTTGCAGCCCAGGAAAGCTGGAGCGCATCTTGGGACAGGTCTTCGTGGGGCGACTGCGAGGTTGCTGCGTCATCGCAGTCAGCGCACTGTCGAGCAATAACGAGACTTGAAAACCATGCTCGCCACTAGGACGTCGCAGCGCCGGGCATTCCACCACATAACCACGCAGGGTCACCCATTCTTCATTGGTGCTTTCTGGGGCAGATAAATGCGGGATGGCACTGCGTAGGACGCGGATTTGCAGCTCAGACCCAATGTCAAAACGCTGCCGAGACCAAAACACCAGACCGCAATCAGAGACGGTGCAAAGCTCAACGATGGTCTGCCCGGCCCCGCTGCGTTGGCTGGCGGAGTTTCCCTGTTGGTGCTGGCTGGGCTTTGCCATGAGGACAGGAACTTGTGGGGGGGGACACCTATTCACAACCAAAGCTGCGAACAACGAAAAGAAGGCGCAGGCTTTCTTAAAGTCAATTGCCTAGTCAACGAATGACGCGGCATTCCAGCAACATTTTTTCACTCCGCAGACTTGGGATCAAAGGCATCCCGAAGCCCATCACCCAGGAAATTCAGCGCCAAAAGACTCAGCGACATGAGCAGCGCCGGGAAGGCGAGTAGCCACCATTTGCTCTCGAGCGGATTGATTACCTGCGCTCCATCCTTCAGCAGAGAGCCCCAGCTCGCAGCGGGGTCTTCGATGCCCAGACCGAGGAAACTCAGGAAGGACTCATCCAGGATGACGGCGGGGATTGTCAGCGTGAGATACGTCAAAATAAGGGTGCTCAAATTCGGCAGCAAGTGCTTACGCAGGATGGTCCAGCCCCCCTGGCCCATCGCACGGGAGGCAGTGACGAAGGTCATCTCTCTCAGCACCAAGACCTGCCCCCGAATGATGCGCGCCATGGTCAGCCATTCCACCAGGCCTAGCGAAAGGATCATCACCAAGATCTTTGAATACGGAATGAGGTAACGTGCGGCCTCCTCCAGCTTCCCCCACTGCTGCTCCTGCGCCCACAGCCGGGTGCCGTCCAACCAATCTTTAAAAACCCCATCAAAAGCGGCGATGAAGATCATGATGAAAAGGATGCGCGGCACCGCATACAGCATATCCACTGTGCGCATCATGAGGGCATCCACACGCCCACCAAAGAAGCCACTGACCATGCCATAGGTGGTGCCAATGAAGAGGGAAATGAGAGCGCCGATGATGCCCACCCCCAGCGATACCTGGGCCCCCGTGAGAAGGCGATAAAACAGGTCCTGGCCATTCACATCCGTGCCGCACAGGTGCAGCAGGCCGTGCTCTTGACCTAACGACAAAGGTGGCAAAAAAGTACCGCTGCTAGTTGCCTTCAGACTTTCCGGCAGTAGAAACGGTAGCGTGAAGGCCACCAGGGCCACAAAGCTGAGGTAGATGAGCGAGATCATCGCCGGGCGATTCCGCCGGACAATGGCCCAGCCTCCTGGGCGGCTGATAGCGGCTGCGGTGGGAGCTTTAGCCATGGAGCTGGATGCGTTTATCCAGGACGCTGTAAAGCAGGTCCACGATGAGGTTAAAGACAATGAGCAATGTGCAGTAGATCACCACCGCACCGCAAAGGAGGAAGGCATCGCGATTCTGGATGGCATTCACAAAGATGCTGCCCGCACCGGAGATGTTAAACACACTCTCCACAATCATCGAACCTGTGAGCAGATGAGCCGCCAGCGGGCCGAGATAGGTGACCACCGGCAGGATGGCCACCTTCATGGCATGGCGTGCCAGGGCCTGAGATTCCGTCAGCCCCTTCGCCCGTGCCGTGCGCAGAAAGTCACTTTTCAAAACATCCAGGAGGCTGTTGCGCATGAGCCGCGCCACATAGGCCACATACGGCGCCGCCAGACAGCAGGCTGGCAGGATGAGGTGCTGCACACTGCCCCAGCCGCCGACCGGCAACCAGCCTAACCAAAGAGCAAACACCGCGACCAAAAACGGCCCGGTGATGAAAGAGGGGATGGAAATGGCCACGATGGCCCCAAACATGGCCGTCCAGTCCACCGCCGTGTCCCGCCGCATGGCCGCGAGACTGCCGATGAAGACACCCAGCACACTGGCGATGACAAAGGCCACCCCGCCCAGCTTGATGGACGTGGGCATCTTCTGTGCCAGGATCTCCGCCACGCTCCAGTCACGGTATTTGAAGGACACGCGCAAGTCCAGCCGGGCCAGATCTCGCAAATAAGCGGTGTATTGCTGCCACAGGCTGCCATCCAGTTTGTACTGTTTTTCCAGCGCTTCCTTTACCTGGGCCGAGCTGGTCTTTTCACGATCAAACGGCCCGCCCGGCAGCGAGCGTGTCAGAAGAAAAGTGAGTGACACCGCAAAGAACAGCACCAGGAGGCTGCTCAAAAGACGGCGGAAGAGAAAGGCGACCATTCACGGGAATGATGCAGGCGCTTTCTAAAGGTGGCAAGCGCGGGACGGAATGTCTCGCAACTTGCCGCTTTCCAAAGGCCTGCTCTTTGGCCACATACGCCCATGTCCACCGCCCCTCTCACCAAAGCCGACCTGCGCCGCCAAGTCCGCGAACGCCTGCGCGCCATGCCTGTGGAGGAGCTAGCCGTTTGGTCCGAGCAAATTGTCCAGCGCCTCATGGCGCGGAGAGATCTCTGGGCACGACCTGGCACCGTCAGCCTCTTTGGGGGGCTGCGAAATGAGCCAGATATCATCACCACCCTGCTGCCCTGGCTGCGCACTCACGGCTGGCAGACGGCCCTCTTTGCCATGGAGGGGGTGGAACTGCATGCCTACGAGGTCACGGGTGATCACGATCTGGAACGCGGGCCCCTGGGTGTATGGGTGCCAGTGGTCTCACAGTGCCGCCCCATTCCCCCGGAGGAATTGACACTCATCCTCGTCCCTGGGCTGGCCTTTAGCCACAGCGATGGAGGCCGCCTGGGCCGTGGCGGTGGTTTTTATGATCGTTTCCTGGACCTACCCGCCGTGAACGCTGCCCTCGTGGGCCTGTGTTTCGAGGCCCAAGTCTTGCAGGAAATCCCCCGTGAAAGCCACGATGCCTGCGTGCCCACCCTCATCACCGAGCAAACAGAGAGGTCTTGGCCACCGCTTTAAGACTTCCTTTTGCCCGATTTCTTTCCTGCCCTTTGCCAAGCCGCGTATCTGATTTATCCTGCCCTCCCGCCATGACTGCTGCCCCTGCTGCTTCTCTCCCCGCAATGCCTGACAAACACGGCCACTTTGGCCGCTATGGAGGCATGTTTGTGCCGGAGACGCTGATGTCTGCTCTCAATGAACTCTCCGAAGAGTATGAGCGTGCTAAGGCTGACCCACTTTTCCAAACCGAGCTGAACCGTCTCCTGCACGAGTACGTCGGCCGCCCCACCCCCCTTTATTTTGCGGAGCGCTGGACAGAGAAACTGGGCGGTGCACGCATCTACCTGAAGCGTGAAGACCTCCTGCACACGGGCGCACACAAGATCAATAACGCTCTCGGCCAGGCCCTCCTGGCTCTGCGTTTGGGCAAACAGCGCATCATCGCTGAAACGGGCGCGGGTCAGCACGGCGTGGCCACCGCCACCGTCTGCGCCCGCTTCGGTCTGGACTGCACCATCTACATGGGCAAGGTGGACATGGAACGCCAGGCTCTGAATGTGGCACGCATGCGCTTCCTCGGGGCCAAAGTTGTGGCCGTCACCGCGGGTCAGGCCACCCTGAAAGAGGCCGTCAATGAGGCCATGCGTGACTGGGTGACCAATGTCCGCACCACCCACTACATCCTGGGCAGCGCTCTGGGCTCTCACCCTTTCCCCATGATGGTACGGGACTTTCACCGCGTCATCGGGGTGGAAGCCCGCCAGCAGATCCTGGAGCGTGAAAATCGCCTGCCAGATCTCCTCGTGGCCTGTGTAGGCGGTGGCAGCAACTCCATCGGCCTTTTCCATCCCTTCCTCAATGACGCCAATGTGCGCATGATCGGCGTGGAAGCTGGTGGCGACGGCATCGTGCCCGAGCGCCACGCTGCCCGTTTTCAAGGCGGTCGCCTGGGTGTCTTGCAGGGCACGAAGACCTGGCTGCTAGCCAACGATGACGGCCAGATCGAGCTCACGCACAGCGTCAGCGCCGGTCTGGACTACGCTGCCATAGGGCCTGAGCACGCCTGGTTGCATGACGAAGGTCGCGTGGAGTACAACTACGCTACGGACACCGAGGCCCTGGAAGCCTTCCAGGAACTCAGCCGCGTGGAGGGCATCATCCCCGCTTTGGAAAGCAGCCACGCCATCGCCGAAGTCCAGAAAGTCGCGCCCAAAATGAGCAAGGATCAGGTCATCATCGTCAACCTTTCCGGTCGCGGTGACAAAGACGTGGCCCAAGCCGCCCGCATGATCTTCCAGGAAGAGCTGAAGTTCTAAGCGTCTCCAATGAACGGTGTAATCACTTGATGTTATAACATCCGTGGCTACACTGTCCTTATGGTTCTGGAACTCAAACTTCGCAAGATTGGCAACTCGGTGGGCCTCGTCCTGCCCAAAGAAGCCCTCGCTCATTTGAAAGCAGACGAAGGAGATTCTGTGTTAATCACGGAATCTGCAGATGGGAGTTTGCGCCTGAATGCTTCCAATCAAAACGTCAGCCGCCAGATGAAAGCAGCGCAGAGCATTATGGAGCGTTACCGCAATACCCTCCGAGAACTGGCCAAATGAACGAGCCCGAGTGGATTGAAAAAGAAACAGTTTTAGGACTGCATGAACAGTCACTGCATGATCATGGCGGCTCTCCAGGCATCCGCGACGAGGGATTGTTAGACTCTGCTTTGGGTAAACCGATAAATGTCTTCGCGTATGGTCACCCCACCTTGTTTGATCTGGCAGCTAGCTATGTGTATGGCCTCGTCAAAAACCACCTTTTCCTGGATGGCAATAAACGCACCGGATTCATCACTGGCATCTTGATGCTCGAACTCAATGGCTATCACTTCACGGCGGGGGAAGCTGATGCGGCAGTTCGCACCTTGGCTCTGGCTGCAGGCGAAATGACGGAGGCTGCCTATGCGGCGTGGCTGGAGTCGAATTCCGCACCCGCTTGAGAGCTACACGCTCTCAGGACCGGGGGCGCGCCATGAGGGTGATCTCGGGGCGGCGGATTTCTTCCTGGATGTATTCGCCTGAGGCAGGGGTGGGGGCTTCCACTTCGATCGCCCTCAGTGCAGGTACTTCGGCGCGGCGCACTTCTTCGATCGCCTGCGGCTGGCTGGTATGGGCCACCTCGGCCCGTCGCACCTCGAACAATGTTCCCACGGGGGCCACCTCAGCGCGGCGGACTTCCTCCCGCACCACCACCCGCTCACTCGCTGGGGTGTAGCTGCGCACGGCGTTCATCACCAGGCTGGACCGGGAAGGAGCCACTTTCAGGGCCGTGTTGAGGATTTCCTGCACCAGCGCTGGTTTGGCCCGCACGGCATCCATGGCCGCAGTGACGATCTCCGCCGCGCAGGCTTCATTGATCACCAGGGCATCCTCCAGCCGCATTACCATCAGGTCTGGCCGCTCCTGGATGGCTTTGGTCAGATTCGTACACAGGATCTCACAGGGCGACTGCCAGATCTCAGCCCTCGGGGCCAGGGACTCCTCCGCATGAAGTGCCAGCCCGGAACCGAGCAGGAAAATCAGGGGTGAAAAACAGCGCATGGGAGGCATCTTTATCAGGGTGGGCAGATCCAGCACAAGCCTAAACGGCAGGCACACACTCTTTCCCAGACGCGCGACATCCATGCCAAATTCGCCACTGTCTGCCGTTCGAGGCCTTTTTTTGCCCTCGTCAGCCCACTTGCCAGAGAGCCTGGATGATGTTCCAATTCGCCCATGAACGAGCCTTTCAGCACGCCGCAGGCATCCCCGGCCGGAGATTCCCTCCTGGTCCATGCCTCTACGTCGCTGCCACCGTCCATCGCCCAAGACATGGCGAAGCTGAAAGGCCTGCTGCGGGAAAGTCTGCAGCCGAACCTGAAAGCTGCCAATGATCTGCGCATCCTCAACCTCGCCTGCGGACGCTGCGATGAGGCGGAAACGCTGGTCTCCGTGGGCCAGGAACTCACTCCCGGCGGCCAGGTAGAAATGATCGGCGCGGACATCCGCATCCGCGAAATCCGCCAAGCGCGTGAGCAGCACGCCCATTTGCCGGCGAAGTTTCTCATCGAGGACGCGACGAAGATGGATCAACACAAGGAACTGGGAGATGACTTCAACCTCGTCTTCCTGCGTCATCAGAACTTCTGGCACGGGCAGGAGCTGTGGAAAAAGATCTTTGACCAAGGCATCGCCAAACTCCGACCCGATGGCATGCTGGTCATCACCAGTTACTTCGATGTGGAGCACAAACTGGCCCTCAAAGCCCTGGAAGCGCTGGGCATGGAAGTGGTGAGTAATAAGCGCAACAAAGCCTCCCGTGCCCTTTCGGATGCCCCAGGGAAATCCGTGGACCGCTGGGTGGCTGTGCTACGGCGCAAGGCCTAGGCTGGAGTGGTGGGTAGGAAAAATCGGCACAAAGGATTGAATGCAAGCGTGGGCCTGTGCGTCAGAGTGAGGGATGAAACTAAAACTTTTTTCCCTGAATCTGGGCTCCGGTGTGGCGGTCTTGCTGGCCGCTCTGGTGGTAGGAGCGCCCATGGCCTCCCAGGCTGCCCGGGAGGATTCGCGTCGTGAGCGGGCCCCCAGCCAAGCACGGCCTGCTGCCCCTAGCCGCCCATCGCCTTCCCGGCCCACCCCCTCTGCTAGCCGCCCCCCTGCGGCACGTCCTTCGGCCCCACGCCCCTCCGTCTCCCGGCCCAGCACGCCGCAGCGCCCCCCTACAGTGAGCCGGCCCAGCGTGCAGCGCCCACCTTCCGTCTCCCGCCCCACCACGGTGGTGCGGCCAAAGACCGCTTATGAAAAGGCCTACCCGGGACGCAGCCCCCAGCGGCCGACGGTGACCACCCGCCCCACGCCAGAGCGGCCTTCAGTGACCCGGCCCAGCGTCCCTAGCCGCCCTTCCGTGACGCGTCCTAGCATACCCAAGCGGCCTTCGATTGTGACACGCCCAGGTTCCGGTTCGGATAGGCCTACGATCACCCGCCCAAGCGTGCAGCGCCCTTCGGTGAGCCGCCCGCTGACGCCTTATGAAAAAGCCTATCCTGGGCGCCGCCCAGGCGTGGTGGCTGCCGCCCACAGCGGTCATCGCCACTTTACCGACTCGTCGCGTTTCGCACGGATTGACCGTCATGAGGCCTACCGCTCTTATCCCCGCAGTCACTACCGGCTGTGCCATGGGCAGGGCTGGCGCGGTCTGGGCTGGTATTTCGGCCCGCCGAACGTGTCCTACTACTATGAGACGCCCGGTGTGTCTTATTACAGCTCTCGCAGCTACGCCCCAGCTAGTTATGTGAATCTGACGTATTCCCCAGTGAATTCGCTGGACTACTCCGTGCAGGAAGCCCTGGCAAACTTGGGCTACTACGACGGCCCTCTGGATGGTGACATCGGTCCGATGTCTCGCCTTTCGATCGCGAATTTCCAGGCTGACAACGGTTTGGAACCGACGGGGATCATTGATGAAGTGCTGCTGGATTACCTCGGCATCGAATGATGGGTGATCTGCCTCTGACAAAGGGCAAATTTTGAGTCAGGTCCCAAGGGGCCGGGCTTGAGGTTTGCCCTTTTTCGTGGGTTCGAGATGAGGCGCGTTTGCGCTAAAAAACAACATTCGTGATGAAATGGAGACGGCAAAGGCGTTCAGCCATGGACCGCCCAACCTTCCATGAAAAAGTTTCTCTGCCTCCTCCTGCCCTTAGTGGCCCTGGCCGCCGATCCCCTGCCTGAGCCCGCCGTGGTGACGGCGGCGATGAAAAAAGCGACGTCTTTTTACACGGAAAAACTGGCTGTGCATGGGGGCTATGCCAGTTCCTGGACCAAGGATCTGAGCCTGGGCATGACGGAGCATAAGAAGTCGAAGACGGTCATTTCCATCCAGCCACATGGCACCACGACGGTGGGCCTGGCGCTGGTGAAGGCCTATCAGGCCACGGGGGATGCGCAGTTTCTAGAGGCGGCCAAAGCAGCAGGCCGCGCCCTCGTGGAGTGCCAGCTTTCCAGCGGTGGCTGGGAAAGTGCCATGGACTTTGCCGAGGAGTCCATGAAACGCTACCACCTGCGCCAGCAGGTGCTGGCAGGGGATAAGGAACCTGGTAAACGCCACTACCAGAGTACGTTGGATGATAATAAAACGCAGTCAGCTTTGCTCTTCCTCCTCGAGCTGGCGCATCTGCCGGAGTGCAAGGAAGAGACCGCCCTGCATGACAGCCTGAAAGCTGGGCTGGATAGCCTGCTGGCTGCTCAATACCCGAACGGCGGATTTCCCCAACAGTATGCGGGCCCGGTGGATGCAAGCACGCCGGTGCTGAAGGCGGCCTATCCAAAAGCATGGCCACGGGAATTTCCCAAAGAGAACTACGTGGGCTTTTACACGCTGAATGATGGCAACATGCAGAAGATCGTCCAACTGCTGCTACGTGCGTATGAGTTGACCCAGGAGGAGCGCTTCCTCAGTGCCTCGAAAAAGGCAGGAGATTTTTTTATCCTCGCTCAGATGCCTGAGCCGCAGCCCGGCTGGGCCCAGCAGTACAATCTGCAAATGGAGCCAGTGTGGGCGCGCAAGTTTGAGCCGCCCTGTGTGACGGGTGGGGAAAGCCTGAGTACCATGGAGACGCTGCATGAGCTCTACGTGGTGACGGGAGATGAAAAATATCTCAAGCCCCTGCCCGCCGCCTTTGCCTGGTATGAAAAATCTGCCCTGCCGGATGGCCAGTATGCTCGGTTTTATGAGCTGCAGACGAATAAGCCCCTCTACTTCGTGAAGGACACATATGAGCTGGTGTATGACGATGGCAACCTGCCCACGCATTACGGCTTTAAGCTGGATACCGTGGGCCGTGATCTGGAGCGCCTGAAGGAGCTGCTAAAAAAACCACGGGAAGAACTGCTGGCGAAACGGGCCGCACCCACCACGGAGAAAAGCTGGACCAGCCGCGCGAAAGGAGCTGTGGATAAAACCGTGCAGGCGCTGAAAACGCAGACGCCTGAAGGGTATTGGCTGAAGGGAGACGAGATCGAAGCAGCCGATTTTGTGAAACACATGCAAGCCATGAGTCTGTATGTGGAGGGCGCGCGCAAAGGTGGCGAAGCGTTTGAGAAACTCAAAGTTCGTTAGGGCATTTTAAATGATCTTGAGCACACGAGGGCTCGGGGGAGGGACCGTGCAGAGGGCGTGAAGGTGTCGTTTAGAGGAATAGGGCACCTTTTGCGAACGAGGTTCTGCGGGCTGTGACCACCCCCTCACCTTGGCATCTCCCCCCAATTCTTGGGGGGAGAGGGAATGCGCTTTTGAAAGCTCAAAATTGAAGACCGAACGGCTGCTAATCATGGAGCGAACGAGGTATGAACCGCTCTGAAATTCATGCCGCAAAGATGAGTCTCTTGGTGTTTTAATCGCCTAGGGCTGGCGTGGCTTGAGGATCATGGAGCGTGTGCTTTTGAAGGCCTTGAGCTGGGCTTGCGCACCCTGAATCTCAAGACGCACGCTGCCATCCGCCTCCAGATCGAAGAGCGGCACCTGCTGCTGCTGGCAAAAGTCGCGCAGGCGCTGGGGCAGGGTTTCTTCAGGGCTGTAGCGGTCGTTGGAGCTGATGATGGCCTGTGGTTGCGCGGCCAGAAGAAGCTCCGTGAGACCGGCGATGTCGGCGCTGTGCTGGTGCCGAACTAAAAGGTCGCAACGCAGTGTGTCTGGCTTCTCCAGCAGGCGTTTTTCAGTGATGAAGCCAGCGTCGTTGAGCCACAGCACGCGAAAGGCCCCGAGGTGGATCATGAGAACCAGACCACGATCATCGGCCTTTTCGTGGAGGTCACGTGGCCCCGGGTGCAGGACTTGAGCGGTGATGGGTTGGGTTTCATACGGAGCGATGGGGATGGTCTGGCCCTGCTCATGGCGCTGCCAGAGGGGGCTGTCTGGATGGACTTGAGTGCTGAGTTTTTTCAGGCTGGAAAAAGGTGGATCGGGCTTCCAGGGTTCTAGGTGACTGGTGTGCAGGGTGGGCCTGCCCTGGGCGGCAAGCACCCAGGGGGCTGCACCCACATGGGAGATGTCTGAATGGCTGAGGATGAGACCCTGGAGCTGATCCACCCCAGCCTGCCGGAGAAAGGGCCGCACGACATACCGCCACTGATCCTCATTTCCCGTATCCAGCAGCCAGTGCTGCGAGCCGCTGGCCAAATATGCGGCCCCACCACCAAACGGAAGCTGGAAGACCTGTATCGCGGCCTCCGGCGCAGTCACCTGCACCACATTCACGTGATGATTTGCCCCCGGCCATGTGGCGAACCAAGTGGCCGCCGCCACCATGAAACTGGCGAGGTGGGCATTAAGCTGATTAAACGCCGCGACAGCCCAGCCCCAGTGCAAACTCGCAAAAACCAAGCTGATGCAGGACAGCAGAAGGCACAGCTCCGATGCAGGCACGAGGATCAGATTTGACACCAGAGCCACCGGTGAAAAGGTCTGAAAATGGCCTAACAAAAAGGGCAGACTTCCGAACCAGGCGGCGATGGAGCTGAATAATAAAGCGGCTGCCCACATGCGAAGTCGTGAGCCGCAGCGCTGCCCATAGGTAGCCAGGGTGGGTGGGAGATACGGGTCCAGCTCTGACCAGGCGTGGGTCAAGGTGAGCAGGCCGGAGGCGATCATGACGATGGCTAGCAACACAAAAAAGGAGAGCTGGAAGCCGGGCATAAACAGCAGGTGAGTCTCTGCCGTGAGCAGCAGCAGGGCCACGGCCCCCAGGATATTGATGACCTGGGATTTACGATTCAGCAGCGGTGCCGCGAGAACAAAGGCCGTCATGAAGGCCGCCCGTGCGGCGGAAGGGCGCCAACCAGTGATGAAGGCATACGCAAAGACGAGGAGGATGAGGACGATGCTGAGGCGTAGGCGGCCTAACCAACTGAGGCCCATGGAGGCGATGTGGGCCAGCATGACGACGTGAAGGCCACTGACGGCAAAGACATGCAGGGTGCCGCTGTCGCGGAAGGCGTCTTCAATGTCCTTACCTGCGGCATCGGAGGCACCGAGAGCCATGGCCAAGATGACGCCAGCCTGGGTAGGCTGAGACTCCAGGCCCTGAGTGAGCCGCTGAGTGATCCACTGCCGGGAGGCTTCCGCTGCATGCAGGAGACGAAACCGAAGAGCTAGCGCATCTGCCTTTTCCAGGGTGATTTCCTGGGCTTTTAAGGTGGCCACCCAGCCCATGCGTAAGCTGTAAGTGACGGCATCGAACTGACCGGGATTGTTAGGCGGTGCAGGCAGACTGAGACGGCCCTGGAGAGTGTAGATACCGGGGGTAGCGAGGGTGTAACCCTCCGGTAGGCGCACTTTAACACTGAGTTTCTGCGGCGTGAACTGTGTCTCCCGTGACCATTTGAGGTGCGTCACTTCACAGAGGGCGGTGGCCTGATCCAGCTCGGCCCCTTCAGTCCAGGGATACAACCGCCCCTGCACCGTGGCCGTTTCTGCTGTATCGGGGCGGGTGAGTAGATGCTGCCGCACGGGATGGCCGAAGGTCTCTGCCAACCGCTGCGAATGCCAAAAGATGAACCCTAGACAGATGAGTGGCAGGGCCGTGGCAAGGCCTGGACGATAGGCGAAATACAGCCCAACCAAAAGCGTGACAAGGCAGAAACCCAACCCAGGAGTGTAGGCCTGAAACTCGGCAACTAGGATACCCACGATGGCCGCCAGCATGAGCAGCAGCATGGGGTAGCGACTGGGCCACGGGAGGAAGCGAGAGCGGAAAGACATCGTCCAATGGCGGCGAGCTTGAGCAGGTGACGAGCTAAGGCCGATGATGCGCGCGCCCACTTTCCTCTGTTAGGTGTTTATACTCGGCCTGCTCCAGCTCATGCAGCTTGTGGTGGGCATTGGCACTGTGGCGGGTGTTGGGAAAATCCGCGATGATGCGCTCCAGCAGTTGGCGCGTGGTGGGGAAGTCTTTGAAATGATGCAGTTGCAGATCCACTAGGCGGAAGCGTAGCAGCGCGGCATCATCGGGTGACCAAGGATAGTCCTGGAGGTGGTTTTGCAGCAGGCGCTGGGCGCGCTGGGGATCTGCCAATTTATCGGCACAGATCTTGGCCATTTCCACAATGGGGAAGGTCTGGCTAGGATCTGCCGCCAGCTCTTTTTCATGCTCCTCGATGGCACCTTCGTAGTCGCCCTGGGCCATCTTCGCAGCGGCTTTGGCACTGCCTGTGGCTTTGATTTTTTCCCCCGATGAATACACCGCTGTGCCGACCGCATCGCCGAACCAGGGCAGCACGTAGGCCACGATCAAAAGCCCCGCCACGATGCCCAGCCCGAGAAAATAGACGAGCATCATGCCCACGTTATCCTGCACCTTATCCCAGCCGACTTTGAGCAAGTAGAGGGAAAAGGCGATGAGGCACAGGCGAAGGATTTGCTTGCGGTTCATGCCCGCATTTTAGCGGGCACGCAGGGGCGGTGGCAAGCTTGAGGTCAGGGCTTCTTGACCTCGACTCCTGCTTCCTTGGCCACCTCTTCTTTCTTCTTGTCCACGGAGGCGTCCGTTAGCTCCAGCAGTTTCGGGGCGGTGCCGCCTTTTTCCACGTAGGTGAGGGCCACGCCATTGATGCAAAAGCGGCGCTTTGTGGGCGTATTGGCAGAGACGGATTCGCCCTCAAACACGTGCCCCAGGTGGGCTCCGCAGCGTTTGCACAGCGTCTCTACACGGGCCATGCCGTGGGAGTCGTCGCGGCGCTCCAGTACATTCTTGGCGGTGGAGGCATCATAGAAAGAAGGCCAGCCGCAGCCAGAGTGAAACTTTTCTTTGGAGGTGAAGAGCTCCACCCCGCAGCAAACGCAGTAGTAGGTGCCTTCACCCTGCTTTTCAAATTCCTCGTAAGTGGCACCAAAGGGCCGCTCCGTTCCGGCCTGGCGTGTGACGGCGTATTGCTCAGCCGTGAGGCGTTTTTTCCAATCGGCTTCGGTTAGGTTGACTTCGGTTTTAGGCATAGGGGCAGGGGACTTGGGTTTGTCATCCGCGCAGGCGACGAGGGAGAGGCTGGACAGGGCCACGAAAAGTAACGCTTTTTTGTTCATGATGGATGTAATCTTCAAACGTGCGAGAAGGGCGCTTGATTGCTTATTCCCGAAAGTTTGATCTCAAGAAACACTTTGGCGGAGCTGGGCCAGTTCTTCCTTCGCAGCGGCGGGGTCTTCCACCGTTTGCAGAATCTCTTCCTGGAGGGCCTCTTGGTAGTCGGCCATCATGCGCATGAGGGCGGTGCGCAGGGCACCGTAGTTCATGCCGACTTGCTCGGCCATCTGGGGGCCATTGATCCCGCGCAGGCTGCCGCCATCCATGAGCACGGGGCGCAGGACTTTAAACAACGGCTCTTTGCCCCGGCTTTTGTACAATTCCCCCACGCGGTTTAGGGCAGCGCCCAGGAGTGTCAGCGTCCACTTGCGGCCGAAGATCTGATCCGGCGTTTCGTGGTCTTGGAATTTTTCATGCTGATAGCGCTTTTCGCTGTCGGAGTCTCCAGGGTGGGCCTCTTCCTCGGCGCTCACCTCGCGGCGGCGGTGCTGGTGAAGGCGCTCCCAACTGATGACAAAACGCTCGAGACTGACGTGCAGCATGCAGCGTAGGCGGCCTTTGGAGGCATCGGCAGCGGCGAAGCTTTCATTGCGCAGGAGCTTCATCAGAAAATCCTGCAAAATGTCATCCGCATCACTGTGCTGGTAACCGCGCCGCCGGAGGTAGCAGTATAGGGGGTAACGGTACTGGGTGATCAACTCATCCAGCGCGCGTTTGGCCTCTGCAGCATCGCCATGCCGGAGGCGCGCGATCAGCGTCCACTGAGTCGCGGGCAGATGACTTTCAGCGGGGGAGGACGACATAACCCCTACCCATAACCAATTTTTCGCCAATGCTCAAGCAACTGCTCTTTTGAACAATTCTAACGATTACAATCTAGAATCTAAAAGGTTGATTTTCAGATGATTGTTTGAGGCATCACCCCCTGATATTTTTTTGAAAAGCTAGGAAGTGGCAGTCATTTCTGGAAGACGGCCATCAGATGGCTGATTTCATCCTCCACCTGATCCATGTGGCCCACGGTCTGTAGAACCTCATTGCGCAGCAGGGTGCGGTAGTCTTTGAGCAGGCGGTGGAGCCGAATGCGTAAGGTGCCCTCCGTGATGCTGAGGCTTTGGCTGAGGGCCTGGGTATCATACCCGCGCAGGCTGCCGCCGGAGAGTAAGATGGGCTTCAGGGCCTGGTAGTCCGCACTTTTGCCCCGGGCCTGATAGTCTTCATCCAGACTTTCCAGCACCCGTTTGAGGAGTTCCTGGCTCCACTTGCGGTTAAAGATCCGCTCGGGGGTGTCGGCATCGGTGAGATGCTCCATCTGATAGCGTTTTTCAGATTCCGAAAGGTCCTCCAGGGATTTCACTCGCTGGGTACTGTTGCGGCGGCTTTCATGCCAGTTGATGAGGAAGCGGTGCAAGGAGGTGCAGAGAAAGCCGCGTAGGCGACCGCGTGCCTCCTCCGTATCCTGGAGGGAATCCAGGCGCAGAAGCTTGGCTAAAAAATCATGCAGGGCGTCTTCAGCATCGTGATGGTCCAGCCCGCGGCGGCGGATGTAGCAGTAGAGGGGGTAGTGGTACTGGCGGCAAAGATCTTCCAAAGCGCGGGTGCTGACCTGCGCGTCCTCGCTTTTTAACCGCTGGATTAAGGTCCAGTGGGTGGTGGGAAAGCGGCCGTCCAAACTCTCTTTCATCACCGCTGACTTAGGCGGGAGAAGGCATGACGCCAAGCGAATAGTGCGTGGCGTGGCTTAGACGTGGTCTTGCCGTCCCGAAGGCGTGTGCCCTATGAGTTTATTGGACGAATAGGAATTCCCGGGTGTTTAGCAGCGCCCAGGCGACATCGGCAAAGCCGTTTTTGCCACCTTGGCGGATGGTTTTATAAGCGGCTGAGCGTTCGTCTGGCGAGGGCAGGCGGCTGAGGATGCTGAGAAAAACGGCCTCCACTTTGGGGCCATCCGCCTTGTGTTGATCCACCACATTCATAAGGCGGGAACCAGGCTTCGTGATGACCTGACTGCCCCGACCATTCATGAGGGCCAGGGAAATGGGGACCGAGCCGGTCATGACGCTGGCATCCACCAGCTCGCGGTCGGACTGGCCCAGATTTCGCAGCAGGTGGCCGCCACCCGTGGGTTGGGTGATTTCCGAGGCACGCACGAGAACATCACCATACAGCCGCCAGGCCTTGATGCGGGGATCTATGTAAAGGGGCGAGCCGCTGGGGCGCA
The DNA here is from genome assembly GCF_014203045.1 of Prosthecobacter dejongeii. NCBI lineage: Bacteria > Pseudomonadati > Verrucomicrobiota > Verrucomicrobiia > Verrucomicrobiales > Verrucomicrobiaceae > Prosthecobacter > Prosthecobacter dejongeii. The sequence continues at coordinate 696,637 of NZ_JACHIF010000001.1, forward strand.
TGGATTCATCCTCGCGTGGCCAGCCGAACAAACCACCATCTTTGCTGCTTAGTTCTACCAGTTTCGCGTAGCGTTCTGTGAGTTCCTTCCCCGTGACGGTGCCGCGATCCATGCTGTAGAGCTTCTCCCATTCCGTGTAGTCGCGCTGGCCGTTGAAGTAATCCGGATCCTCCAAAATGAGGGTCAAAACCGAGTCCCAGATTTGTTCGGCCGTGAGCCTACGCAGCAGAGGCCCAGGGAAGTCATAAGACGCGCCGGGCGCGATGGAGACCAGGGAGGACTCCCTTTGCCATGCCCGGGTGCGGTAAAGCAGGCGTTCAAATTCGCGGATGTCATAACGCAGGCGTTTCATTTCCTCGCCCAGGAGCTGCACGAGGCCAGGGATGGCGGCGGTGCTGAGATCATTCACATCCGTGACGGGCTCCACCACGGCGCGGCCAAAGGCCCGCTTCCACAGACGATTGGCGACGGTGATGGCAAAGCGCGGATTGTCATCCGCCGTGAGCCAGTGGGCAAAGGCGGCGCGGCGGTTATCAAACTTGGTTAGGTCTGGCGCATTGCCAAAGAGGACTTTCGGCTCCACCACCTCCCCGGGTGTGCCGTCTTTGTATTGGTAGTCATGCGGCAGCTTCATCACGCTTTTCGGGTTTTCCGTGATGTGATGAGCGGAGGCATGCAGGAAGCGCTGCACGGCCGGTTTGACGAGGGGATCAATGGGCTGAAACTTATCTGCTTCTGCCACCAGGGTCAGATTGTCCCGCCAGGCGAGACCGCGATCTGCCAGGCCCTGTTTTAACATGCCGTAGTCTGGGGCCGAACGGGTGCTGCCAAAGTAAGCGGCGAGGTGGTAAAACTGCTTTTGTGTCCAGTCATCAAAAGGGTGGTCATGACACTGAGCGCAGGAAATATCCGTGCCTAAAAAGACCTGACTGGTCACGGAGAGATTATCCAGGAGCATGCCGGAATCGCGCAAGAGATACCCCGCAGCGGGATTCGTCTGCGTGTTGCCACTGGCGGTCATCATCTCCCTCACCATGACGTCGTAGGGTTTGTTTTCGGCGACGGCCTGTTTCACCCAGCGGTTGTAAGCAGCGCCGCTGATGTATTCGGAGACACGGGTCTTTAGCCGCAGCATGTCGGCGTAGTAATTGAACAAGTGACTGGTGTGGCCAGGGGAGGTGAGCAACTGGTCCGTCAGCTTCGCGCGTTTGTTGCGGTCCTTGTCTGCGATGAAGGCCATGGCCTCTTCGTATTTCGGGATGCGACCCACCGTTTGCAGGTAGAGACGGCGAACAAATTGTTCGTCATTGAGAGGCGGATTTGGCTTGATGCCCTTGGCCTTCAGGTGGGCCTCCACCACACGGTCCAGGCGCTCTGCGGCCTGTTCGAGCGTGAGGTTCACAGGGCGTGCCGCCGCTACCCCTGAGGGGGCCGGAGGAGTCAGGCGACGCGCCAGGGCGATGTCATCGGCGCTGAGTCGAGTGAGGGGAAAGGGGTGCGTTTTTCCATCCTGCGTTTTAAGGTAAACGAACTCGCCCTGCATCATCACCAGCTCGGCTTCCACCTTCCGACCCGAGACATCCGTCCACATTCGCACCTCAGCCACAGCAAGGGAAGAGGAGAGACTGGCGATGAGGAGCCAATGACGGAGCGGGCTCCGGCGAGCCCAAACGGGGAGGTGAGTGAGAGCACTTTTCATCGTCGGAACGGATTAAAAAGTGGAGAAGCAGGGACTGCGCCAGACGGCGGGGATCTCTGCCCTCCTCACTCTTTACTGGAATTGTTAGGCCGGGTTACAGCGTGTGCATGGATTTAGGCCGATTTCCATAACCCGTTTTTGAACTCAGCACGTCAGGGACATAAGGCATGAGCTGCCCCCTGCCCTTCAGGCATCTGCCGAAGAGGCCCTGTGAGTCTGCCGCGCCATCGCATCAATACAGCAAAAAATTTGCTCGCCGCGCCTGAAAGGCAGCGGTCTCAGCCGCCCACTGAGCCGATAGTTCTTTCCCCGTTTTTCCGCTCTTGAGACCCTTCAATAGTGCGGGGTGATTCAGCAAGGTGTTCACCTTTTCCAAGGCAAAATCCTTCGGATACAAACGCTGGAAAACCGCTGCGATGGAGACGCCCGTGAGCACCGGCCTCACCGCACTGCGTTGCGTGATTTCCAGCCGCACTCCCCCACACACCTGGTCTTTAAAAACACTGGTCGTGGGGGTAAAGCGTACTGGCATGAACCGGAGCCCTGGCAGGCCTAACTGATTGAGTTCATGGGCCAGCCTGCGGTCATTCACATACGGCGCTCCCAGCATCTCAAAGGGGCTGTCCGTGCCACGGCCCACGCTGATGGAAAATTCCAGCAGGCCGATGCCTGGATACAGCAGCGCGGCCTCCAGCCGCCGCATGTTGGGGGAGGGATTCACCCAGGGCAGGCCGGTTTGATCCATCAGCCACTTCCGCTGCCAACCCTCCAGGCGGATGATTTGCAGATCCGCCTGGATCCCGCGCTCCGCATTCATCATTTGCGCCAGCTCACCCACCGTCATGCCGTGGCGCAGGGGGATGGCGTGTGTGGCGGTGAAGGTTTCTTTCTCCACCACCGTTGGCCCTTCGACAGCGTTTCCGCCGATGGGATTTTGGCGATCCAAAACGAAAACCTTTTTGTTCGACTTTGCCGCAGCTTCCAGGCACAGACGCAGCGTGGAGATGTAGGTGTAGAAACGACAGCCGATGTCTTGAATGTCAAAGACCAGCGCGTCCAGCTCGGCCAGTTGCTCCGGCGTGGGCGCGCGGCGTTCCCCATACAGGCTGTGGATGGGGCGGCCCGTTTTGGCATCCACCCCGTCCTTGATTTTTTCCTGGTCCAGTGCCCCCCGGATGCCGTGCTCCGGGCTGAAAAGGGCGCGCAGTTTCACCTCCGGGGCCTTGGCCAGCAGGTCGATGGTCGGCGTGCGTTCGGCATCAATGCCGGTCTGGTTGGTGATCAGGCCCACCCGCAGACCCTTGAGTGGGGCAAAGCCATCCCGCTTCAGCACATCAATGCCGTTCAGCACGCTGGGTACTTCATCGGCGCCTCGCGGGTGCAGCGCCCCGGCGACTTTGTCGAAGTCAAACTTAGGCACACAGCGCGCGGCTGCCCGGCCGATCTCCTCATACAGATCCCGAACGCTGCCTTTCCCATCCGGATGCAGGCGGGAACTCAGGAAGATGACGAAGGTCTTCGAATACGGGTCCAGCCACAGACTGGTGCCAGTGAATCCCGTGTGGCCAAAGGAGCCGATGGGGAAGCGATCTCCCCGAGGGCGGCTGTAGGGAGACTCCAGGTCCCAGCCCAGGCCGCGCCTTTCCGTCACCGTCGCGGCGGTCTGCACCCGTTGCATTTGGGCCAGCGTGCCCGGTTTGAAAATCTGCACACCCTCCAGCGTTCCCCCCTGCAGGATCATGCGGGAAAAGCGGGCCAGATCCCCCGCCGTGGTAAAAAGGCCCGCGTGCCCAGCCACCCCGCCCATGCGCCGACAGGTGGGGTCATGCACCACCCCGCGCAGCATCAAGTCTTTTTCATCTTTCTCCGTGGGTGCCAGCCGTGCCTGCCATTCCGCTGGTGGCCGGAAGCGGGTGGAGGTCATGCCCAAAGGGGTGAAAAGAGCCTTCTGCACGTAACTATCCAGCGACTCACCGCTCACCCGTTGGACGATCTCGCCTAACAAAATGAAGTTGATGTCGCTGTATCGGAAAAAGCTATCCGGGGGTGCATCCGGCACGGTGGTTGTCGCCCGGCGGATGCCTTCGGCATAACCACTCCACGCAGGGTCTCGCGGGATGCCCGGCTTTAAACCCGAAGTATGCGTGAGTAGGTGCCGCAGGAGGATGGCCTCGCGCCCCTCCCCGGTAAATTCCGGCAGGTAGCGGCTGACTGGGGCCTCCAGATTCAGTTTCCCTCGCTCCCACAGGTGCATGATCGCAGGAGCTGTGGCTATGACCTTGGTCAGCGAGGCCGCGTCAAAAACAGTGTCCACCGTCATCGGCTCGATGCTGGGCACCTGGGCACGATCCCCTTTGACCAGCGTGTGCGCGCGCCCCTCATGCTCCAGCCACACCACCGCCCCCACCGGGCTTTTTTTGGCGACGGCTGCATCCACCACCTTTTCCAGTTGTTGAATGCCTGCCGGCGGGAAGTCTTGGGCCAGTGCCTGAACGGCAGCGAGGACGAGGGACAGCAAAAGAAAACGCATGGCCTCAGCTAAAAGGACCCCGCGGAAAGAGTCAATGCCGCTTGCTGTTGCCTCGGTGGATCAGACCGTTTTCAGGGTTTTGGCCCCTTCATCAATGAGCTGCCAAAAATTCTTCGACTGGCTCAGCGCCTCATCTTCCCCGCCACCGGGCAGATTGCTACGGAAGAGGAAATCGGCCAGGGTATTTTTATGGAGCACGCGGTGGATGCGAACATCGCCATCATTCACAGCAAAGTAGATGCGGTGATCTCCCGCCCGGCAGCGATAGAGTTTCTTTTTCGGCCCGCGCTCCAGGACACCGAATTTTTTTGCCAATGTGTTCTCATCCAGATCGCTGGATTGAATGTTCAACGCTTCCAGAATGTGGAACTGGATCTGCGTCGGCAGCCGTGACAACTCGGCGGCACTGATGTCATTAAAAACGATCTGGAGCATAGGGGTATGGTAGAGATCAAAAGCAGGACTTCAAAGGCAAAAATGCCCGGTAGGATCAACGCTGACTGCCTTTTCGCCGCTTTTGAGATTGCCAAGATAGAGTGAAACCGCTTCCCTCCGATTTCTCCTTATGAAAAAAATCATTTCCTGTGCTTTCCTTGCCATCGCCCTTTTGACACCCGCTATGGCTGTGGAGCCAGAGCATCAAGCCGCGATCGAAAAAATGTTCAAGCTCATGCACCAGCAGGAGCAGTATGAGACCTCCATGACCGCCGGTTTTGAGTCCGCCCTCGGGGGTGCTGTGGACCAGATGCCTGAGGCCCAGAAGGAAAAATTCAAAGTCGCCATCGGTCGCGTGAAGGAATTCATGAAAGCCGAAATCGGCTGGGACAAAATGAAGGGTGAACTGGTGGAGCTGTATGCTCAGAACCTCACCCTCGCTGAGATCAATGCCGTGCTGCCTTTGCTGGAAAAGCCCGAGTTCCAGACCGTCATTGTCAAGCAGCTCAAGGTCCTGCCTGAAGCCGCCAAGCTGGGTGCCTCCAAGGCCCAGGCTTTGCAACCCAAGATCATGCAGATCATCCAGGAAGAGATGACCAAGTAATCCGGTTTATCCGCGCGCTTTCAAGGCCTGTGGCCACGGGTCTTGAAAGCGCCCACCCTGCTGCCAGTGCTGGATCTCAGCCTCCGTGCAAAAGCAGGTTTGCAGTTGCCCCACAAAATACTCCCGGTGCTGCTGCGTGCCGATGACGGTGATCTCATTCAGCCGATCTCCAAAACGCGGGTCCAGGGCGCTCAGTTGTTGCTCCAGATGGGCGATCTCTTCCGGCAATAATTTTCCCAAGGGATCTTTCACCAGGGCCGCTTTCCAGTAGGCCAGCAGTTCTAGGCTCAGCCCACCGCCGGCCTGGTTCCATAACAGCACTTGTTCATCCCGGGAGGCCATCCACAGGAAGCCTTTGCTGCGGTGAATACCCACACCTAACTGATGATGAAATAAATCCCACAGCCTTTGTGGGTGCAGGGGCCGGGCATCACACACCACCGAGCTACCCAGATCATAGGCCGCCGCCTCACCCACCCCTGCCAAAGCGTCCCCCCATCGCACACGGGCCATTTCCTGTGCCCGGTGTAGATCGTAAGAAGCTCCACCTAACAAAAGAGAAGGAGATATTTGGCCGTGAGAGACACGATGCACCGCCGCCTCCGGATTCAACTTTCCCAGGCATTCCTGCAGGGAATCCACGTCGCTCGGTGTCACCCGGTCCGTCTTGGTCAGCAGCAGGGTGCTGGCCCACTGGATCTGCTCTGCCAGCAGATTTTCAAGCCCCCGCTGCCCGTGTTTTTCATGGCGGGCGAGCCGATCCATCAGCCCACGGCCCGCCTCGTAGTCCTCAGTCATCGTGCGCGCATCCAGCAGGGTCACCAGTTGGCCCAGGGTGTAAGCAGCGCGGCGGGAGATGGCCTCAACTAAAGGCCACGGGTGCGCACTGCCAGAGGTTTCGATGATGACGTGATCCAGGTCCGTGCGCCCGGCCCAGGCATCCAGTGCGTGCTCAAAGGCCTGCTGCTGACTGCCGCTGATGGAACCTGAAGCCAAGCTCACCAAAGTCCCAGCCGCTTCCGAGACCCGCTTCCCTTCACGAATGAGGTCACCATCCACCTCCAGCGGGCTCATGTCATTGACGATGACGCCCAGCCTCAGCGGCCCCACCTCCCGCAGGAGTCGGCGCAGCAACGTGGTTTTCCCTGAGCCTAAAAAGCCCGTGATTAAAGTGACCAGCATGGAGTTATTAACGCAAATAAATTGCATCAACAACTTTAGCAAAGGCAATCTTGATGAATCGCTTTATAAGATGACTGGGCCACCCTACACCCCTAGGGCATCCAATGGCCGACAGAGGAAACTCAGGCGATATCTTTCCCACGACATCCTGTGGAAACTTAACAATCCACGATCCGCCGCGTCATTCCGCAAAACGGTCACGCAGATGTTTGAGGTGCCATTTGGCATCCGTAGGCTTGCCAGTGGCATGAACCATGATCTCGCCAGGCAGTGGCGTGCCGCCCTGGGAGTGGACCTTTTCACGCAACCAGGCCAGAAGCGGGGCGTAGTCGGCCTTGTCGAGGGCGGTGGCGATCTTCTTCTGCTTACGAGCGGTGCCAAAAAGCTGGGCTGCATTCAAATTACCCAAGGTGTAAGTCGCGAAGTAACCGAGGCCGCCCATGCTCCAATGAATGTCCTGGAGGCAGCCATGGGCATCATCCGGCGGAACCATGCCGAACAAACTTTCAAACTCGGCATTCCACGCAGCCGGCACATCTTTCACGGCCAGTTCACCACTGATGATCCGGCGTTCAATGCTGAAGCGTAGGAGGATATGGAGGTCATACGTCGCCTGGTCTGCCTCCACACGAATGAAGGAATACTCAGCGCGGTTGATGGCACGGAGAAAGTTCTCCAGCTTGATCTTCTTCAGGTGAGGGAATATTTCTTGCGTGCGCGGCAACCACCTTTCCCAAAAGCTGCGGGAGCGGCCCACATGATTTTCCCAAAGACGGCTTTGAGATTCATGGATACCCAGAGAGCAAGCCCGGCCCGAAGGCTGGCCAAAATCATCCTGAGGCAGCCCCTGTTCATACAAACCATGGCCTGCCTCATGCATGACGCCAAAAAGTGAGGAGGTGAAGTCCGCCTCATCATAACGCGTGGTGAGGCGAATATCTGCCGGGCCCAGGGTGGTGCAGAAAGGGTGGGCGGTGGTGTCAATGCGACCCGCCTCAAAGTCAAAACCCAGACTCGCGGCCACTTCAGCGTTGAGGATCTGCTGCTTTTCAATCGGGTAATGACCCCGCAAGAGGTTAGGCTTCACTGCTGCACTCTGCTCCACAGCCTGCCGGGCAATCTGGGTAAGCTCGGGCTTTAGCTTCGTGAACAAGGCCGCCACTTCAGCCGTGTGGGCTCCGCGCTCATAGGTTTCCAAAAGAGCATCGTAAGGTTCATCGGCGTAGCCCCAGAGATCCGCCTTCTTGCGTGCGAGGGTGACGAGTTTTTGCAGATGCGGGGCAAAGACTTTGAAGTCCGATTTTTTCCGCGCCTCTGCCCAGGCGGCTTTGCCATGGGCGCAGATTTCGCTTTCCTCGATGACGAGCTTTTGTGGCAGCTTTACCGCCCGGTCATAGTCACGGCGGAGTTCGCGCAGGTTCGCGAGCGCCTTGGGCTGGCGGCGTTTTTCAGACTCGGCTTTTTCCAAGAGCTTGCGAAAAACCGTGCCTGTGGCGAGGGCATGTGCCTTGCCATTCAGGTAAGCCATCTGCCGGGCGCGATGGCCTAGAGCCTTCGCGGGCATAAATGTCTCCTGATCCCAGGAAAGCGTGGCCTCCGTGGAGGTGAGGAGGCTGACCTCTTGGACGAGGGATTGGAGCTGATCGTAAGCGGTGGAAGGCATGAGAAGTTATTTCAGCTTGGTGAGGCGGTCTTTGGCCCAGATGAGACCCTGCTGGATGATGTCATCCCCGGGGATGAGCGCGGCAAGTTTTTCCCATCTCTTCACCGCGAAACCGAAGGCGCTTTTCGCCTCCTCTTTCTTGCTGAGGGATTGACTGGTATGCCCCAGCACGCCGTAGAGTTGAGCCAGTTGTATCTCCTGGGACTTGCGCTGCGGCGTCAGGCGTGCATCGGGCTCTTTGGCAAGGATTGTCTCCAGAGAAGTGACGGCCTGCTGCACGATGGGCAGTGCCGCGCTGGGCTTGCCAAGGTCAGACATTAGCTCCGCGTACTCACCGCGCAGCTTAGCCTGGAGAAAGCCGAAGTTCAGATTGTCCGGTTCATCCACCAGGATCTCATTCAGCAGCTCCATGGCATCCTGCTTCTTTTTGATGGCGTCATTGTTGTTGCCATCGTCCCGCTCCAGCAGAGAGAGGCCACCATAGTTCTTGGCCAGGAGATACTTCACCTCCGCCCATTCAGGTAAAAGACGATTCAGCTCCAACAGGATGGGGATGGCCTGCTGATGGGCTTCCCGGGCTTCTTTGGCACCGATGCTTTTGCCGATCAATTCCGCAAGCTCGGTGTAGGCATCTGCCAGCATCAGCGCCTGCTCTTGATTGCGTGGGGAGGAGCCCATGACCAGCTCTCCCATTTCCGTTACCGCATCAATGAGGGTGGTCAGCGCATCCTGCACACGGCCAGCATCCCGCTGGGCCAGGCCCTTGGCAAATTTGGAACGTGAGAGGAGGAAACGTTCATCAGGAATCGGTTCCGCCCCGATGAGTTTCGGGTCCAAAACTTCGGGCACATGAGCCAAGGCCTTTTCTGCTTCATTGAGGTCCCCACTCTCCTGCATGCGCAGCCCATACTCCATCCAGGCGCGGGCACACTCATTGCGCGCGAGGCGATTTTTTGAATCTGCGGCGAGGCCTTCCGTGAGGCTTGTGGTGGCATCTCGCAGGTAGGCCAGCGAGGTCGCGCGCTCGCCTTTACGATTGGCCAGATCCGAGAGAAGCAGGCTGTATTTGCCGAACCATTGATGAAACAAGGGCAGTTGAGGATCCCCCTTCCCGTCCTTGAGCAAGAGGGCAGCTTGATCACGCGCTTTTTCCAGGTAAACCCGTGCCTGTTCATGATCCCGCATGCGCAGGTGAATTTGGCCGATGTTCCCATACGCACGCAGGCGCTCCACGCCTAAAGCGGGGTCTTTTTCCAGAGGAGGAAGCCCGGCCATGCAGAAGGCCAAAGCATCTCTCAACTGGCCTTTGGAAAACTCGGTATCCAGTTCATTGCTGGTGGGGGATTCCAGCAACTGCGTGAGGAATTGATCCACCGCTGTCTGGGAATGTTGCAGGTTGGCATCCGCCGTTTTCTTTTGAGCGATGGCTTTGTCCCGCTGGCCGGTGAGGGTGGAAATCTTGCCTTCCCTCACATCGATTTCCCGCTGTAAAACCACCTTGTTTTCAGCGACGGTGACCTCGGCATTCTGCGCGCGGCGCAGGGTCATGAAAGCGTATGTGCTGATCATCACTGCCGCAGTGACAAGGCTGAGCACGGTGACCTGAAGCATGCGCACTTTCAGCGCCTGCTTCTTACGTTCATGAATGGTCTGCTCACGAGATTCCTCCAGCAGATAGTCAGACTCCAGCACCTCAAACTCACGCACGACTTCGCGCATGTCCGTCCAGCGGGCCGCAGGATTCAGATCCAAAGCCCGCTCGATGATGTTACGGCGGCGTTCATCCCACTTGGACTGAGGAGCCTCTGGCCAGACGATCTTCGGCTGCGCGCGTACCGCAGTGATCAATGCCGCGCTATCAATCCCGTAAGCGAGCCCTGTGGCGGCTTTTTTCTGCACCGAGCTCACTTGCTCTGCCCAGGCGCGGGCACCCCGGGGCAGTTGCCCGGTCAAAAGGCGAAAGGCCAAGACGCCAAAGCTGTACACGTCCCAGCTCGCGCCGTAGCCATTGAAGACGCCTTCTGGATTTTCCGCCTGCTCTGGGCACAGATGAACAAAATGGTCCGTCAGTTCCAGGTGATGGATGCCGCCCACCCAGCCCTGCGCCATGTCGGTGAGGCGGATGCTCGCCTCTGCATCGTCTTCCAGCAGTACATTGCAGGGTCGCAGGTTTCCATGCGGGATGCCGTGCTTATGCAGCCACGCCAGGGCATCGGAGAGCTGGTAGATGCAGTTCCAGGCTTGGTCAGGGTTCGGCTGATTGCACAGGGACTCCAGCGTCGGCGTCTGCCACAGGCGGCGGCCTTGCGCGTCCTTCACCATCATGCCTACCAGGGGCATGGCGGCATAATAGGGACTGCGATCAAAATTAAAATTTTCTACGGGTAGCACCCCGCGGTGATGGGGCATCTGCTGCAATGCCCCAAGGGCCGTAGCCAGGGCCTTGCGGTTGATGGCCATGGAGGAAAAAACCTTCACCGCACAGGCCTTGCCGCCGGAGCTCGCCCGGTAAACAGCTCCGCAGCGCCCGCTGCCGATCAAGTCCTGCAATTCATGTCCAGCGATATCCGGCAAACTCATGCAAGGCGTGCGGCAGGGGTTATCATGATGATGATGGGGAAAAGCGCAGCATTCCGCGCTTAATTGGAATCCTGCAACGCCTGGGAGGCAGGGTCAAGCCAGCGCTTTGACTGTAAAACTTTGTTAAATGTTCAGCTAGAATCGGGTGGGTCCATCCGTCAGGAGGTATCCAGCGACAGATCTCCGGCTTCAGCCGCGTTGTTTTGCGCTCATGTTACGCACTTTTTTTTACCTCGCTCTAGCCTGTTCGGCCACCGCCCAGACGCCCGCTCTCGTCATTCGAGCCGTGACCGACCGTCCGCAGGCCCTGTATCAGACGGGGGAGACGGCCCAGTTTGACCTGACTGTGACTCAGGCTGGCAAGCCGCTGGCCCAGGGACAGATCCAGTGCTTCCTCTCCAAAGATGGAGTGGACCCCAAACGTGAGGAGATCCTCCAGATCCAGGACGGCAAAGCCTCACTGACTGGGACACTGGGCGAACCCGGCTTTCTGCTGCTGCGTGCGAGCATCGCAGGCCAAAAGGATTTCGCCCAGGCCAGCGCTGGATTCAGCCCGCAGGAAATCAAGCCGAGTCTGCCTGTGCCGGATGACTTCGACGCTTTTTGGTCCGCCCAAAAAGCTGCCTTGGCTCAAGTGGAGATGAAGTCCACCCTGACCCCCGTGGATAGCCCTGTGCCGAAAGTGGATGCGTTTGACGCCCAGATCACCTGCCTGGGGGCCCCAGTCTCCGGCTACTACGGAAGGCCCAAAAATGCGAAGGCGAAAAGCTACCCCGCCATCCTCTTCGTGCACGGTGCCGGGGTCGGCGGTTCCAGCCTGGGCGCTGTGGCGTGGTCGGAACGTGAAGGCGGCATGCTGTCCCTGGATATCAATGCCCATGGACTGCCGAATGGCAAACCCAAGGCTTTTTACGATGAGCAAGCCGCAGGCGCTCTGAAGGACTACCGCTTTCAGGGCCGGGATGATCGCGAAAAATGCTACTTCAAAGGCATGTTCCTCCGCGTCATCCGCGCGCTGGATTTCCTCACCGCGCAGCCGGAGTGGGATGGCAAGACGCTCATCGTCTATGGCAGCAGCCAGGGTGGTTTCCAGGCCTTTGCCGCAGCAGGGCTGGACCCACGCGTCACCTTCTTTTGCGCGGGCGTGCCGGCAGGTTGTGACCACACGGGCATCTCCGCAGGTCGCATCAATGGCTGGCCCAAACTGGTGACCGTCACCGATGGCAAGGCCATGGAGGCCGAGCTGCAAACAGCGCGCTACTTTGACAACGTCAATTTCGCCACTCGCGCCAAGTGCCAGGGAGCCGCCGTGACCGTCGGTTTCATTGACACCGTGTGCCCACCCAGCAGCGTCTATGCAGCCTACAATGCTCTCACCATGCCGAAAACCCTGCACACCATGCCACTGACAGGTCACAAAAGCAGCCCGGAAGCGAGTGCCTTCATGACGGAGGCGGCACTGGCCCATGTGCGGGCCATGCGGCAAAAGTAAGGTTATTCGTCTCGGTTCAAGATGATGCGCGCGCCGCGCTGCCAGGTGAAATAGCCCCACACCCAGTGCAGGAAAACAGCGGCGCGATTGCGCATGCCTACCAGGAACAGCAGGTGGACAAAGAGCCACATGAGCCAGGCGAAAAAGCCACTGAAATTCATGCCTTTAAACATCGCCACCGCCGCCTTGCGCCCGATGGTAGCCATGCTGCCTTTATCCCAATAGGCGTAAGGGATGCGGTCGCCTTCTTTGATGACTTTGGCGATGTGCTGCCCCATCTGGATAGCCGCTGGGCACACCCCAGGGACACGCACGCCTTTGACATCAGTGAGGGCCACCAGATCCCCCGCCGCATAGACCTGCGGGTAACCCGGCAGACTGAGATCTGGCTGCACCTGGATGCGCCCACCGCGATCCAGCGGCACGCCTGCGAGCGTTTTGGTAACCGGGCTGGCCTCCACGCCAGCGGCCCAGATGATAATGTCAGCCTCGATGCGCTGCTCACCCGCGATGACGTAGCCTTTCCCCACTTCCTTGACCGGGCAATTGAGATGCACGGTGACGCCGATCTCCTCCAGGTGCTCGCGAGTATAGTTGATTAGGCTTTCCGAAAACATCGGCAGCAACTTCGGTCCCGCCTCGATGAGGTGGACGTGCGCCTGGGTGGGATCAATGCGGCGAAAGTCCTCACGCAGCACCACTTTGGCCAGCTCCGCCAGAGACCCCGACATCTCGACACCTGTGGGCCCGCCACCCACCACGATCATGGTCAGCAGTCGCTTCGTTTCCGCCGGATCATTGGTGGCCTCAGCTTTTTCAAAAGCCAGCAACACCTTGCGACGGATGTCCATGGCATCCTCCAGGCTCTTCAGCCCCAAGGTGAAAGGCTCCCATTCATTGCGACCAAAAAATCCCGTCTTGGCACCCAGTGCAATGACGAGGTGATCATAGGCCAGCGTGTGGCCTTTCATGACCACCTTTTTATTCGGCAGATCAATCTCCGTGACCTCATCCATGAGCGTCGTCACATTTTTATGCTCGGCCAAAATGGAGCGCAGCGGCTGGGCAATCTCTGTGGTGGAAAGTCCCGCCGTGGCCACCTGATAAAGGAGGGGCTGGAAAAGGTGATGATTCCACCGGTCCACCAGAGTGACATGGTAGCGCGCATCATTCAGTTCCTTGGCACAGGTCAGCCCGGCAAAACCACCGCCGAGGATCACCACTTCTTCGGGACGCTTGGTATCAGTCGCAGGTGGGGGAGTCATGCTTTCCAGTAGATGATGTTCAAGGTTTAAACAAGCACACAGCACGCCAGACCGATGCGCTGAAATGACCAGGATTCTCGGTCGTTTGTTCTATCCACATGAAATCGAAGCTCCTGCTCTTTTGCGCCTGTCTCCTGCACACGTGCCTCAGCGCGGCGGAGAAACCCAACATCCTCTTTCTTTTTGCCGACGATCTCACCTACGATGCCATCCGCGCCTTTGAAAAAACGGACATTGAGACGCCGAATTTGGATCGCCTAGCTCAAAGCGGCAAGGTCTTCACCCACGCCTACAACATGGGCTCCTGGAGCGGTGCCGTCTGCGTGGCCAGCCGCACCATGCTCAACACGGGTAAGCATGTGTGGCGCGCGCAAAAGGTGGCTCTGCCCCAGGCACAAGCTGAGGGCAAACTGTGGCCGCAACTCATGGCGGCACGTGGTTACGAGACCCTCATGACCGGCAAATGGCACGTCGCGGTGCAGGCGGAAAAGTGCTTCACCCGCACAGGCACCGTCCGCTCTGGCATGCCCAAAGACACACCTGCCAGTTACAATCGCCCCATCGCAGGCCAGCCCGATGCCTGGAACCCGTCCGACACGGACCTCGGTGGTTATTGGCAGGGCAGTAAACACTGGAGCGAGGTCACCGCGGATGACGCCATCGGTTTTTTCCAAAGCGGAGTCGGCAAGGCCCAGCCTTTCTTCATGTACGTAGCCTTCAATGCACCGCACGATCCCCGTCAGTCCCCGGCCGAGTATGTGGCCAAATATCCGCTGGATCGCATCCAGATTCCTGCCAGCTACCAGCCCGAGTATCCTTACCAAAAGCAGATGGGCTGCGGCCCCAGCCTACGGGATGAAAAACTGGCCCCCTTCCCGCGCACGGAGTTCGCCATTAAGACCCACCGTGCCGAATACTACGCCCTCATCACCCATCTTGATGCCCAGATTGGTCGGGTGCTCACCGCCCTGGAGGCCAGCGGCCAGGCCGACAACACCTGGATCTTCTTCACGGCCGACCATGGACTCGCCGTGGGTAAGCATGGTTTGTTAGGCAAACAAAACATGTATGAGCACAGCCTGCGTGTCCCCTTCCTGGTGAAAGGGCCCAGAGTGAAACCCGGCAAGATCAGCGCCCCCATCTATCTTCAGGACGTCATGGCGACCAGCCTGGACCTCGCCGGCGGCAAGCCTGACGAGGTCGAGTTTCAGAGCCTACTGCCGCTGATCCGCGGCCAGTCCACCCAGGCCACCGCCAGCCCAGTATATGGAGCCTACCTGGAACTCCAGCGTGCTATCCTGGCCGATGGTTGGAAACTCATCGCCTATCCTGAAGCCAAAAAACTCCGCCTCTACCATGTGGCCGAAGACCCCGAAGAACTCCGCGACCTCGCCGCCCAACCCTCTCAGCAGCCCCGTCTTAAAAATTTGTTCCAGCAGCTCCTCGCCCTTCAGCAAAAGATGGATGACCCCCTGGATCTGAAGCTCTCGTTTCCGGGGATGTGAGCAGTTAGGTAAAATCTGGAATTGTCCTGACTACCTTTAGAAAATGATTCACATCGTCGTGGCGGAGCGCAGAACCACGGCGGTTAAGGCGCGGCAGACATTCGTGAGAAACTCATAGTTGAGGGTGTGGGGCAAGTCACTCTCGCCATGATAATGGGGATTGCGAAATTCAGAAGTATCCGTCCACATGACACAGGGGATACGTGACTTCCAGAAGGGTGAATGGTCGCTTCGATGCAGCACGGGAAAGAACCGCTCAAGCCCGATTAGCACCTCCAATCCGTAGGCGGGCAATTGCGGACAGTAGGTGCGAAGGCCATTGAGAGAATCTGCCATCAACGCAGCCCCTGAACGATTTGTCAGCAATCCGATGAAGTCGCCACGGTCCGGCAATTTGATTGGCAATCCTGGCGGTATTTTTTGAGACCCCGGCTCGCTGCTCGCATAACCGACCATTTCCAAAATATGGCTGGAGATGATTTCATAACCACAAGCTGGGAGAAAAGAATGGACCCAGTCTGAACTCCCCAGCAGGCCATCCTCCTCGCAGTTGAAGGCAACAAACACCACCGGGATTCTCGGCAGAAATTGAGCACAGGCCTTGGCACAGCCGAGCATGGCCGCCACAGCACTGCCATTGTCATCGGCTCCTGGCGTCATGGGCACACTGTCATAGTGAGCGCCCACCAAAACGGCTTGCTTGCCGACGCCTGGAGACGTAGCCACCACATTGCGGTAGCGGCCCTGAAACTTCACATCATATCCCCAGGACTTTAATGTCTGCGCCAACCAGTAAGCCGTTTGCTCGTTACTGTCAGGATTGACCTGGAAATGCCGAGACACTGAAATCTTCTCCACCCATTGCCGAAACTCCCACGGCTGAAGTGTCTCAAGCAAAGCCCTGATCTCTTCCGAAGCCGGATACCCCTTATAGCGGCTAGCATTGCGAATAAGCATGATGGGCCAAAGCATGCAGAAAAAGCCGTTTCTGGCGAGCATATGTTGGAGGCTTTCGCACCCAAGAAGAACTAGAACAGGATGTTCTCCAACAAAAAGCCCTGCTTCCGATCTGGAAGCAGGGCTTTAAAGTTGATTAGACCGGATTACTCAGCGGCGAGCGCATCCAGCAGGTACTTAGCGGGCTGGAAGTGCTCGATGAGGATTTCCTGCTGGCCACCGCGATTCATGCGCACCTGTTTGATGTCAAAGTTCGGCGTCTTGTGAGGCGCAAACAAAATGTCATCATGCGTGGCGTTCTGGTGGCGCTTGAACTGGGCGGGGGTGATGTGACCGCCGAGATGGTCGTCACGACCTGTGGCCAAATGGCAGGTGCCTAGAACTTTTTCGTCCTGGATGTCCGCGCCAGAGACCGGCAGCACCTGCGTGCCGAAACCGAGTTCACCGAGAACGCCCGTCATTGGATCGTCCAGCAGCTTGGCATTGTGAGCGTCAATGGTGGCCTGATCGCCGGCGATGAGCTCGCTCTTGATGATGCAGCCGCCGGTGACGGTGAGCTTGCCCAGGGTCCCGTCTTCATACTTCATGGGGAAAAAACCTTCCGCACCGGTCGGAACGAAATAGACTTCGCCAGCAGGCAAGTTGGCGACATCTGGCGCAGTGCCACGGCAGAGGCCGTGGCTCTTCTGGGCTTCCTGACCACTGAGCTCCAGCTTGGCGGTGAGCACCTCGCCGGTTTCGAGGGCGAAATCAATTTCCACCGAGTCAGCCTGAGTCATGGCGAGACGCAGTTTTTCCGCATCTCGGCTGACTTCATCGTAATCCACGGCCAGACCGGTATTCAAAATGATGTCATTGAGACCGTGCAGGGTGGCACCACGGAAACCATACTGCTTCGCAAAGGCGGTCAAAGGCGCCGTGGCGGAGAAAGTGGAGATGCAGAGAATGATGTCATAGTTCGTGTAGATGTCCTTCTCCAGGCTCAGCGGATTGCCCGCCATGTCCACGCATTCATCAGGCAGATCCAGATTGCTTCCCGTCGTCTGGGTGTAGGCGTAGATTTCGCCACCCTTCATCGCCAGTTCTTCCATGACGCCGTTTTGCAGCCCCAGGTAAAAGTGCTTATGGGCATTGCGCTGGACGGCGCGGGCGGGATTGTTCAAAAAGGCCATGTCCTTGGCCTCGGCCAGGTCAGGGAGATCAATGAGGATACAAATTTTACAGCCAAAAGTGGGCTGAAAAACGGTATGAAGAAGACGATAGAGATCGAACTTCGGGAATTTGCGGCCGTTGGCCGTCGTTTGAACGGTGGGCATGGGAGCGTTCATCATAGTGGGAGTGTGGTGTTTGGGTAAAGGCGAATACGGCTTTTTGCGAATGGCTGGGCGCGCTTTTCTTTTTCAATTTTTAAGGCATCCAATGGAGGAATACCCCAGGAATGGTCATGAATTCTCAAAAACTTGTTTTCATCACAGGCTGCAGCCGTGGGCTAGGCCGCGCCATGATCCAGGAATTCAGCGCACGCGGCTGGACCGTCGTGGGCTGTGCCCGCGATGCCGAAAAGGTGGCGCAACTGCAACAACAGTTCCCTGCCCCACACCACTTCATGGCCTGTGACGTGGCGGATGACGCCGAAGTCCGGGCCTTTTGCCAAAGCGTCTTGGACCAACAAGGCGTGCCGGATCTGGTGCTGAACAACGCCGCCATCGTCAATGCCAATGCACCGCTGTGGGAGATTTCGTCCGAGGAATTTAGCCGGGTGGTGGACATCAATGTCAAAGGCACTGCCAGCGTGATGCGCTATCTTTTGCCCGCCATGCTGAAACGAGGCAGCGGGGTGGTCGTCAATTTTTCTTCCGGTTGGGGCCGCAGCACTTCCCCCGAAGTCGCTCCGTACTGTGCGACGAAGTACGCCATCGAAGGTCTGTCCCAGGCGGTGGCTCAAGAAACAGGCGGAAAGGTGGCTGTGATTCCACTGAACCCGGGGATCATTGATACCCACATGCTGCGCAGTTGTTTTGGCGAATCCGCCGACGGCTACCCCACCCCCGAAGAATGGGCACGCACAGCAGTGCCCTTCCTCATCCAACTCGGGTCCGAGGATAATGGCAGACCCCTCACCGCTCCAGGTGGGTGATGGGAATTCCACGCCCAGCTTCTAATGGTAATACCCTGGATAAGTCTCTGCCATATTATGATTGCCTCCCCTCCTGAATTTGCCGATATAGGGGAAGCTCATGATGTCTTTGCCCCCCAGTCGCCGCTTTGTACTGCTCGGCTTCCTAGCCTTTTTAACCACGGTGCCCTTAGCCGAGGCCCAGGTGCTGGATGCGACCTTTGATCCCAATGCGAATGACACGGTGCATGTAGCAGTGCCCTTGGCGGACGGGAAAATCCTCATCGGCGGTGATTTCACTCAGGTGGGAGGGATCGCTAGAAACCGCCTCGCACGCCTGAACCCCGATGGCTCTGTGGACCTGACCTTTGACCCTGATGTCACAGGTTTTTCGGATCCTCCCATTTTTCCCACCGATTTCAGTGGGGTGAAATGCCTGATGGTGCAGGCCGATGGCAAAATCATTCTTGGGGGCGATTTCACCCACATCGGCGGCACACCCCGCAATCGAGTCGCACGGCTAAACGCCGATGGAACCCTGGACACCAGCTTTGCCACGGGTGTCAGCAGTGACATGGGCAACGGCATGATTGATCGTTCCACAGTGGATGCCCTAGCCCAACAGGAAGATGGCAAGGTGATTATAGGCGGGGATTTTCTCAATGTGGAACGTCAGACCACGCATGGGCGGCTGGCACGGCTGAAGACGAATGGCACGCTGGACACTTCTTTCAATGCAGCCAGCACGAACATCAAGAGCGTGCAAGATCTGGAATGCCTGCCTAACGGGCAAGTGGTGGTTTCCGGTCAATTTTCCAACGAATACAAGGTCATGAAACTGAACGCGGATGGCACGCGCGATCCTACCTTTGCCATCGCCAATGTGACCGGAAGAGTGCTGTGTCTCCACACACTGCCAGAGGGGAAAACCCTGCTAGGCAGCGGTTTTACTCATATCAATGGCATCGCGCGCAGCTCCCTGGCCCGCCTGAATGCGGATGGCAGCCTGGACACCCAATTTACAACTACAGGCTCCGTAGGATCTTGCCTGGCGCTGCAAGCGGGAGGCAGCATTGTCAGCTCTTTCAGCCAGCTGGCTGCGGATGGTAGCTTCACCAGCCTGTTGCCCACCCAGGCAGGCGGAATTTGCTATGGAATCAGTCTTCAAAAAAACGGCCACATCCTTCTCTGTGGTGACTTTACCACCGTGGGAGGCATTCCCCGCAGCGGCATCGCCCGCATCATCCCTGCAGAGCCACCGGCTGAAAGCCTGACGGCCAACTCCAGCACGGGCGTGATCCAGTGGCTGCGGAGCGGCAGTGCCCCGGAAGTGGAAAAAGTGACCTTCGATGTCTGGGACAATGCCACCCTCACCTGGCAGCCCTGCGGGAAAGCCAGCGCGATTTCGGGCGGCTGGCAGCTCACCGGGCTGACGCTTCCCGGCAGTTCCTGGATCCGGGCCCAGGGCCGTGTACAGGGCGGCACCCAAAGTGGCAGCTCCTGGCATGCAGAGCAAATCCACAGCTACGGCACGGCGGTGGCCGAACTGGAAGTGGAGGCGGCGGGCCAGGGTAGCCTCACAGATCACCAGGACACCCTCAGCTTTGGCACGCAGAACTGGCTGGTCCCAGGTGCTGCTAAAGAACTGACCCTGCGCAATACCGGCACGGCTGATCTAACCAACATTGCCATCACGGTTATTGGCGAGCAAGGGAGCGACTTTGGCATCAGCGGCCCGGCCGTCACCACCCTCGCCGCTGGGGCCAGCACCACCTTCACCGTCACCTTCACCCCGCAGGGGGCCTCCAGCCGAGAAGGCACCCTTCTCATTTCCAGCAACGATGCGGATGAACGTCCCTTTCGCGTGGCACTCACCGGGACGGGTGTGCATGAAGATCCCACACTGAATTTGGCCATCGAAGGATCTTATGTATATGCGGCGACACAGCACCCCGATGGCCGCATCCTGCTGGTAGGTTACTTGGATTCCATCAATCACAGCACCGCCGCGACAGACTTGGCATGGGTGAATGAGACAGGACTGGCCAGCCTCCCTTTCAGTGACTCTTTCCGTATCAACCAAACGGCGATGATGCCTGATGGCAAGCTGCTGACCACACAGTCCACCTTTGGGTACTCTAAGACGGTCAAACGCTGGACTACCAGCGGTTCTAACGATGGAACCTTCGTGGGCCGGAGCGAATTCAATGATGGCCATAGCATGATCATCTACCCCACAGGTGAAATCATTGCCTCCATCAGGCTGCGAAACTCATCCACCAATGAATCCTTTGGGAATGTGTACCGTTTTTCCGCCGATGGCAGTCAGGTGACCACCCAGAACATGGGAGTGGGCAGCTATGTGAATGCCCTAGCCCTGCAAGAAGATGGGTGTTACCTCGTGGGGGGCTACTTCATCACGCCTGATGGTAAAAAAGGTCTGGTCCGTTTCCTACCCGATCACAATCGGGACACTAGCTTCATGAGCGCAGGCAGCAGTTCTTGGTTTTCAGATCTCACGGTGAATACTCTGGCCATTCAGCCAGATGGCAAGATCCTCATCGGAGGTGACATGGAACCCGTCGGCGGCATCACACGTGAGGGAATCGCCCGTGTGCATGCCGATGGCAGCCTGGATCTGGCCTTTGCGCCGAAGGTCAATGGCCTCATCGAAAGCATGATCCTCCAAGCCGATGGGAAAATCCTCATCGCTGGACAGTTTACGGAAGTGAACGGCATCCGCCGCCGCCACATCGCTCGTCTTTTCTCGGATGGCAGTCTGGACCCGCAATTCGACCCCGATAGCGATAACTGGGTGCATGGGCTGAGCCTGCAAAAAGATGGCAGCATTTTGGCAGGCGGCATTTTCAGCCAGATCGGGAATGTCTCGCGCCAATTCCTGGCCCGACTGCCTAACAATATCCCTGTCAGTGAATCACTCACCGTCTCAGGTAACCATGAGATCCAGTGGCTGCGCGGTGGCAGCGCCGCTGAGATCAGTCATGTGAGTTTCGAGAGCTGGAATGGCAACTCCTGGTCTCCCCTGGGGAGGGCCTCACGCATGCCTGGAGGCTGGCAAATGACGGGGCTCAACCTCCCGGCAAACTCCTGGGTGCGCGCCCGGGGCCGGGCCTATGGAGGCCTGAAAAACGGCAGCTCTTACCTCGTGGAAAAGATCGTCCGTTACGGCAGCGCCCAGGCGAGTCTCGTGGTCGAGCGGCCCTCTGGAACTGCCTTGGGAAACCGCGCGCAGAAAGCCGACTTCGGGGGGGTTTTGGTGAATGCCTCCAGCAGCGTCATCACTTACAGGCTGCGAAACACTGGACCGCAGACGCTGACAGGACTCATCCTGACTAAAGACGGCCCGCAAGCGAGCAACTTCACCGCTTCCACCCTACCTTCCACCTTGGCTCCAGGGGCCAGTGCCACGCTGACGGTGACCTTTAACCCCAAGGCATTGGGGGAACGTTTTGCCGCCCTGCACATCGAATCCAACGACCTGAATAACAGTCCGTTTGATATTTTCCTCACGGGCATCGGACTGAACAACGCTCCCACGATCACAGGTCTGACGGATATCACGATCAATGAAGATGATTTAGGACTCAATATCCCCTTCACCATTGGGGATGTAGAGACTCCGCTGGCAGACCTCACCGTCTCCGTCACTTCTAGCAATACAAATCTCACCTTTGGAACGCTCTCCGTCGGGAGCGGCACGGGAAGGGAACGCACCTTCAGTATTTACCCAAGGGCGAACCGATTCGGCACCAGCACGATCACCGTGCGTGTGGGGGATGGCACCACCACCACTGCCGTGCCGATCACTCTCACCGTACGCTCCGTCAATGACCTTCCAACCGTGACGGGTCTCACCACCCAGACGATCCTTGAAGACAGTGCCACAACAGCGCTCCCCTTCACCATCGCGGATGTAGAAACACCTGCAGAGGAATTGACCCTCACGGCCACTTCCAGCAATACCAGTCTTGTCCCTGAGGCCAACATCGTCTTGGGCGGCAGTGGGGAGGACCGCACCATCACCTTGACACCCCTGCCGAATAAAAATGGCAGCTCTGTGATCACCATCCGTGTCAATGATGGCACTGCCAGTCGCAACTTTACTTTTACCCTGACGGTGACTGCCGTTAATGATGCGCCCACGATCAGTAGCATCCCCAATCAGACCACGGACGAAGACACGGCCACTGCCGCCATCCCCTTCACCATCGCTGACCTGGAAACGGCCCTCAGTGCCCTAGTGGTGACCGTTCGCTCCAGCAATAGCACACTCACGCCTAGTGCAGCTTTCACTCTCGGGGGGGCGGAGGCGAACCGCACCCTCGTCATCACTCCTGCTGCCAACCGCAATGGTAATGCCACCATTACCGTTTCAGTCTCTGACGGGGCCCTGACCGTGGAGCGCACCTTTTCCCTCACCGTGAATGCTATCAATGATGCCCCGACTATCACTGGCCTCATAGATCGGCATGTATTCGAAAACACTGCCACGGGAACGGTGAATTTTAACGTCCAGGATGCGGAATCGGTCCCCTCAGCTCTGACGGTCACGGCGGCCTCCAGCAACACAGCTCTGGTGCCGAACGAAAACATCTTGTTAGGCGGCACGAACAATATCCGCACATTGAACATTACTCCAGCACCGGGTCAGAGTGGCACCACCCTCATCACCCTGACAGCCAGCGATGGCAGCGCCCAAAGAAGTGCCAGCTTCACGCTGACGGTGGCGAATCTGCCCATCATCACGCAGCACCCCACCACGACTCAGGTGAGTGAGGGGGCTGAACTGAGACTGCGGGTGATCGCCACAGGAACAGGTACCCTAAGGTATCAGTGGCGTAAAAATGAACAACCTATCCCGCTGGCGACGGCCTCCGAATGGGTCGTTGCAGCGACCGAGATTCGGCATGAAGGCACCTACGATGTCATCGTTACGAATCCGGCAGGCTCCGTGCCCAGTCAGCCTGCGGCGGTGACGGTGCACCGCACTCCCTTCATCCAGCAGCAGCCGCTGCCCCAGATCATCCACCAAGGAAGTGCGCTGGAGCTGAGCGTCTCCGCACTGGGCCGCGCACCGCTGTTTTACCAATGGAAAAAGGGCAAAACAAATCTGCCCAATTCGAGGGCAGACCACTACCAAGTCACTGAGGCAGCCACAGCCACACATGCGGGCAGCTACTCCGTCGTGATCAGCGGCAGCAGCACCTCCAAAGAATCGGCCCCAGCCCATGTGGCTGTGGTGGCCCCGGCATTGCCCAGCCTCAGTTTGAAAAAAGGTGGCGCTGTAAAACTGGCGAGCAAGGTGACCGCCCCGAAAGTGGCTGGGGTCACCCTCAGCTACCTCTGGCGCAAAAATGGCACGCCTCTCACCAATGGGCTTCAAGAAAATGGCGCACTTATCAGCGGTGCTGCAACGGCCACTCTTTCGATCACCCAGACGAGCCTGGAGGACAGCGGTGACTATGACTGCCGGGTGACCCTGAATACCCCCGACCACTCGCCATTTCTGTTTCAATCCCCAACGCGGGTGAGCATCGTGGATGAGGTGCCAGTGATCGAAGAAGTCACCCTGCCGACCACCCTTCTCGTCAGTGAACCCGTAGAGGCGGAAGTGCGTGCCACCCAAGCCCCGAAAACTTACTCTGCCGTGGGCCTGCCAAAAGGCCTCAGCCTGAATACAAGCACAGGCCGCATCACAGGCCGCCCTCTTCAGACAAGTCGTTACGATGCTGCCACGGAGACTTACCAGCCGTTCAAGATCACCTTTTTTGCCCGCAATGATGTGGGCCTTAGCACAGCAAAGGAAATGTACCTGACGATTGAGAAAACCCCATTTGAGGGTAGCTACATCGGCCTGGTAGAACGCGAGAGCCACAGCAATGGCGACTTGGGTGGGCGACTAGACTTCACCGTGGCCCCCACCGGCGTCGCCAGCGGCAGTCTCCAAGTGGCTAACCAACGATACGCCTTTAAGATGGCCTTGGACACGCAGGTGGCAGATCCCGGCAGCTTCCAGGCAACGGTGAGCATCCCCCGCAAGAAACCTTTTCTCACCGCTCTCCGCCTAACTTTAAGTGCGAACGCATCGGTGATTACAGGTTCGCTACAAGAAATTTCTTCCAGTGAGGAAACGCCGACGGATCCTGCTGCTTTGCTCATCCACCGGGTGACGCCAGCGGCGGAAATCGCGGGGGCTATTTCGGGCGACTACACGGTGGGCTTTCCCAGCGCCACTCCATTAGCAGAGGGCTTTGCCCGAGTGAAGGTGAGTAAAACTGGAACGTCTCAGTGGACAGGTCGTGCAGGTGATGGTTCTACCTTCACCTGCGCATCCAAGCTGACGACTTCCGCGCAGACCGTGCTGTTCCATGCACTGCTGGACAAGGACCAAGGCAGCCTGCAGGGAGCGGTGAGTATTCACCCCACGACGCAGGATCTTGCGCCCCTCAATGAGGCCACGATCCCGCTGGATTGTCTGCTGTTGCCGCGCCTCGCCGGCACCCGTGATACCACCTTCCCGGGTGGCGTTCCTTTGCGAGCACTGACCCTGGTAGGGAACAAGTACTCAAAGGTCGAAAACTTCGATCCTCTTTTAGAATCTCCCGGCCTGGATCAGCCTTCGGCCGCACTTTCCTTTATGGGTGATCTCGATCTCAACCTCGCCGCATTTTCCCAAAGCTTCGCCGTGAAAGCACCTGCGAAAATCGTTATGCCAAAAGCTGGCCCTCTGAATCCCTACGGCGTCACCCTCACTCTAGCCTCCACCACAGGCCTTTATTCAGGCAAGTACAAGGACCTCACGAGTGGACGCAGTGGCAGCTTCAGCGGGGTTTTGGTGCGGCATTTGGGAACCTCGGAAAAGCGCGGTTTTGGCCAGTTCATGATCCCCCTCGGCACGGTGAAAGATCCGGTGCATGTCGGCACCGTGCAACTTCAGGATTTGCTGCCTTGAGCAGTGAATCAACCGACCTCACTCCACCATCGCTGCCACCTGCTTATCCGTGGGTGGCAGAGAGAGGCGGTCGTGTTCATCCTTCACGGATTGCAGTGACTCCGGCGCCCGCCGGAACAAGACGGGTGACCACAGACGCTGGAGTTCCCACCCCTGAGCGCGAAGGACGCGTGTGCGGAAGATGTCCCACTCGATGGGGTCCGGCGTTTTATGGAATCGGCTAAAGTCCGTGAGCACCCCCACGGTCACATCCGCTGGCATCAGAGGGTGAATACAGGCCACATCCACACAGAAACCTTCATTGCCCCAATGAATGTGCGTGCCAGTCTGGTGACGATCCAGAAGGGCATGGCCAAAGGCCTCCGCGAGAGGGGAAGGCGTGGCGCTGTCCCATTTTTTCAATTCTGGCTGGGTGTCCCGGCGCATTTTTTCCAGTTCCTCCTGATAATGGGTAAAGACAGCCGCCAGCTTTTCAGCATATCGCAGGTAAGCATAAAGCTGGAGGCGGCCATTGGGAATCTGGCCCGGTGGTGTTGCCTCGGCCACGCTGTATTCTGCCGCAGGGATGGAGGTGAGCACATGCACGGCATCGCGAGCGCGAGTGACCAGGACATTCAGCCTCCGCCCACCTTCACGCTGAGAGAGCGCACCGAAGTTGCGGCGAAATTTGCCCTGCGGATCAGGACCAAAGGTGGTGCAAATGATCATCACATCCCGCTCGTCTCCTTGCACGTTTTCGAGATTTTTAACAAACAGTCCTTCAAAGGAATCCCTTCCCTTGCGACTCTTCGCCACCTCATACAATCGGGCAAAATCGGGGTCTTGAGTCACGCGGTTGGCGAGAGCGTCATGGATGGCCTCTTTTTGCGTGAGGTTAAAGCAGGCCACTCCGATGGAGGGAGGCTCGGGGTTGGCCAGCAGTTCGGCGATGAGGTTCACTGCAGCCTCCGCCTCCTGCACATTGGCGCGGTCCTGATAAACCCCATTGACCCGATGCAGGCGGATGGGGGTGCTGAGAGCTTTATTGCGCGGATGCCCCGGGATGGGCTGAAGGCGGGAGCCGTAGTAATGCTCGTTCGAGAAACCAATAAGCGCCTCATTGCGGCTGCGATAATGCACATCCAGGTAGGCCTCTTTCACATCGAGGTTGAGCGCGGCAGTGAGGAGGTCCTCCGCCTCCTGTTGCTGTTGATAAAACAGCTCTTCAGCCGTCTCCGCATCGCTATCGCCGGAATCAGCCAACGCCGATTCAAAGAAGCGCGTGGGCGGCAATTGTTTTTGATCTCCAGCGATGACCACTCGGTGACCGCGCAGCAACACAGGCAGGGCTTCTTCAAGACGGCACTGGGAGGCCTCATCAAAGATGACGACATCAAAGATGGGCTGGCGGGGGAAGATCTGCGCAACAGTGGAGGGGCTGGCCATCCACACGGGGCAGAGATCATAGATCGGGTCTCCCCCTTCCACTTCCGCGCCAGTGGCCAGCATCTGGCGCAGTTTCAGCGCCTTCTTGCCTTTCACATACAGTCGCTGCCGTAGCCCAGCCCCTTGTTTATTGAGCTGAGATCCCGTGCTGGCCAGCAGGCGCTCACGCTGATGATTCACCCACAAAAACCGGATGTAGTCACCCACATGCTGCGGCTTCTCTTGAGACAGTTTTAAAAACGCATCAAAAGCAGCCTCGATACGCTCGCCATCCATGGCGGCAAGCTCCGGGTCCTGGCGCAGACGCTCGCGCAGCCCGTTCTCCACAGCCTGATGCATGAAGGTGGCCCGCAGGTCTTCAAAGGCGATACCCTGGACAAGAAGCTTCCGCGTCGGATCCTGCAAGGAAGGGGGCAACTGCCCCAGCGCATGCTGAAGACGCACCATGTCCTCCAACGAAGGAGCGTGTACCTGCCAACTGCGGGTGGTCTCCTGCACGCTGCCAGCGCTGAGCCACCGGGATAACAACTCCCTGGGCGCAGCTTCCGCGAAGAGCCCACTCTGCGCGACCAGCGTGGTGAGCTGATTCAATGCATGAGCCCACTGGCCCTCCTGCTCCAGCCTAACGGCAAGTGATTCCACGGAAGCCTGATCTTGCAAGCTGGCAGCCAACGAATCGGCACAGCCCAAGTTGAGCAAGAGAGCGTGGGTTTCCCAGGCCGTTTGGGCCACCTTCACCTGCCTGTGCATTTCGACCTCCTCAGGTAAGGTGATGCTGGCAATGCCGGTGACACGGGCCAGCCAATCCGCCACGAGCAAGCGATATTTCACCCCCCGATAAAAAGCCAGTCCCTGCTGCCAGCCTGTGGCCAGAGTTAACCCGAGAGGCATCAAGGCCGCATTTGCTGCCGTCTTTGTGGCTCCGGCAAACAATCGCTTGAAGAAACTCCCCGCCACACTTTCCCAGGCCTGGAGCGAGGCCAGATGCTGATTCACCAACGCCAACGTGAGCAATCCGGCGCTGCGTGCGCTGCTGACGAGACTGCGATCCAGCGCTGGCCCCGCCTGCTCCAGCCAAGTGGTGACATCCGGCAGTTCCTTGCGCAGTTCTTGACGACGTGCTTCCGGCAAAACCACACACGCCTGAGCGAACGAGAGGTCCTGCTCCGCGGCCAGTTCCCGCAGCAATTTCACCAACGAATCCCGCATGGCAGCCTGACCGGAGAGAGGCTTAGCGGGATCCAAGTTAGCGACCGCTGAAGTCGGCTTCAGCGCATCAGCCTTTTCGGCGGCAGCATGGAGAGCATCCAACGTGGCCCGAACATCTGAAGATGAGCGACCCAGAAAATCCGCCAGACCGATGTCCAATAGATCGCGAAACGGATTGGCCGGGTAACCCGCCTTCTCCGCCCGGCGGCAGATTTCATCCAGCGAGGTCGAGGCCTCTTCCACCATCGCAGGCAACAGTGAAGGGATGGATTCCGCCAAAGCGGGGTGATCCTTGGCCGCATACTCCAGCCAGGCGCCTAACAAATCATGAAAACTCTGCGCTGCCGCATCGGGAGTGAGGTGCAGCTTCTTCCGGCAGCCCTCCAGCTCCGCATGCAGAGCAGCGAGCTGCTTGTTGACCGAGTCGAGTTGACTGCGGGGATCCTTAGGCGAAGGCATGTCAGCCAGCGTTTCCAGCTTTCCTCTCAGGCCCATGTAGAAGTCTTTGCGATCTCCACTAGGATCATGCACCACACCGCAGAGGTCACCGAGGCCGACGGCATCCAGGCGATACTTCACCACGTCCAGAGCCGTGCGTTTATCACAGACGAACAGCACCCGCTCCCCACGGGCGAGGTGGTCTGCAATCATGTTGGTGATGGTCTGGCTCTTCCCTGTTCCGGGTGGGCCATGAACGACCAGCGCCTTGGCCTCGCGAGAGGCCAGCACCGCATTGGCCTGGCAAGGATCAGCGGCAGAAACCAACCATTCCTGGGCAAAGTGACGCCCCTGGACCGCGATGGTTTCTTCCGCGGCCATTTCCTCCGACACCTCATGCAGCGCCTGAGGATTCAAAAAAGCGGACGCCGGTTCCTGCAAGATGGCCTGATTTTCCAGCATCCAGCGCGTGTCTCGCAGCAGGGACTGATTGGACAGAGGGAAAAGCCCCAGCACGGCGGAGGGCAGCACCGTCACGCTCTTCGGCAGTTTTTCCAGCAGCGGCACGGTCTCTAGAAGCGTGTCACTATGGAAAGCAGGGGCTATGGGTAGATCCAGCAGCGTCTGAATCTGTTTCAGCAATTCCTCGACCTCACGCCACGGGTCTGCGGCTTCATCATCCAAATAAAGGTCTCCCAGAGTCTTGCCCGTCTGCCGCTCCAGCCAGGCGACGAGGGCTGGATTGGCCACCAGCAGGTCGGCCCCTTCGCCCACACATTCCAAGGTAACCCCGGCCCGTGAGGCGGTGCGCACCTGGATATTCACCGGCATGAGCAGCAGCGGTGCGAGCACGCGACTGGAGCCGCGCAGGGATTTTTCATCCGCCACCGGGGGCATGGAAATGAGGGGGAAACCGAGGGCTAGGCAGGATTCGCCATGGTCATTCATGTATTCCAGGGCGTCATCAGCCATGTCGCGCAGCTTTTTCAGCAGACGGGTTTGCTTCTGAAAGGCATCCCGGGCTTTCTTTTGTTCGTCGGACCACTCCGCCTCAGGAAAAGCAGGGGCGCTGAAGGCAGGCACCTTGGCCGGAAACTCGATTTTTCGCTTTTCCAGCAAGGTCTTCAGCGCCGAGGCTGGGTCCAGTCCCTGGAGTGAGGTCAGATCCATCCAGTCGCATCGCTGCCGGGAACGGTGCGGCCGTGCATTCATGGACGGACCGTGGACGAGGCTGGCGAAGAGCCTCTGAAGCATTGTTTCGAGAATCATGGCAGCGTCGTAAGAACCCTGGAGGGATTACGCGGGGAAATCCTAAAGTTCAAATCCTGTCTCACCCCTTCCCTCCAGTCATTTCATCCCATCCATGAACCCTTTTCATCCATGTCCTGGCCCAGAGACTGCATCGCTAGTTGCCAGCCGTGGGGGGTGCGCTACTCTCTACGCCCTTTCCCATCATGCCTGAACTGGAAAATCCCTTTCAAGAAACGCTTCTCCAGCGCCATCGCGCAGAGCCTTGCACCGTGGTCATCTTTGGCGCCACGGGCGATCTGACGAACCGCAAACTCATCCCCGCGCTCTACAATGTGGCGGCAGAGGGAGACCTCCCCCCCCAGTTTAAGGTGGTGGGCTTTGCCCGCCGGGACAAATCTGACGACGTCTTCCGCAAAGAATTGGAAGAGGGAAATCGCAAAAACAGCCGCCAGGGTCACAATGAGGAATTGTGGGCCAACTTTGCCCAAACCATCCATTACCACCGCAGCGAATTTGAAGACCTGGAAGGCTACAAGGCCCTGGCCGATCTGCTGGACAAATTCGATGAAGAGCGCGGTGCCCCAGCCAACCGCCTATTTTACCTTGCCTCCGCCCCAGAAGCTTTCAAACCCATCTTGGAGATGCTGCGTGAGGCAGGCCTGCATGAAGGGGTGAATGGTAAGTGGGCGCGTGTAGTGTGTGAAAAACCCTTCGGCAAGGACCTGGTCACCGCCCGGGCGCTGAATGAAACCGTGGCGGGCACCTTTGCGGAAAAGGACACCTACCGCATTGACCATTACCTGGGCAAAGAAACAGCGCAGAACATCATGGTGCTGCGCTTTGCCAATGCCCTGTTTGAGCCGAACTGGAACAGTCGCTACATTGACCACGTGCAGATCACCTGCGCCGAAAACCTGGGCATGGAAGGTGGCCGCGGTGGCTACTATGACACCGCTGGGGCTCTGCGTGACATGGTGCAAAACCACCTCTTCCAGCTCCTCTCTCTGGTGGCCATGGAGCCGCCGACCGACCTCAGCGCGGACAGTGTGCGCGATGAGAAGGTGAAGGTCATCCGCGCGCTGCGCCCGCTGGTGGGGCCTGAAGCGGTGGGGGCCAATGTCATCCGCGCTCAATACACGGCTGGCAGTGTGGACGGAGCCGCGCGTGTGGGCTACCGCCAGGAGGACCGAGTGAATCCGGAATCCAATACGGAGGCCTACGTGGCCCTGCGCCTCTACATTGATACCTGGCGCTGGCAGGGAGTGCCCTTTTACATTCGCGTGGGCAAGCAACTGCCCAAAAAGGCCACGGAGATCAGCGTGCATTTCAAAAAACCGCCACAGGTCCCCTTCGCCACCGCGCGTCTCCCCGGCAGCAGCGAAAACACCCTGGTCATCCGTATCCAGCCGGATGAGGGTATCGCCCTGCGCATCCTGGCCAAGCAACCCGGTCAGGCCCTGTCCATGCAGCAGGTGAAGATGGACTTCCGCTACAGCAGCAGCTTTGGCAAAGCCAGCCCCGAGGCCTACGAGCGCCTCCTCCTGGACGCCATGGCCGGCGATGCCACCCTCTTTGCCCGTCGCGACGAAGTGGAAAGCGCGTGGAAGTTCATTGATGAACTCGAGCACGCCTGGCACAAGACGGAAAACCCACCGACCATGTGCGAATACCCCGCCGGATCCTGGGGCCCGAAAGAGGCCGATGACCTCCTGCGCCAGGACGGCCGCGAGTGGCGCACGCTCTAAGGAACATCTGATTGTTTTTCACCCGTTCTCAGACGAAACTGTGCCCATGAACGCCTCGTTGATGATCCACAGTTTCACCCCTGAGGAACAGAAAGAGCTGCTCCATGCTCTGGTAGATCGGCTCTTCCCTGAGCCGACGGATCAAGACGCCTTTCCGGAATGGCTCGTGAAAGATCTGGAGGAACAAAATGATCGTTACCACGCGGGCCTCGAAACGGGTGATGAAATTGATGCCGTGGAGGCTCGTCTCAAGACCAAGCTCCAGTCTCGATGAAGCTGATCATCCTCAGTTCTGCCGAGAGAGATCTCGAAGATGGGTGGCATTTCTATGAAGATCAAGAACCGGGGACAGGGGATATTTTCCTCCAATCCACTCTCACTGGCATTCGCGGCCTATCTGACAGTTACGGGATTCATCCTCACCAAGGCCGGTTCTACCGCATGCTCCTGAAAAAATTCCATCGAGGCATCTACTACACCGTCGAATCTGATCGCCTTTTGATCCACCGAGTCATTGACCTGCGCCAAGACCCTCAATGGATTCGCCGCGAACTCAAACGCTCCCTTTAACTCTCATGCCCCTCACTGAAGACACCCTTTCCTGCCTCGGCACCGAAGTTCCGCTGCCGAAGATTGACCGTGCACTCAAGGACCTGTGGTCCAGCGATGAGGCTAAAACACGGGCTTCGCTGATCAACTTTGCCATTTACAGCGAAGACCCTGAAAGCGTGGTGAAGAACAATGAGCAGATGGCCCGCATCACGGCGGACAATGCCTGCCGCGCCCTCCTCATCACCTGCCTGCCAGAGGCTAAACCCCCGCGTGCCCGCGCCTGGATCAATGCCCTGTGCCGCCCTTATCAGGGGAAACAAATCGTCTGTAGCGAGCAGATTTCCTTTGTCCTGGAAGGTGGCGATGCGGCCCAAGTCCAGAACATCGTCTTCGCACACCTGGATTCGGATCTTCCGCTGATCATCTGGTGGCAGGGGGATCTGACGAAAAATTTCGAGGAACGTTTCTACAGCCGCATCGGCACCCTCATCATTGATAGCAGCCGCTGGTCTGCCCCGATTTCAGAATTTGCCATGCTGCTGGAAGCCCGCGCAGCCTCTTCCTTTGACGTTCGGGACCTGAGCTGGACACGCAGCCACTTCCTGCGCACCGCGCTGGCAAATAGCTTTCAAGACGCCAAAGCCCGCGAGCACCTGCCCATGGTGGAGACGCTCGAGATCACCCATGCGAAGGGGCAGACCTGCGCCGCCCTCCTGCTTGGCGGGTGGATCGCCCAGCGCCTGGGTGCCAGCCTGGATGAGTCGGCCCCTGGCCTCGCTTTTAGCAAGGCCGATGGGAAGACGATCCAGGTGAAGCTCATTGAAAAAGCCGAGGGCTGCGCGCTCCAATCCCTGCGCCTCATCGCCCCCTGCCTGGAAGTCTCCATCACCCGAGAGGGTGCCTCTGCCTTTGTCCACACTCATGCTTCCTGCGAGGGGCACAGCCACGAGGAGATTTTGCCCGCGGATGTGGTGAGTGATGCAGACCTCATTGCCTCCCAGCTCAGTCGTGCAGGCGGCAGCACCCATTATTCCCATATTTTACCGCTCATTCAGCCCATGCTGGCTAAACTGAACGCCGCCTGAACCCGCTGGTTTTGCCCTTGCCACGGGGGCGCGTGCGGTTAAGCGTGAGCTGAATTCCTCGTCATGTCTGTTTCCCTGCGCCATCTTACCTGCCTCGCGGCGCTGCTTTGCTCGGCAGTGCCTGCTTTTTCGCAATCCTCCAGCAATGGCATCGCTGCCATTGTGAATGGAAATGTCATCACCAAATCCGAAGTGCGCGATGCGGTGAATGCACAAGAACAGATGCTGCGCATGCAGTATCAAAACGACCCAGCCGCCCTGCAGCGTGAAATGGCCACCCTGAAGGCCACCGCTCTGGATGGCCTCATTGATCGCGAACTCGTCCTGGCGGAATTCAAGCGCATGGGCGCTGCCATCAAAAGCCAGTGGGTGGATGATGACATCAACGGCATCATCCGCGAAAGCTTCAAAGGCAACCGTGAAGCCTTCGTCAAGGAACTGGCCGAGTCTGGCATGACCCTGAAGAAGTTCCGCGACATGCGCGAGAAGATGATGATCGTGCAGGCGATGCGTGGCAAGCAAGCTGCCGAGCAGCCACCTGCCACACCGGCCGAAGTGGAGGCCTACTACAAAAAGAACGTCGCTAAATGGCGCAGTGGCGACATGATCAAAATCAGCACCATCACCGTGGCTAAATTCAGCGGTGAAGCCACCGCCACCCCTGCCAGCCAGAAAAAGATGGCCCAGGAAATCCATTCCAAGCTGGTCAAAGGCGCTGACTTCGCGACCACCGCTAAAACTTACTCTCAAGACAGCCATGCCGAAGACGGTGGTGCCTGGGACTGGATGTCCCGTGAGCAGATGAAGCCCTCCATCGCCAACGTGGCCTTCAACCTCAAAACCGGTGGCCTCAGCAGTGTCATTGATGACGAAGCGGCCTACATCATCATCGCCTGCGATGCCATCAAGTACGGCAACTCCAAGCCCATGAGCGAAGTGCGCCAGGAAATCGAGCGCGCCATTTCCAACGAGAAGTCCAAAGCCGTTATTGATAAGTGGATGGAAGGCCTCCGCAAGAAAGCCGTCATCAAAAAGAACGGCTGGTAAAAGACGCCCCGCAGGCACCTTGCGCCAGCATCCTGAATGTGGCGCGAGGATGAGGGCCGGGATAAGGCTATTCAGCATTAGAATAGCCAAAGAACTGTGCAGGGTCTATTCTCGCCAAGCCTTTCTGCCGTAGGCCGGATGTGTATGTCGCCCAGGTACCTCGATCCCTCTTAAAACCTCACCGGCAAACTATCCGGCTGTTTGGGAAGGCCGAAGCTCTCATGCCGAGCTGAAGACATAACGAGCCGAATCAAAGACGGCATCTGGGCGAGCTAAAGCTCTGGTTACTTTGGCGCTGCCTCCTATGGCCGGGAATTCACTCCCAGCCAACTTCGAGACAGCGCCCAGAGATCCTTTACGGTTTCTTTTCCAGCAGCACCTTGGCTTGGTCCACCGTCAGGTTCGACAGCGGCAGGTCAAAACCCAGGTTGTCTCCATTGGCTTTAAAACCCCCGCCATCCACGTCCACATAGATGGGATTGTTATACGCACAGGGGCGCATGCTGGCATAGCTACTGGTGCCGTAACCGGTCTTCAGATCCATGGTCTCATGCATGGCGACGACGATGAGGTGGGCATCCTCTTTGAGTGGCACTTGCAGAGTCTGGTCAAACTTCACCACGCCATCCTGGAACATCTGGGGATGCGTTTCGCGGGTGAAATTCAGCTTCGGATCGGGCCGGCTATTCACCAGCACCTGCACGCGGTTGATGTCCTGCCAATCGGTACACTGCACCTTCACCTTCAGCTCGACACCACCGGGGGAGCTAACATCGTTACCGGCCATTTTGCCATCGGCTGTGCTCACTTGCAGGAAAGGCCCGGTGGTCAGCACCATGTTGCCACCCTTGGCTTTCGGAGACAGTTCCGCCCAGTCAATCTTCGCTGGATCATCCGTGCTGCTAGGCAGGTAAACACGCCAGCAGCCCACACCATTGCCATACACAGCATGGGCATCGGCCACGCCCACAGCCACCAATCGGTGACCCTGATTCAAAAGTTGGCGCCACATGAATTCGCGGCACTGCGTCACCTTGGTGGCTAGGGATTTGCCAGATCGAGCGAGTTTGAACGGCGCATCATGGAGGATGTCTGTGCTGCCCCCATTCTGTGCTTCCATGCCATCAATCATTGTCCCCACGCCCACAAACCCTCCATCCACGGCACTGTCCCCATCCCGGTCCACAAACATGTCCGTGAGGTTCGGGTGATTGAACTGGATCCAGCGGTCTGCCCGCTCCCCCTGCCAGCGGCGCAGCGTCAGGGCCGTCACCCGTGGGTCTTTATTCCACACAGGTGCCCCACCATCTTGCACAAAAGCCTCCGGCTCAAAAGGGAAGGCATTGATGTGCTGGCCCGAACCTGTGATTTCGACGCCCTTCACCGTCTTGATGAATGGACTCAGTCCCAGGGCTTGGATCGTGGGCTCCCAATCAAAGAAACGGTTATGCTCTGTGGTGGGTGTGAACTCCAGATGCTCTGCAGCGATATTGATGAGGCGGCCATCCGTATCGCAAACATTGTCACCGCTAGGCGTGCTGTGATTGTGAAAGTCTGCGCTGATCCAGCCAGTGGTATCCACCAGCCGCTTGAGAGTTCCTTTAAAAACAAATTCCTTGTTAGGCTCGACAGTGACTTCTTGGGCCAGGTGACCGTATTCCGGCCCACGCACCACCACGACTCGATACTTGCCTGGAGGCAGTTGCACGGTGAACTGGCCCTTCTCACTATGATACTGGTCCACACAGCCGTGGGCGCGTTCTTTCGGGCCCAGATCCAACTTCAAGGCCTCTTGATCCAGCGGCTCAAAGTGGGCCTTGCAAGGGATGGAAACCCCGGCTTCATCGGCAATCTCAAAACGAATGCGCGCGGCGGCTGAGAGCATCGTCTCCGCACGGTTCTCCTCACCCGCCTTGACCTTCACAGCCAGCTTCACTTCGGCACGACCTAGGTCGGCCACGGTCAGTTCCAGAGGTCCGGGCAACGCACGAAACGCATACTCCCCTTGGTCATTCGGATAGGCAGGCACTGGCACTTTCGTAAACGGAACGGCCACCGTGGCGGTAGTCACAGGTCCCTGTTCAGACTTCAACGTGCCTTTCACCCAGCCCACCTTTTTACCTTGGGCGGCCAAGGCCTCGCCCACCGCCTGCGCTGGGGAATTACCCACCGCAAAAAAGCGCGTAGCTACGACTTCCTGCCCAGGAGCGATTTCGATATCGCCTCCCCAATTTTTCACCCCCTCGGTCTTCAGACTCGCGATGGCATATCCACAGCGATGAGCGGGATTCACCGCATCCACCCAAAAGATGCCATCCACAGTATCCCCCTTGTTATTAAAACGGGTCATTTCTGACTTGGTGCCGACCTTCTGTGGCTTGTCCGTTTCATTGCGCAGCGTGGTGGTGATGAAGACACCCTGCTGGCCATCCTTGACGCGATATTCGTTCCGTTTGTAGATGCCACCATGGCTCGCGGCCGTAGTCACCGCTTCCACCGCAGATTCACCTTTCGGTGTGCCTTCGACGATGCGCACATAAGAAACAGGACCATATCCGGCCGGGCAGTAGGCCGTGAGTTGGTCATTGGCCGCGCCACGTAGCGTCAGATCATAGAGGCACCCAGGGGACATGCCATCGGCTCCATAAAAGGTGCTCATATTTGCCCGGCGATTCGGTGCATTGTGGGAGATCACCGCTTCGACCAAATCATTGCGCAGCACAAAGTCTCCCCGAATTCCATCCGCCTCTTTCCCTCCTGGCAGCTCCTTTTCACGCCCCAGATGGGCCTCAAAAACTTCCGCGCTCCAGAGCGCGGGTGTGGCAGCGAGCATGAATAGGGCAAGTTTTTTCATGGTTGGGGAAATCAGCAGTCTTTTAGCTACGTGACAGGAAAGCATCCTTTTCCAGAACCCTCTCTTCACCCAACTTAAAAAGCGTCTCCTTTGACGAAAGTCTTGTCACTTAGATTTTCTTGACCTGTATTCCAAGTCTGCATGGACTGCCGCCGCTCACGCACCTCTGACCCTGAAAAATGGATCGCCACCTGCCCAGAGGGCTCGAAAGCCGTGTGCGAGGAACTGCGTGACCTCATCTTCCGCTGGGAGCCAGACTTGAAGGAGTCTATCAATTCTAATATGCTTTGCTACAGCCTAAAAAAGCGAGTGTGTGGCATCAGCGGGTTTAAAGATCACGCCCAGCTCACCTTTTATCGAGGCAGCGATCTACCCGACCCCACGCACCTCTTTAACCATGGTCTGGAGAATGCCTCCATCCACAGCCTAGACCTGCCTAACGGATTGGAGGGGCTGAATCTGCGCGCTCTCAGGTCTTTACTCCGTGCTGCGGTCCTGCTGGATGCTGAACCTACCCAGCCCAAACCCCCAGCGCCCCCACGCGAAGAATGGCCCATGCCGGAGGCCCTGGCTGCGAGGCTAAAAAAGAACCCAGCAGCCGCTGCGTTCTATGACCAATTGAAGCCGACCTACCAGCGCGAATACAAGGTGTGGGTAGGCATGGCGAAACAGCCAGACACCATCGCCAAGCGCCTGGATGAAACCCTGCGCGCACTCGCAGCAAGAAAGAAATGGGCGCAAAGGAAAGATGCCCACTAACAACGAAACCACTCCCATGGCCTACCGCACCGCACCCGTTGCCACGCCCACGATGCCTCCAGGCATTCCCTATATCATTGGCAACGAGCTCGCTGAACGCTTCAGCTTCTATGGCATGCGCACCATCCTCATGATCTTCATGACCACCGCCTTGGTGACTCATGAAGGAGCTAAGGATCTCATGAGCGAGGCTGAAGCCTCCAAATGGATCCACGCTTACATGGCTGCCGTTTACCTTACCCCACTGGCAGGTGGCCTCATTGCTGATCTGTGGCTGGGTAAATACAAGACCATCCTTTCTCTATCGCTGGTGTATTGCCTGGGGCACCTGGTGCTGGCGCTGGACAGCACACGTGATGGGCTTTTCTGGGGACTCACACTGGTGGCCATCGGAGCAGGCGGCATCAAACCCTGCGTGGCTTCGCACGTGGGAGATCAATTCGGTCAAACCAACGCCCATCTCCTACCTCGCATCTACAACTGGTTTTATTTTTCCATCAACTTTGGTTCTTTCTTCGCGACCTTGCTGACGCCTTGGCTCATGAAGCACTATGGCCCACACGTGGCCTTTGGCGTGCCAGGCATTCTCATGTTTCTTGCCACGGTCCTCTTTTGGTTAGGCCGCCAGCGTTTCGCCCACATCCCTCCGCAGCCAAGGGAGTTCATGAGAGAGCTGGTGCGCCCTGAGGTTGTGCGCTCACTCTCGGGCTTGGTGATGATTTACCTGTTCATCGCCATGTTCTGGTCCCTCTTTGATCAGACCGCTTCCCGCTGGGTGGCCCAGGCCACTCGCATGGATTTGCATCTGTTTGGCTACCCCGTGTTGCCAGATCAAATTCAAAGCGCCAACCCCATCTTGGTCATGCTGATGATCCCGCTTTTCTCCTGGGTGATTTATCCTTGGTTAGGCCGTCTGTTCACCCTCACACCCTTGAGGAAGATCTGGGCAGGTTTTATCCTCGCTGCCATCTCATTCGTCATTCCTGCCCTGGTGGAAAGTTGGATCAGTGCCGGTGAACGGCCCAGCATCTGGTGGCAGGTGCTGGCTTATGTACTCATCACCGGGGCAGAAATCATGATCTCCATCACCTCCTTGGAGTTCAGCTACAGCCAGGCCCCCGCGCGGCTGAAGTCTATCATCATGGCCGTCTATTATTCCAGCGTCTTTCTGGGCAATGTCTTCACTTCTCTCGTCAATGCCTCCATTGAGAAAGCCGGTCTTGCCAGTAGCCTAAACGGTGCAGCTTACTACTGGTTCTTTGTCCAGTGCATGGCGGTCACTGCTGCGCTGTTTCTCTTGGTGGTGAGGTTTTACAGGGGAAGGACTTATTTGCAGGAGGAAACAGCGACACTCACCTGAGCTGCGACCCACTAGAATTTTAACAGAGATTCATTTCCCCAGCAACCACCCGACGAGATTCACAAAATCCGCCTCGGGGATCATTTGGCCAAACGCGGGCGGCATCAGAAACATGGGCATGACTTCATCCTTGGTTAGGTCAGCTTTTGAAACACAGTGCTCCTGGCCTGCGGCATCGGCGAGTAATGGCATTCATCAGGAGAAAAGTATCCACTCTGGCGACCAAGCCACCTACGTCGCTGAGAGCAACAACCTTTGGTGAACGTTAATAAGTCCATGCGTTTTTTGATTCTCGCTCTCACCCTGGCTTCTAGCGTTTTGGCATTCGCTCAAAACGGGCCCCGCATTGTCTTGGCAGGTGACTCCACAGTCGCCACGGTCACCCAGACCAAGAAGGATCGGCCGGACCTGGCAGGCTGGGGGCAGATGCTACACGAGTTCTTGCCGCAGGCCACCGTGGTCAATCATGCGCGGGGTGGAGCCAGTTCCAAAAGCTTTCGCAGTCTGGGTCTGTGGAACAAGGTCATCGCGGAAAACCCAGACTATGTTTTGATTCAGTTTGGTCATAACGATCAGCCCGGCAAAGGCGAACGCACCACGGATCCCAAAGGCGACTACCGGGATAATCTGCGCCGCTTCATCGAAGAAGTGCGCACCGCTGGTGGCCAGCCTGTACTCATCACATCCGTCGTGCGACGTGTGTATGAAAATGGCAAACTGGTTTCCACCCTCTGGCCTTATGTGGAGGCCGTGAAGGAGGTGGGCCAGCAGATGAAAGTGCCCGTCATTGATCTGCACCAGCGCAGCCTGTGGTTCGGCAATCAAATGGGCGAAAAGTTTTGCCTGCGTTATGCCCCGTCAGACACAGACCGCACCCACTTCAATAAAGAAGGAGCCCGCATGATCGCACGTCTCGTGGCGGAAGGTTTAGCACGTGAAGTTCCTGAACTGCGCCCTTACCTACAACTCCTGCCACCACCCCCAAAAGGGCTGCCTTATGAGGTGAAACTGGAGACGGTTACCAGCGGCTACGATGGCAAAACCTGCTGGGTGCATCCTCGTGCGGGTGCCATCCCGGGCCCCACTCCAACGGTGGTGATGACGATGCAAAAGCTTCTCCTCACGGGTAGCGACGTCTTCTTTGCTCTCAATGATTTACGCACGGATGATCTGGGGAGAACCTGGAGCCCGATCAAGCAACACGATCAAACGT
This sequence comes from Prosthecobacter dejongeii, assembly GCF_014203045.1. NCBI lineage: Bacteria > Pseudomonadati > Verrucomicrobiota > Verrucomicrobiia > Verrucomicrobiales > Verrucomicrobiaceae > Prosthecobacter > Prosthecobacter dejongeii. The sequence continues at coordinate 736,576 of NZ_JACHIF010000001.1, forward strand.
TAGGCCGCCGCAACATGCCGGGGGACATCATTGTGGCTGCTTGCGACTTCACCCCCAAATGGCATGCCAAGTCGGGCAAGCTGCTAGGCACGGGTCACACCGTTCACTACCAGAATGATAAAGTCATGCATGACCAAAAGCGCGGCACCAGCTACGCCGTCTATGATGAAAAAAGCCACACTTGGTCCCCATGGGCCACGCTTGAAATGCCGAAGGAAGCTAAATTCTTCAACTCAGGTGCGGGCTGTGTACAGCGCTTCGATCTGGAAAATGGCGACATTCTGCTGCCTGTTTATTTCAAGGGCCAAGGCGATAAGTATTACAGCGTCACCGTGCTTCGATGCAGCTTCGACGGGAAAACTTTAAAATGCCTCGGCCAAGGCAACGACCTCAAGCTGGAGTCAGGCCGTGGTGTGTATGAGCCATCGCTTACCCACTATCAAGGCAAGTTTTACCTGACCCTCCGCAACGACACCGCCGCCTACGTCACCACCAGCACCGATGGCCTGAACTACGGCCCCATCCAGCCCTGGCAGTTCGAAGACGGCAGCGACCTGGGCAATTACAACACCCAGCAGCATTGGGTCACGCATAACCATGGATTGTATCTCGTTTACAACCGCAGAGGCTTGAACAACGACCACATCGTCCGCCACCGAGCCCCACTAGTGATGGCTCAGGTCAATCCTGACACGCTCAAAGTCATCCGCTCCACCGAGCGCATCCTGGTGCCCGAGCGCGGCGTGCGCCTGGGCAACTTCGCCGTCACCGAAGTCAGCGAAAACGAGACCTGGGTCACCGTGGCCGAGTGGATGCAAAACACGCCCCCAAACATCATCGTCCCACCCGAAAATGCCTTCGGTGCCGACAACAGCGTGTATGCGGCAAGGATCTTGTGGAAGAAGTAGAGCGGTGGAGCTCGGAGGATTTCTCACAAAAGCCACAGCCCAGGAGTGAGACATCCTGACTGATGGCGATTTCATGGTCCCATTCTTCAGCCCGCAGGGCTACCCATGAATAGCCGGAGGTGCCGCGAGCCTCGGTGAGCCAACCTCCGGATGCGCACCGATAATGCCCTCCCAATCTGGGACAACCCGCAGGGTTGCCCGATCACCCCGCCTGTTGTTCAGCCCGCAGGGCTACCCATGAATAGCCGGAGGTGCCGCGAGCCTCGGCGAGCCAACCTCCGGATGCGCGCCGATAATGCCCTCCCAATCTGGGACAACCCGCAGGGTTGCCCGATCACTCCGCCTGTTGTTCAGCCCGTAGGGCTACCCATGAATAGCCGGAGGTGCCGCGAGCCTCGGCGAGCCAACCTCCGGATGCGCGCCGATGAGGTCCTCCCAATCTGGGACAACCCGCAGGGTTGCCCGATCACTCCGCCTCATCCCTCAGCCCACTACCCTTCATTGTCACGGTCATGAATAGCTAAACCAACTTCAGACAAGAGACGCTCGTACTCCTGCCGAAACGTCTCTTCACGATGATGGGCTTCTTGATTCCGAATATAGTCAATCAAGGCCGATTTCTGCTCCAACGAACAAGTAAAGGCACCATAACCTTCTTGCCAATAAGTGAAATTGGGAAATACCTTTTGGCCCTTGATCCAGGCTGATGATGCCGTTTTGACTTCTTTGACCAGATCCGAAAGAGCCACACTGGGATGAAGACTGATCAGCATGTGCAGATGATCTTCCACTCCTCCGATCCGATAGAGATGGCATTGGCGATTTTTCAGCACGCCCCAGATGAAACGAAACAGCTCATCGCGACGAGCTTGGTCAAGCACTCGCTCGCGATGTTTGGTCGCAAAGACAATATGATAAAGAATCTGGGTGTAGGTAGCCACGTGCCGTGGTAAAAAGAAATGACACACCCGTTTTAAAGGTCAAAGTGTTCTAGGAGGAGCTAAGCCCCTTGAGGAATTCAGACCAGTAGGGGTAACTTCATGAAATGAGCAGGTGATGGGCCTACCCTCCGGGTAGCCTCGGGATAGCAGGATCATGATTCAATACCAGAGGTTAGCTCGCCAAAGCTCGCTTCACCTCCGGCTATTTATGGAGAGCCCTACGGGCTCAGGGAAATCTGAAGAGTGCGTTGGAGTTAGTGACTCCATAACGCCCGTGATTGTGAACCTGAGAGGGCATGAACCCCTCCCCTTTTCGTTTAAAGCAACGATGCAGGTTTCGCCTTCGCCAGTTCATACCCCTCATCGGCCTGAAGCCCACCGGATTTAGAAGCAGCGACGGCGAGTTCGTCACAGCGGTTGTTGCCCGCGTTGGAAGCATGGCCTTTCACCCAGCGAATGGTCACCTTGTGTTTTTCCAGAGCTTTCAAGGCGCGATCCCAGAGGTCGGCATTCACCGCAGGTTGCTTGTCCGCCTTCACCCAGCCCCGAGCTTTCCAGCTCTTAGCCCAGCCCTTTTGCACCGTATCCACGACGTATTTGGAATCGGAAAAAAGCGTGACCGTGCAGGGGCGATTCAGCAGCTCCAGGCCCTTGATGAGAGCCATCAGCTCCATGCGATTGTTCGTCGTGCGACGATAACCCTCAGAAAGTTCCTTGGTGTGCGCGCCCGCCTGCAGCAACACCCCATAGCCACCTGGGCCCGGATTGCCGCTACATGCGCCATCAGTGTAAATAGTAACGGAAGTCATGTCGAAAAAGAAAGTGAAGACGGCGCCGTCAGATCTCAGCTGTGTCCACCCACCAGTCATAGCCAGCTTTAATCCGATGACCATAAATTGTGGCTGGAGCTTCTTCCACTTTCAGATCTTTGAGGTAAAGCCGCAGGACTGCCATTTGAGACCGGGGGACGGCGGTGAAAACGGCGGGCATTTGTTGCAGTGCGGCTTCCTGAACGGCCCTCCGAATCGTCTCGGCACCCTGCTGGGCAGTGTCAAAATACAACCCGGAAAGGTGGGCAGAGACCATCTCCACACCGCTATCAGACCATAGCTGCTTACTCAGTCGGGTATCTTCAAGCAGACCGCGCATTTTCCCTCCTTCATCCAAGATCGGCACGGGTGGCATCTGAGAACGCAGTCCGGAGCGCCCGCCTGTTACGATGCAAGCCGGAGGGCCTGGACATGTTTTCTCCACTGCATGGCCCGCTTTGGCCTCAGTATTTTGCAATGAAGAAAGACGGAGCACCACAATCTCGGCCACTTTTTCAAAGAGTGGAATCCCCACTCTCCCTGTATAGCTAATAGGCAGGCGGCCAGTGCCGTTCATGACGATGCCATAACAGCTTCGCGACTTGCTCCGTTCGATCTGCCGCCGCGCCTCATTCATCAGCAGCGCGAGCACACGACTGCCACGCGCCTGCGGGCTGATTTTGAGATCGCACAGGTAATGGGCCAACTGCGTCATCGGGCATTCACCCTGCCAATGCAGCCAGCGCTGCACCCGCGCCAGAGTGCCTATGACCTCCCCTTCGCGCTCGACAACAAGCAAAGTCGCTGGTCCCATGGCGGTAAAAAATGGCAGATACGCCCGGCCATGGGAGATGGAGAAGTGGCCGCTGTCCCCTAGAGGATATCGGAACTGCCCCTCGAATCTCTCCAGCGCCTCACCCATCCATCTAGGCGGCGGCTCGGAATAGCAGTGCAGAGTCATAGTCGGGTGCCAACCAAGATGCGGGGATAGAAAAAACTGCGGTCTCGTTTTTCCATGGCTTCCCCCTGGGCTCGATCCCAGCGGATTCCATCGACCAACGTCTCTATTTCGAGCGTGGAGTTAAGCTGGCGAATGATAAGACGCGCGCCCGGCTTCATCACCCGCGCTGCCGCTGCAAGGGTCTGCGCCGCATGGGCGGGGGGAAGCCAGTCGAGGATGTTGGAAAGGTGCACTAGGTCCGCACTCGCAGGCGGAAGGTCATCCAGGACTTCCTGCATACGACCTTGATGCCAGACGATTTCTGCTTGCAGCGGCTCGGTGGATCTTAACCAGTCATAAGGACAGCCTGGGGCAAAACGTCCGCCATACATCTGGTGCAAAAAGGGATTGGTTGCGGCATCGGCACGGCTCAGTGCCACCCGTGTGCGCCAGGCGAAATGTTCATGAAAAGGCAGACGCGGATTTTGAGTGGCCTCCTGGCCAAAAAGGGCCACCAGATTGGCCAGGGACATCACCTTCGCCAAGGCTTCATCCAAACCGTTTTGGTTTATTGACACGCCCGGGGGTAGAGCCTGACGCAGTGTGGCAAAGCAGCGTTCATACCTTCCCAAATGATCCGGCCCATGCTCGGACACCAAGGACGGAGGACCGAAGACATCCGCGGGTAAATCCAGAATCTCCAGCCGAGGAAGCAACGCTTCTTCACGTTCTAGTGCTGGCAAAGGCGCATGGCCTAACAGATTGCATGATACCATGGCCGATTCATGGGTGGCAAGATGAGCCTTGAACCGTGCTAAGGCCAACTGGGCGGGATTCACATCAACCGCATGGATGCGGGCCAGTGGCAGGCGCGCGAGCTGGATCAATGTTTCACCACCAGAAGCAATCATGACGACGGTGGCATTTTCAGGCAAAGCCGTGGCTAGCTCCACATCCAGCGCGGGATCTTCCCGCACCTGGGCAAAGGCCAGAGGCAACTTGGCGGCCTCAAGAGCCCAGGGATCGGCGGGGGGCAGGTCGTTCATGGCAGATCTGAAGGATAAGGAAGAGCAGCAGGCTGGCGAGCAAATCCACAGCATAATGCAGCCTAAGAGCGACGGTGGCCACCATCATGAGAGCAGAGGGGGCCAGCATGGCCCAGAAGCGAGCGCGGAAGTGCGCCCAGTCCCAGGCCAGCAGCGTGAGCGTGATGAGTAAATGTAGGCTTGGAAACGCATCGTATCTGGCGGCCATCATGCTATTGATCTGCTGGTTCCAGGCAGTGAGCACCCCACCTTTGACCGGCTCTGAAAAGAGCTCAGGAAAAGCGACGGCGGGAGGCGCAGCGGGGTACAATAGATAACCAACAAATCCGAGGCCAAAGGCGGCGAACAAAGGTGCGCTGATCTGGCTACGCCAAGACGGATCGCGCCACAGGGCATCCAACAACACCCAGTGTAGGTAAAGGTGGTAACTCAAGTACCCGAAACTCAGTTCTTCGTTTGCCCACAGGGCCAGACGCCCCTGCCATGAGATGGCAGGTGATGACCCAAACATTGCAGCATCCGCTTCCAGCAGCTCCCGATGCCGCAGTGGAATACCCAGCACCTCTACCAGAGTGGAGGAGCTAGCATAAAAGGCCCAAGCCACTAAATAGCTACCGACCAGCCGCATGCGGTCACCGCTTTGCGTCCTCCACAACAAGACAGCATAGGCCACCATTCCACACACTGCACTTATAGTTAGGCCATGCACGCCTTTCACCCAAAACAGGGCAGCCAGGACACCGGAGCCGAGAACCAAGAACAGAAACTCATGTCTAGCTGGGACTGGTCTCATACCCGAGGCTCCACTTTTTGCTTCGGACCCAGCGGGCTACGCCGGAGGCTACCAGTGACGAACTCCTGCACAAATGCCCAGTAGGAGCGGATAAAGGGTGCACCCTGCTCCTTCAGTGGCTGTTTCAGCGCCTCATGCACCTGCGGTAGATGATGCCACGGCACACCGGGGTAGAGGTGATGCTCCAGGTGGTAGTTTTCATTGCACATGAAGAAACGAACGATGGGATAAGTGAGAATGGTGCGCGTGCCGCGCACCTCATCATCCGCATGTTCCAGTAGCGTGTGCTGGCTCATGCCGCGGATATTGACCATGGTATTGATGAAAAGCATGGGGATGAACCAGCCATGCCACAACCACCGAGCGGGCAGCCATTCCAAAGCCAGCCAGATGAGCATGAGAGTGGCTGCGACTTCCGCTAAGATACCCACCCGATCACGCCTCGTGCCATGCCTGAAACCGAGAATCGGAATCGCAGTGATGTAAATGGGATATCCGATGAGCAGCCGCAGCCAGTTCATGATGAACACCAACCAAGTCCAGCGGGTGTAGCTAGCGTAGTGATCAGGATCATTTTCCTCCCCCAGGTGCTGATGATGGCGCAGGTGCAGCACACGGTAGGCGCTGAAGTTTTGAAGCACAGGAATGGCGCACAAGGAACCGCCCATAGCATTCAAGAAACGACGATGAGAAAGCGTACCATGCACAGCCTCATGGGTAAACAGGCTAACACCATGCAGGGAGGCCGCCGCGAGAAGATACAGCGGCACCAGCAGCAGCCACTGCCACCCGTGCGTGACTTGCGCCGCAGCCGTGCAGGCAGTCCAGGCCGCCGCGCCATACAGCCCGGCGAAGATGAAAAGGCGCAGCACATGCTGGCCAGCAGCCCGCGTGTGGCAGAGGCGCAGGAGCTCAGGCGGCAGCGTGGGCGGTGGCAGGCTCATGAGGGCGGGTAGGTTGGGCTTCCTCCAAAAGATCCTCATAGAGGCGATTAAAGACATGCAGGCCCAGCTTCACGCCATCCTGTACAGCGGCGCGGTTCTCGCCCCCACGATCCCATGATCCTGCGACGATCTGGAAAAAATCCGCTGCATGGCGCTGGTCAATCTCTGCATGGAGCTTGTAGTGAACAAGGTCCTCAAAAGCAATCCACCCCTGCTTCACCACCTGCTCACCTATGAGAGCGGAGATGTCTGCAAAAGTGTGTTCGATGACGCCCAGACACCCGAAGGCGACTTCGATGGGCTCCATGAGGCAGGTCCCCATCAGGCTGGTGTTAAAGGCCCGGACGGCGGGCCCTTCCCGCAGCCGTCGCACCTCCTCGCGAGACACACCAAGGGTGGCCAAAAATTGCTGGAAGCTCATGTCATGCGCCAGTCTAGGGTCAAAGCCTGCTGGGCTTTCCCCCTCATCTCCATCCTCAAAACCATGTTCCTCAGAAAGATTGTGGATGAGCCCCTGGCGCAGCGCAGAGCTTGGCATGCGCGCCGTCAGTGCCGCCATGGGCCGGGAGAAATAGCGCACGGCAAAAAAGAACTGCTGTTGCGTTTCCCGGAATACCTCGCGATCCAGCTGCCCCTCACGCAAGGCCGTGAAGTAGAGGTTTTGTAGCAGGGGATGCGTATTCGCCTCGGCCACTACCCAGCGGATAAGTTCATGATTCATGCAGAAGAATACTTGGCAGACAAAGGGCCTGCGAAAGTTGTTCATCTTAAGATTTATAATAACGTCTCCAGCAGTGCCTTCAGCCCGCGTGTATCGGGCAGAGTATGAGTGGCGGAAACGAGGTGGGGGTTTTCGCTTTCGATGCGGATGCTGATGGGGACACCGGCATGGGTGCCCATTTCGATGTCGCGATCAGCATCGCCGATCATGAAGCTGTGGGCGAGATCGAGATCGTGCTCCTGGGCTGCACGCAGCAGCATCTCAGCACTGGGTTTCCGGCAGGTGCAGGTGGGGTCTTTGGAAAGGCAGGTGCAGGCGTAGATGCCATCGAAGGCGGCATCGTGCAGAGCCAGCTCTGCCTGCATCCGGGCATGGATGTCATCCAGCGTGGCCTGGGTCATCAGCCCTTTGCCCACCCCCTGCTGGCTGGTGGCTAAAATGGTGGCGTAACCACGAGCTCGACAAAAGGCCAGAGCCTCGACAATGCCCGGACTGAAATGAAAATCTTCCCAGCGGAGGACGTATCCGGCTCCTGGAGAAAGATTGACGACTCCATCGCGGTCAAAAAAAACAACCGGTCGGCTCATGCGTGATCAGATTCTAGGTTAGGCCAAACAGGACGACCTGTGAGGCAGAGGTTATCGCCAATGGGCAAGAGGGTGACGTTTTCCAATGCGACGGAGCTTTGCCAATCTGGACCGCCGATGACAGGCAGCCCGCCCCCACAGAGACGCGGGGCGATGTACCAGCATACCTCGTCCACACAGCGCGCAGCAAAGGCCTGGCCGAGCACGTTGCTACCGCCCTCAATGAGCACACTGGTGATGCCACGGGCGGCGAGATCCCGCAGGACCTCGGGAAAGGCCAGATCCCGCAGCACAAGGGTGCGGTCCTGATAGGCATCGGTAAAGACGTACGCGTCTGCGGGCAGATGACCGCTGCGGGTGAGGATGATGCGAAAGGGCTGTGGCTTGAGGCTGCCGTTTCGCAGGGTGAGACGGGGATTGTCCTGCCGCACTGTTTCCGCTCCCACCAGGATGGCATCTACCCGAGCGCGCAGGCCCTGGCTATGAGCACGGGCGGCCTCGCTGGTGATCCAGGGGCCCTCACCGGGAGGGCGGGTGATGCGACCATCCAGGCTCTGCCCAGCCTTGGCAATGACGTACGGAAGACCCGTGGTGATCCATTTAGCAAAAGGGCGCAGAATTTCCTGGCACTCGCTTTCCAGGATGCCGGTAGTCACGGCGATGCCTGCGCTTTCTAAAAGCTGCTGCGCACGGCCCACGTGGCTGGGATTTGGGTCCTGCGCCCCCCACACCACGCGTGTGATGCCTGCGGCCTGAATCGCGGAGGTGCAGGGGCCTGTGCGTCCCTGCGTGCTGCACGGTTCCAGCGTGACATATATGGTGGAGCCCGCGATGCGCTCGGGCGCGCGAATGCGGGCATCCTTAAGTGCCTCAATCTCCGCATGGGGCTGACCCGCTTGACGATGGAACCCTTGGCCAATCAGTTCACCCTCCGCCACGATCACCGCCCCCACGGCTGGATTTGGACTGGTGAAGCCGATGCCCTGGCGCGCCTGCTCCAGGGCGAGGCTCATCCAGTGGAGGTCGGATTCGGGGTTTAGGGCGGGCATGGCTAACTTGTTTCATAACGCGCCCAGTCCTGGCAGACAAGGCGGCTTTCATTCAGGATGTCTGACAGGGAACTGCAGGCTTGACCGTTGATGTCAGACTCTCTTCACTCCCGTCTGCATGAACCGCCGCGCCTTTCTCCACCAGTCTGCCTTCATCACTGCCGCCCTCACCGCCTCCAAGCTGAAGGCTTCAGACTCGCGCCCTTTGATCGGGATGGACCACTTTTCCGTGCGCGCCACCGGCTGGAAGGCGGGCCAGTACATTGACCATGCCGCCAGTCTGAAGCTGGACACCTGCTTCATCTCAGAACTGCACATCTTTGAAAACTTCGAAGAGGCCTACCTCAAGGGCCTGAAAGAGCAGGCCGACAAAGCCGGGCTCAAGCTGTATGTGGGCACGGGTTCCGTCTGCCCCACCTCGAATACCTGGAAGGACACCTATGGCACCCCAGAGGAGCATCTAGCCCTGACCATCCGTGTGGCCAAGGCCCTGGGCTCGCCCGTGGCCCGCTGTTACCTGGGAAATAACAAAGACCGCGCCACAGATGGCGGCATCCAGAAGCACATCGAAGCCATTCTCAAAGTCATCCAGGCCAACCAATCCCGCGCGGAAGCCGAAGGCATCAAAATCGCCATCGAAAACCACGCCGGCGACATGCAATCCCACGAGCTGAGGGCCCTCATCGAAGCCGCAGGCAAGGGCTACGTCGGCGCGAACATTGACCCCGGCAATGCCGTCTGGGCCATGGAGGAGCCCATGGCGCATCTGGAGGCCCTCGGTGCCCTCACCGTCTGCTCCAGCGTGCGTGACAGCATGGTGTGGGACACGGAAGAAGGCGCCGTGGTGCAGTGGACCGCCATCGGTGAAGGACTGGTGGATTTTAAAGCCTACGCCAAACGCTTTGCCGAGCTCGCCCCTGGCGTCCCCCTCCAGGTGGAGACCATTTCAGGCTTTGCCCGCCCGATGAACTACAAGAGCGAAGAATTCTGGAAGCCCTACCCCGGCTATCGCGATACCGCCGCCTTCAAGGCCTGGGTAGAAATGTCGAAAAAAGGCAAAGCCATCCCCAGCTTTAAAGCACCGGATGGACCGGGTAAAAAGGATGCCGAGATCGCCTACCAAAAGGGTGAACTCCAGCGCAGCACCGCCTGGCTCCAGGCCCATCTGTAGTCTCACCACCTCTCCAGCCTCCACCAGGCCGCCCCAGGGGAAGTCTGCGCGCTATATTGACGAGAGTTTCAAAAATGAGATGCATTAAAGATCAGTTTCCCGAAAATTAAAGTTTACTTAATAATTTAAGATAGCTAAATGGAGCCCTGATTACCTGTGGCTGCCATGACACTTTCTCCCGATACACTGCGTCCTGACACACTGGCCGAACTGGAAGCAAGTCTGCACCAGATGAAAACGGCCAACTACTTCCTCCGAGTCGCGGTGGATCAAGTGCCGGAGGCGGTACTCATCCTGGAGGCCGAACCCACGGACAACGCAGGGCCCAAGGTGCTCTTTAGCAACGCCGCCGCCGCCGTGCTGGTAGGCGTCGAGCCTGAAAAAGGCCTTCGCGGCCTCGGCATTGCTGACTTAGCCGCAGGCGACTCCGATGCTGCCACACTTTTAGGCAGCCTGAAACATGCCACCGAAAACGGCGGCGCACACGAGTGCGAGGCCTTCGTTCAGAACTTTTACGGCCATCCTCCCCAGCGCTGCAACTGGCGCGTACGTGCCGTCTTCAACAGCATGCGCAAGCTGCTGAACTACACCCTCGTCGTCACTCCCCTGCCCATCCTATCGGCAGCGCTGCCTAAACCGGTGCCTGCCCGTGGAGAAGATCTGGACAGCCAGTCAGATCAACTGAAGCAGGACAATCTAGCCGCCCTGGCCCAGGGCATCGCTCATGATGTCAATAATTTGTTAGGCCCAGTCACCATGCGCCTTTCAGACCTGCTCCAGCAAGTGCAGGGACAGCCTGCTCTGAAGGAAGAGCTGCAGCTCATATTCAGCGGGCTGAAGCGCGCTCGTCAATTCACCTCCCAGGTGGTGACCGCCTGCAAAGCCAAGCCTAACCAAAAGCAGCCCATTGATGTAGCCGCCATCATTCATGACACAGTCAAGTTCGCCGGCGCAGGATCCAATGCCCAACTGCGCGTGCGCCTGGGCCAAGCCCTCCGCTGGCCCGTGGCCGATGCGGTGAAGATCAGCCAAGTGCTGCAAAACCTCATTCTCAATGGCATCCAGGCCATGCCCCAGGGCGGCTACATGGATGTGGATGCAGAGAATGCAGACATCGGTCTCGGCCAGGATGACATCCTGAAACCCGGCCCCTACGTGCGCATCACCGTGCGGGATCGTGGCTGCGGCATTTCACCAGAAAACCTGGAGCGTCTCTTCAAAGAAACCTTCACCACCAAGCCCGATGGCAACGGCATCGGCCTCACCACCTGCAAGCTTTTCATCCATGCTCACGAAGGCGACATCCGTGTCTCATCCAGGCTGAATGTCGGCACCGAGTTCAGCGTTTACCTGCCCGCCGTGCCCGCCATGACAGGACAGGTGGGCACCCCAGAGCGAGACCATGCCCCCGTGCCCTTGAAAAAAGGCCAGGGCCGCGTCCTCATTGTGGATGATGAAGATGACCTGCGGAAAGTCGCCCAGCTCATCCTCAAACGCTGCGGGTATGAAGTCATCGAATGCGACAACGGTCAAGATGCCGTAAAGATCTACCACAGCCTCGCCCGCACCGGCACCCCACCCGATGTCGTGCTCATGGACCTGACCCTCCGCGGCGGCATGAACGGTGGCGAAACCGCTGAAGAGATCCTCCGATTCGACCCCGAAGCGCGCCTCGTCGTCACCAGCGGCAGCGTCAATGAAGACGTGCAAATGACCTTCCTCGAGAAAGGCTTCGTCGGCGTACTGCCCAAGCCCTACGAAGCCGGTGAATTGACCCAGATCGTCCACCGCGTAGTCACCATGATGAGCCGCGCCTGACCCCCTCACGGGCGAAAAACAGACCAGCGAGACGATTCCGCACCTCATATAGCAGAGTCCTCTTCCAAGCCCCAAAGGAAGCCGAAGAGATGGACCCTCAGGCCCAAGAGAGAAAACCCAGAGCGTCTGGCCTAACCAGACGTTTAGATTCGATTCGCCCCTTTCTTCGGTGTCAACACCGAGCGCCACTTCTCCTAGCGCCTCCTCCCGAGCGAGCCTGAACATAGTTCCCCTTCATACTCGCCCGGTAGTCATCAACAACAGACACCCCTTCCCCAAGACGTCTACCTTCAAAGCCATCCCCCACAAACCAGCCCCTGGTGCAGAGTGCCGCATCCTGTCCAAATGCCCCTCCATCGTCGGCAACCGTCTCTTTTGGGGCCAATTGAAGAGTGCCTTCCAGGGCAGTGCACGCAGGCTCCGTGACGGGCGCTGGATCGGCCGCGAAGAGGCCGAGTACAAAGCTCCCTCTACTGGGCCACCCCCGGTTACGGTTACATCGTCACCGCCACCAGCATCGTGCCGGGCTCCCGCCCGCCCTCCCGCTACAAGGCCAGGAACGTGGACAGGATGAGGCTCATTTGCAACGCCATCGGCTTCATCCAGGCCGTCCAACGCGGCATCCAGCAAGGATTGATTTGATCTAACCTCTTGTTATACCTAGCTCCATATACAACGCAGCGGATGTCTTGAAGACCCACTATGCCCACGTCCCATGACCAATTCGCCGGAGGGGATTGCCCTGGAGACAGGCATGAATGACGGGCTATGGGTGGTCACTGTTTGCAGCACGCCTGCTGATGAATTCATTCACTTGTTCACTTGTGTGCGAATAGTCGCGTTTATTAATGAAACCAACTGATTTCAACTTCAAAAGTGGTGACATATCCCCATCTGCCACTTCCGTTTTTACAAAACGGAACTCCTCGATAGTTTTGCTTTCCTCCAAAAAGCTCAAAGACTGCAGCTTTCCACATGAGGAAAGCTTAATCGAGCGGACACGAGCGCACCTACTTAGCAGCGGAATGTCCTGAATATTTCCGCAGGCTTCAAAGTGAACTTGCTCAATGGGAGTGCTTATCAGCGCGGCAATGGTGACAAGAGCTTTACAATAACTCACGTCAATCTGGCGAAGCCTCGCCAGCCTCTGCACGCCATCAAGGCTTGTCACTCCTGCTTGGACAAGCTCCAGTGCTTCCAAGTTAGCAAATGAAGAGAGAGCGTTGAGATCTTTCGTCTTGGGTTTGTAACCTTTAAGATAAAGGGACTCTAAAGAATCTCCGCTGCTGGGCAGGATGTCACCCGAATGCCAGACGATCCGTAAATCCACCAAGTTAATAAATTCCCTGAAATCAAATCCACGCAATCTCATTCCTCCTAGGCTAATGAAGCGCAACTCGTTAAAACGAGGCAGTGTTTGGCAATCTAGAGAGCCAGTTTCGGTCACGATAATCCCAGCGAATGACGGTAGTTCATTGAGGAACGACGGATCACCAGTGAACCCGTGATGAGGGTTCAAGCCAACGCCATCTATCTCGCCTGAACGCAAGAGTTTACCCACCTCGTCGAGATTTCCCGAAGAAACCCATGCAATGCGCCAACGTCCCCATTTTATGATTTCAGCAGTTTTCATTCGCCGTCTTGTTTGAGGTATTTCTCACCGGGAGAGTTGATTTTGTTGTAGTTTTCCGGATTTTCAACCCCGCCATCCTCGCGGATACGCCGGGCTTCGTCTTTGAATGCCTCCCGACGGTCCGCAGCAGGCTTGAAGTCCTGTTCGACAACTGGATCTCCGTACTCGGTCGCCTTTTCTTTGGCCGAAGTATTCATCCGTTCCTCGGTACCCATACCGTGATACTTTTTCCCACTTTCGTGTGTGTTGGTATACGAGCCCGTTGGCTTTTTTGCGACAGCACCCAGCACTTTCTTTGTTGCCGCATCCTCCAAGGCATTGGCAGCAGCTCGCACCAAGCCTCGCCCTTCGCCCTCCGAGGCTTCCACAATACTCTGTCCAGTCTCAACAGCGGTCTGGACGTTCTCAACCAGGTCATTGGCCTTGTCCACAGCCTTGGCCGTTTTGATGATGGTCGTAACTGCCCTTGAACCTGTCGCAGTCATTCTAACTGCCAGCCCGCCCCCCAAGCCTCCGCTGGCTGCGTCTGCAACTAGAGCTGCTCCATTGAGCGCCATTCTTCCGGCATAGTCCGATCCGCTGATCTTGCCAGTCGCGTACTGATACGTATCATACGCCGCGAAACCTGCCGTGACCAGAGCACTCAGGAAGAGTCCTTCCGCATCGAACTTACTCCAAGGGTTCTGTTGGACATAGGCATAGAGGTTGGGGCCGTCCACGAAGCCAGCGGGGTCGCGGCTGAGCCACACGCCGGTTTCCAGGTCGCGATAGCGGTAGCCTTCGTTCAGCAGGCTCGTATCTTTTTCTTCGTCCTTACTGTTAGCGCGTTGAGTATCGGCGTTGGTATTACTGTTGAAATTCGTTTCCTTCGTGGTTTGGCCATACGCCTCGTAGCTGGCCGTCCACGACAAGGCGCCTGTGCTGTCGCTATGTGCCACGATGTCGCCACGTCCGTTGCTGTGATTGTACTTCAGCGTGGTGCCTCGGATGCTGTAAAGCAGGCCGCCTACCCCGCCGCCCATGTCCCGGCCACGCACATACTGCACGGTAGGCACGCTACTGTTGGTAAGAGGCGTGTTGGGATTGGTACTACCTGTGCGGATGTATTCCGCCACGCTCAGGCCCCCGCTAAAGACATAGGCCGTGTGCTGGGTGGGGAGACCGCCTCCTGCTTGCGCTCGACACGCAGGCCTGACGTAAAATTGAAGATCAGTTCATCTCCACATCAGGGCTCTACGGGAACGCCGATTTCCAGTTTGCCGCTCCAGATGGGGGCTGTGGCGGGGGTGGTGCTGGGGGTGGGTAACTCTGGGAGGAGAAAGTAGCCTACCCCTCGGCTCAGACGTGGCACGATGAGGCCGAAGACGTCGGCCTTCCGTGGTGTTTTGGCAGTGAGCCCGGGCTGGGTAAAGCTGCCGGTCACTAAACCTGTGGCGGGGGCGAGCGTGAGTTTCATTCCCAGTGGGTTCGTCGGGACCGTGACGGTATTGGGTGCGGTCAAGGTGAAGCTTTGCACGAGTGCGGGATCTAGTCCGCCCTGGCTTAAGCGGACCTGGGCATTCAGCGGCGGCGCACCTAGACCCAGCAGGGCGTGGAGGCTGACGTTTTTGGCCACATAGAGGCCTCCTGTGACAGTCAGGTTTTGCAGGGCAATGCCGTCTTTGTAATTGCGGGATGCTTCTTGGGAGGTCTTGAACCAGCTAAGGCTAGGGGCACCCTCCACTTCATGCGTGGCGGCATCAATTTCGACCCAACCCTGCACGCTGCCAGCCCCGCCCTGGAGCAACTGATGCAGCATGACCTGACCCGTGGGGCCAACAGGTGTGCTGGCAATGACGGCGGAGCCATCGGGCAATTTCGCTGTCCATTTGGCGGTGCCTTTGCCTGTGACATTCAGGGCCGCAAAACCGTCGCCTTTGGGCGTCGTCGTGAAATCTCCAGACAATCCAGCATCCACGAACAAGGCGCTGTTGTGGAGACCGTTGTAGCTGGTGAGGCTGGTGGTGCGCCAGCCTTTCACAAGTGGAGCATTGGCACCGCCATCGGTAATCGAACCCGCGATGCCACCGCTGGCCAGGTCAAAGCTTAGGTTCAAGGTCACATTTGCCCAGGGTGCTTTGCGCGTGATCGGCAGGGAGCAGGAGAGGCTGCCGTTTGTGGGAGAGACGTCCACGGCGCCAGCCAGTCGGTAAGCGACTTGGCTGCCCAGCTTCAGAGTGCCGGAGATGACTCCACCGCTGGTGATCTGTAGCTGCACGGTGCCACCGAGGCCGGTGGTGGAGGTGGGTAGGGTGCCATTCACCGCTGCATTGCGGTCTAACAAGCCATTGTAGGTACCTACCAAGCGAGAGTCCAGGGGATGGACAATCCAGTCCACCGTCACGGGGCTGCTGGTGCCTGCGGCATTGGTGGCGGTGATGCTGAGCTTGAAGGGCTTCCGAGTTCCGTCTTTGAGGAGAGCGGAGGCTACCTTGGGCTTGCCCGTGATGCGACCCGTGGCGGCATTGACAGTCACGCCGGCGGGGAGGCCCGTGACGGCATATTTGGTTGGGCTGTTCGTCGAGTTGATCTGGACATCCACCGATTCACTCACGGTGTAGGTGCGCGGTGGCAAGGCGGCCACTTCAGGTTTGGGCAGGACGGTGACGGTGCTCACGCCGAGGCTGCCTGTGACGGTGCCGCCGGGGGTGGTCATCTCCACGATGCAGGTGTAAGGCCCGCTGTTTGCTGCCTTCAGGCCCGTGATTTTCAGTGCCTTGGTGCCTGCGCCAGAGGTGGTCACGCCATTGACAGTTCCGTCTGCCAAGATCTGGCTGCCATTCCGCCACTGATAGCTGCTGATGGAGCAACCTGGGGGCACGGCCACGGCGGCATTCAGCGCCAGCGCGGCCCCTTCTTTCAAGGTGCTGGCAGCAGGGAGCGGCGTAGCCACACCTAGATAAGCAGGGTTACTGGTAGCGGTGCCGTGGTCATTGGTCAATTTCACCCAGTAGAGCGTGGCATCTGCGGCACTGAGGTGGATCTTGGTAAAACCCTGGGAGGTGGTGCCATTCAGCACGGTTTTCGCTGGACCTTTCAGCCATTGGTATTGCGGACTGTCCCCGCTGGGCGTGACACTGAACGAGACCTGCCCGCCCGCGAGGCGAATCTGTGAGGTTGGATGGGCGAGGAAACCAGGCTCTAGCCCACCCGCTGCGAAGGATACACGGTCCACCTTGCCACCATCTCCCAGGAAAATGATGCCGGGGCCGCTCTCAAAAGCCCAGCGGATGGTGTGCGTGCCTGAGCCGATGGCCTGTGTCACCTTGGCCCAGCCTGGAAAACCGGTGATGCTGCGCACGGCGGCACCGTCCACCTTCAGCCGCAGGTAGTGCTGGTCTGGATCACACTCCACATTCCACCAAAACGTCAGCGTGCCTGGGCCGGTGACGGTGGTCTGCATCCAGGATTCTTTATTGGCGCTGATGTAAGCACTGGCGGCGTGATCCACAAAGTCGGACGAAGATGTGCTGGCCACGCCGGCCCACTCGGCGTCTCCGCCTGTGGTGAAGGTCATGGCAGGGGCATCCACAGCGTCTGCCAAAGTCAGCGGATAAACCACAGAAAACTGGTCCACCCAGACCCGGTTCAAGTCGCTACCGCCAACGCCATCGCGCTCATACTCCCAGCGCAAAGTGTGCGTGCCACTGCCCAGAGTAAGGGTGACCAGGGTCCAGTCCCGGTCTCCCGCAAGAGGAGAACCAGAAGTGACGCCATCCACCTTGAAGGTGAGGGCATCAAAATGTTCCGTGGAAGACTTCCACCAGAAGTTGATGGTGGCCGGACCTGTCACGGTGGTTTCCAGCCAAGAGACCTGATTGTGATCCAGCTCCCCCGAGGCGGCGGCATCTGTTCCGTCATGGCTGACACCCCCGGTTGCCCCATACCAAGAGGCATCGCCTCCAGTCGTCCACGTGCGTCCACTGTCATCCAGGGCGGTGACCAGCGGCACCACCTGCACGACGGTGAGAGTGGCCGTACCTGAGGTGACGCTGCCTGCCGCATTGGTCACCACGCAGCTGTAGCCGCCAGCGTCCCCAGATTGCACATTGCTTAAGGCCAGCGCATCCCCTGTAGCACCGAGGATGTCCTGCGGTGTGCCTGCCCCAGTTTGCTTGCGCCACTGGTAACTAGCTGGGCTGCCGCGATTCACCACTCTGAACTCCACCGTGCTGCCAGAGAGCACACTGCGGCTCTGCGGCAGGCCCGCATCCAGAACGACAGGCAGCAAGACGGAGGCGGGATTCCCATAGATCCGGATGCTCTGGTCTCCCTGAGGAGAATAGACACTGCCAGGGGCAGCCTCTAAAACGGCTAGGCGATCATTGGCCGTCAGGCATGTCAGCGCCACGCCTGCGGTGCTGGCTAGATCGGCAAAGTATTGGAGATCGCCAGCGTTGCTGATCTTGCCATAAAATGACGTGGCCAGACTGAGGCTTTCGCTGAAGAATCCGGTCAAAAGGACATCGCCAGCCGAGGTCACCTGCATATGGGAAGCACCTGCATTTCCTTGCAATTCCGTAGGCATCACTCGGCGCGCCCACTTCAGTTCACCTGCATCAGTAAAGCGCAGCACCACGGGGTGGCGGTAATAGTAACCGCTCTCCTGGGTGCCGGGCGTCTCATGCATCACGGTGATGCCCTGCGCACCCACCTGCACCCGATAGTCTGTGGTGGCACTTTCCAACCCATCCCCGATGTAAACACCACCCAGCGGACCAAAGGCGCGCCAGGTCAAATTCAGATTGCTATCAAAACGCAGCAGGCAGGCACGGCCATCGTTTTCACTGACCTGGAAGTTCGCAGTCACATAGGCGATGCCATTTGCATCCACGGCGAGGTCAGTCCAGCGCTCGGGTGCTTTGCAAAGATTGGTTTCATAGCTGGCCAGCAGATTCGCATTCGGCCCGTACTTCCGCAGGATTTGTGAGGGGTAAGACACGCCTGCCGTGCCATCGGTGGAAAGGATCCATGTGGTGCCATCTGCCGCGACCACGCAGTGCTCAGGAGACGAGCTTTTGTAAGGCTGTGCCGGATTGCCACTGACGCCAGTTTGCCCCATCCGCGCCGTGCCCAGGGTGGTTCCTGTGGCCGAAAGACGCACGAGCCAAGCGTGATACTGGGAAAAGGATTCATTGAATCGGGTATTGTTTCCCATCACCAAACTGACGGTGCCGTCTGCCGCCACTAGAAGGTCATGAACGTGCACGATGGCCAGCCAGTCGCTGGGGGGAACTAGCCCCGGCACGTAGCGCCGCCAGACGAGGTTCCCTTGGGCATCGAACTTGACCACCAGGACATAACTGCGAGAAGGAAATTTAGGACTGCCGAAAGGCGAATAATCTGTAAGTTCAAAAGCAGCGTAGGTGTTGCCTGCGGCATCCGTGCAGCCTTTCACCAGCGTGGTGGACAGCACCGAGAATTCACCCGCTGTGATCGGAATGGCCGGGCCACCAGGTGACCACCGCTCATAGTAGAAAACATCGCTGCCCGCGATCACCTGCTCCACCATTCGCTGGCGACGCCAACCATTGGGTCCCACACGCTGGATCACCCCGTGATCCACCCAGTATTCATTGGCGCCAAAGATCTGTCGCTGAGACATGTTGTTGGTCACATAAAAGTTGCCCGTAGCATCTAGGCCAAAAGAGCGCGGTGTGAGGTAGCCTCCATTCCCTGGCTGCCCATCCAGCCACGGTGTGAAAGTCTGTGCCAGTTCCGACGTCACGGTGCTGCCAGCCACAGGTGCCGTTTGATGCACGTTAAAGCGGGCCAACGCATCCTGCGGGCGCAGCCAGGGCGGATTGTAATTTACCGTCACATTCACGTCCCGCTGAGTGGTGTTACCTGCGGCATCTTTTGCCACCGCAGTCAGCACATAGGCACCATTCGGCATGCCCCAGTAAAACTGGTTCAGGCATGGAAACTCTGTTTGCAAAGCCCAGGCCTCTGACTGCCCCCCCCCGGCGTAAGCACTCGTCAAGATGGCATCCTGGGCATCGTCCTTCCAACCGTTACCCGTGCCGGGACCGCTCCAAAAATAGTTATCCTTCAATCTCCGCAGGAACAGCGTCACCTGAGGCTGGCCGGATGCATCCGAAGCCGTTCCATGAAAGCTGGACGGGAGGATGGGAGAGGTGGTGATGATCGCATTGTTGGTTGGGCCGGCGATCTCACACACAGGCGGAGTCAGGTCCGCGCGGAAGAGGATCTGGTTACCGCCTGAAATCGGCCGGGAGATGTTACCATTGCGATCCGTGACCGTGGCACTGATGGCATACTGCCCTTCCCCTGGGGGCAGTTGGGCATGTGCACCACTGCCATCGTAGGTCCAGGTGTTGTTCGTGATGTCCACCTCCAGCGCGACCATGTTATCCTGCCATTCGTCGCCATTCCAAAACTTACCTGTGCCGATATTCACCAGAGTGAAGCTCATGCGGCCATTGTCATAACCCGTGCCAGATGGGTCTGACACCGTTCCCCCGATGGTCCAGCCTGCTTTGGCAAATCCATTGTGGGCGGGACGGGTGATGGTGACCTGAGGTGGAGCAGTGGCAATGTAGAAAGTTTCCTCCACCAACCGAGTGCCCTGCGGCTCCTCGCGGTTAAAGGCGGTGGCTTGGACTTTATAAGTGCCGTCTGGCAGTTCGGCGGCTCCTGTTGGCAAGCGAACATCGGTGGCTGGGTCGCCCCACTCACGAGAGGGGGGCGCACTCCACACATGGGTGGTCGAGTTATAGGTAACTTCCAGATGTGGCGGCGTATTGGGCGACACCGGGGACCACTCGAAACCCGTCCAATAACGGAAGCCATTCGGTGCCCCATTCATGCCCGGGACTAGGCGCATCAGGTACACCCGCACACCTTTGACATAACTTTGTTCATCATTCGCTGTGCCGATCAGCGTGGGCATCTCATGCACGGCATACCGCTGGCCATGGAACGAAGGGGTAATGGCGACATCTGGCACGGTGGTATCCACGGCAGAACGAACGAGTCCATCGATGCCGGTGGGCAGGAGGTTGAAGTTTCCGGCTTTGTCCTTGGCCTTCACCAGCACGATGTAGTTCCCTGGGGACAAGTCAGACCGGCGCGGCAGGGTGTCCACAGCCGCGGGCTTCCAGCGCCCTCCGCTAACTTCGGCAGGCCGCAGCGTCTTCGGATCTGCCGAAGAATCAACCCAGTTCTTGCCATCCCAATACTTCGAACCCGCACTTTTAATCAAAGTGATGGTGACCGTGGGATTCGGGTCTGTGGCATCCGTGACCGTTCCGCCCAGGTTGAGAGTCTCGAAATCAAAGAACTCAGCCGCAGGAGGCGCATCCGCCGTCACGACCGGTAGATTTCGATCCAGTGTGAAATTGACCTCTTCCCAGGGCGAGTAGTTATTGGAAAAGTCCCCCGCCCGGATCTGCAAGTGGTGCGTGCCGTCCGGCAAATTATCGAGTTGATCGGCCGGCAGGGTCCACTTGCCTGCGGAGTCAAACGTGGTGTGAGGAAGGGCATCCGTAGCTTCGTTAAAGGTAGCTCCAGGCGCACCATAACTGTGCGTGCTCCAGTTCCACCAGCGGCCACCATTATCCATCGCCAGTTGAATGCGATTCAGGCCAGATCCACCCGTGTCATGGGCTTCACCCGAAAGAGTCGGGTAGGCTTTGTAAGTCGCTGGCTCAAAGCCGACTGCGTCTGGCGGTGCCTGTGGAGGCACGGTGAAGGAGGGATTCGGCGGCGTACTGTCAGTGTGGGTCGCGTCAAACAGATGCACCAGGATGGGGGCAGACCCGCCCTGGAACGTGCTTTCCGAAGGGCTGAAGGTGAATTTCGACTTGGATAACTGGATCTTGAAACTGCCGGAAGGCACCCCACGAAAAAAGAACTCCCCCTTGCTATTGGTGCGGACCTGGCGCTCCCCGGTTTCTCCTAGCAGATCCACAAAGGCCTGTTCATCGTGGCCCGAGCCGACCGCGACCAGAGTTGCCCTCACACCACTCAAAGGTTTCCCATCGGGCGTTTTGATCACGCCTCTGACTTCGGTGGAGGTGCCGTATTCGTCATAGATGGTCTCGCGGTCGCCGTCACTCAGCAGCGAGGTGATTTTGCCGATCTCATCCCCCACTTTCCACTCTTCGGGGTGCGGCTTGAAGTGAGTGCTGTAGCCCATCGTTCCAGTCTTCGAGGGGTCCACCAACGCTTCCATGCACAGCCCGGTTTTCCAAGTATCGCGAAAGGCCGTGGCCGGGTAATGCATGATGGAGTCATAGTCATACGTCGTGTGGAGGGTGGCACGCTCCATGTCGAAATTGATGCGGGTGAAGCCATTGATCTGGTCATAGTCCACTCGCACATAAGTATTACGGTCCTCACGCATGTGCTCGTGGATGAAGCCCAGCGTGTGCCCCATCTCATGCACCACCGTTTCGCCATCCCAATTGTGGATGGACATGGGCTGCATCAGCGCATTCGGGAAACCGATGTTTCCAGAGCGGCCGATCCAGGCATAATTCACATCCTTCACCACATCGAAAAACCGCAGGTCATTCCGCTGCACGAGCAGGTAGTTACCCTCTGGCGACTGATGGAAACCCGACTCCGTAGTTGGCACAAAGCGCACATTGCCAAATCGCTGCCAAGCCCGCACGCAGCGAAAAAACACCAGCTTTTCAGCGCTGGTGATGTCTGAGTTGAACACATACGGCACCCGGCCACCTGGCCAGCTCATGTCACCCGGGGTATTCTTGTATTTGATCGCCCCAGCCTCCGAAGAAAGCGGCAAACAAAAGAAGGCAGCCGCGACGAGCGCGAAGAGCGAGAGCGTTCTCATAAAAAATTAGGATGCTGCCAATAAACAGCCACTGCCTACAATTTATACCCATTTATTGTGGGGAAAAGCGCGATTCGTCATGTGTGCAATCTGCATCTCATCGGTTAGACGGGCACATTCATTTACCTGGATGGATTATTCCAAGAGTAGGCAGCCCCCGACTTTCCAATTGCAGCCACATGACAAAAGAAAAAACCTCATGCCCCCCTTTTGGGTCATCGCTGGAGCCGAGAGTCGGATTTGAACCGACGACCTGATGATTACAAATTGTTTTATTGAATGTTTGCTCCTGATCCTGTATGTTATCTAGTGAGCACAAAGAAACAAGCTCCTACAAGGGAGAAACGACCAAGGAAGGATATCAGATCGGATCAAAACAGCACAGGTAAGATCTCAAAAACTGCACAGAAAATGCACAGCTACCCAAAGGGGGATGTGCGGCATTGGCAGGAGCGAGTGAGGAAGGTGGATTCTCCTGACTACAGCGTTCAGATAGCCTATCGGGGACAGCGGCATCGATTCCCGCTTGGCACCCCCATCAAGGAGGCCGCAGCCAAAAAGGCACTGAACATTTATCAAATGCTTCGTAGCAATGGCTGGGAGGAAGCATTGTTAAAATTCAAGCCAGCGTCGGCGTCACCGGTTAAAGGCGCGACGGTGGGTGACTTGCTGGCAGCGGTGACGGAGCTGTCAAATGTGAGAGCAACGACGTTGCGTGGCTATGTCGCAACCTTCAGACGCATCGTGGCCGATGTCGAAGGCATTGAGGCTACAGCAGGCCGTTTTGCTCGCTGCGGCGACAGTCGTAGCACCTGGCTCACCGCAGTGGATGCTGTGCTGTTGGCAAAACTTACTCCTGATCGGATTGAGGCTTGGAAACTCCGCTACGTCAGCAGCCGGGCAGGCAGAGATGAGACCAAAGCACGCGCTGCTCGCAACAGTGCAAATTCACTCATCCGCATGGGTAAGAGCCTCTTTGCAAAACGCCTTTTGCGTCTGGTCACCAACCGTGTCGTTCTGCCTTCCCCACTCCCATTTGACGGAGTGGACCTCTATCCACGTCAGTCGATGCGCTACGTTTCAACCATGAACGTCGAATCCCTCCTCTCAGCCGCACGTAACAAACTGGCGGTTGAGGACCCCGAGGCATTCAAAGCATTTTTGCTGGGGCTATTTGCTGGTCTGCGGCGGAACGAAGCGGACAAGCTCCGCTGGGAATCCGTGGACCTCGACGCAGGTTTGATCCGCGTAGAATCCCAATCCGATTTTGCTCCCAAGGCCGAAACCAGTTTGGGTGAAGTGCCCATAGACGCTGAAGTGACAGAGATCTTAAAGAAGCTCAGAACGAGTGATCCAAACGCCATTTATGTCATGGCCGCCGATCCACCCAAACGGAAATTCAAAGTGCCGCGACCTGTCCTAACGACCGAGGCGGCGGAACCTACCTGGAGTAAGTACAGGGCTGACCAAAGTTTTACTCGCCTCGTCACATGGTTGCGTAAGCACGGTGTCAAGGCCCGCACGCCTCTGCACACGTTGAGGAAGGAAGCTGGCTCACAGATCGCAGCAAAAGATGGATTATTGGACGCTTCCCGGTTCTTGCGCCATGCCGACGTTGCCATCACGGCGCAACACTATGTTGCCCAAAAGAAGCGCGTTACGGTCGGCCTCGGATCATTACTCGCCACCAACACTGACAATCACCAACACTTGACTCAACCACGCTCGAAATCACAAAAGCCGAAGTCGAGGAGGAAGCCAGATAAGCGAGGGATTTGATGCTTTGATCGAGAGATTGAAATCAATGACGACAAAAATTTCTGTCCAGAGAAAAACAATTTATAAACACAAAATAATTTTCACTGCCCGTGGTCGTTCTCTCACGGGAAGCAGATTTATGTACAAAATTTCCACGACTCTCTCATTGAACTTTTATACCTGACCGTAGTGATGGCTTTACCGGAGAAACGTGGGACAAGCCCCTCAATTTTGTGGCAATTGGCGTACTTTGATCGCTTCCCCTCGGCCCGCTTCAACACGTGCTTTACCTTGTAGAACTTGGCGACAGCCTTCACGCGAATCTGTCGTGCTCGGGTGAGTTCTTCACGGGCGAATAAGCACTACAGCCCGAGTGCTAGGTAAAGCACTCGAAAAAGCTTGACACAACATTTTTGTTGTGTTGCTTATGAGCACGCCCAATGATTCCGCCTCACGATCAATTCGGACTGCTGCCCCCAGGGCTGCACTGGACAGCTGACCCTAACGAGTTGGCCAAACGATTCGCAGTCGGAGCAAGACGACGTCGACTTTTCGACGGCTTCATTGAAGGTTCGTATTTGCTCCGATTGGCAGGCTGCCGATTTGTGTATCTGGATGGTAGTTTCGTAACAACTAAAGAATTACCGGAAGATTTTGACGCCTGCTGGGACCCTTTAGGGGTACAACTTGAAAAGCTTGATCCAGTGTTTTTTGACTTCAATAATTTCAGGCAAGCTCAAAAAGCAAGATTTGGGGGAGAGTTTTTTCCGAGTGGAGCTCAAGCCGAAGGACCAGCACGAACTTTCTTCGAATTCTTTCAAATTAATAAAGATACCGGTGCTCCAAAAGGATTAGTGGCATTCAAACTTTCTTCACTCCAATGATCAAGAACGAAAGACAGTACCGCATATCAAAGAGCCAGTTGGATCGGTTCGTTGAAAGAATAAGTGAAATTGGCACTAGCGAAAATGCCTTCGCAGAGATTCACCGAGCTGCACATCAATCTGAAATTGATTTACTTAGCCTCCAAATTTCAGAATATGAAGCCTTAGTGAGGGGGGATATATCAGTATTTTCTGTTTCGTCACTAGATGATCTTCCTTCATCGCTAATTAAAGCCCGCATCGCCAGAGGCAAGACTCAAAAAGAACTGGCCGCAATATTGGGTC
This sequence comes from Prosthecobacter dejongeii, assembly GCF_014203045.1. Classification (NCBI taxonomy): domain Bacteria; kingdom Pseudomonadati; phylum Verrucomicrobiota; class Verrucomicrobiia; order Verrucomicrobiales; family Verrucomicrobiaceae; genus Prosthecobacter; species Prosthecobacter dejongeii. The sequence goes on from NZ_JACHIF010000001.1 coordinate 761,723, forward strand.
TAAAAGAGCAACAAGTGCAAAGATGGGAGGCCGATAACTATGAAGCGGCGAGCTTGGCAACTCTGAAATCCGTCGCTACGGCACTTAATGTTGGGGTAGCCAGCGATCTGATTGTAATGAAATCAGCAAGCGATATGCCGAGATTGCTCCATCGTTTGGCGGCTTGTGGGTTTGATAAGGCAATGCTAGCCAGAATACTTCCAGCTAATTCTTACACTGCACTAATATCTGGCTTGGGTTCGGGCGAGGCCATTTGGAATGCCTTGGTAGAACTTAGCTCAGTATTTGGTATATCAATTCGACGGCTACTCGATGCTGATTCATCGCTTCCATTTGCATTTGGCTCAAGGGTTCGATATAAATTACGCACTAACGCAGACAGCGAGAAAGTCGATGCATTTACAGTTTACGCTCATTATGTCGCTGCGCTTGCGTGTAAAGCTTGTGAACACGTACCGATGATCGCTATTCCGCAAGAGTGGTCGAGTTTCAGAGATGCCATATTAGCTGATTTTGGCAAAATAAGCCTTCAGTCAGTTTTGGATTACACTTGGAATTGCGGGATTATTGTCATTCCTATTTGCTATAGCGGTGCATTTCATGGAGCTGTTTGGAAAATAAGCGGAAGACATGTAATAGTAGTCAAACAAAACACTAGCCAAACTGCTCGATGGTTATTTGACCTGCTTCATGAAATAGGACACGTAGTTAACAACCACGTATCTGAAACATCAGCGGTGATCGAAATTGAACCCATCGGTCAAAAAGAGTCGGATACTGATGATGATGAAACCGTAGCAAATGAATGGGCTGAAGATGTTCTTTTTGATGGTGATAGTGACAGAATCGAGAAAGCCGTGGTCAAAGCGGCCAGCGGTAATGTTAAGATGATGAAAGCCGCTATAGAGAAGGTTGCAGACACTTTCGAAATGGACGTAGGCGTACTTGCCAATCACATGGCCTGGAGGCTTGCGGATCAACAGATTAATTGGTGGGGAGCCGCCGAGAATCTTCAAAAAGGTCTAATTGCCCCAGATGAGATCGTCAGAAAGGGTTTGCTCACTCATGTAAATCTTGCCGTACTAAATGAGTTTGATCGTGATATGTTTATTCGTGCAATAGAAAAACAATAAGGGGGGGGCAACGTCTATGCCTAAAAAAAGAGAAAAGCTGGATATTAAATGCACGGACTTCAAGTGTGCTGAAGACGAACATTGCTTCAGTCCCAAGAAACCACCGAAAGAAAGACGCCACTCGCCCAGCATTTGCACGAATTGCGGAGCATCTCCAATTGAGTGGGACCTACTACATAAACGAGATATTAACAACATCAGTATACTGGTTAGTAGCCTGAAAAAGGAGCACATACGCGCATACTTTTGGAGGAATGACATATCGTGGGTATCAAAACGTCGCCCCCTCATGATAGGTCGCCAGCGCCTGGAAAAAAAAGTTCGTTTGCGGCTTAAAAAATCCATAGGCTTAGGACATCACTTTCGTGAAGGACAACAAACTCCCTTGCTGCGAGACGATGATCCTATTCATTACGCACAACATGCAACAGCAACCTGTTGTAGGAAATGTGTCTTTTATTGGCATGGCATCCCCGAGGAACGGGATCTCCTGCAAGCTGAACTGGATTACCTTGAAAAGGTGATTTGGGCATATCTAAATGTTAAATTACCAGATCTGCTCGATGAAGAAAACCGGGTTCAATCTGAATTGGATTTGTCATTATGAATTTTAACACTATAGACACATTACAATACTCGTCTAAGTTAAGGGCCAAGGCAATACGTCTGGATACTAAGGAATTACTTGTGGCAAAGTTAAGCGGCACGAGTCAAGAAATAGATATTACCGATCCTACCAATTGTGGAGGAGTCGGACGAATCAGGCATTTTCGTCGTTGGACTGCTTTAGGTTGGCCTGAAAATTCTTTGCCTATTGATCCCGCCAATCATAAGCTTGGGATAGATTCAGGAGATGTTGCCTTAGCTCAAGTCTTTCAGAACGCTGCATGTAACTGGCGATGCTGGTATTGCTATGTGCCGTTCGATCTGCTCAAAGCGGATGAGCAAAAAGGCCTTTGGTTGACTGCCGATGAATTAGTAGATAGATATCGGGCGCACGAGCATCCACCGGCTATTATAGACCTTTCTGGAGGACAACCGGACCTTACGCCTGAATGGATTCCTTGGACCATGGATGCTTTGGAAAAAGGTGGATTGTCAGAAAGAACATTCCTTTGGTCCGACGATAATTTGAGTACGGACTTTTTCTGGACAAAGCTTAGCACGTCTGAAATTGATCGAGTGGTATCTTACCGTAATTACGCTAAAGTTGGCTGTTTTAAAGGCTTCGATTCGTCGTCATTTTCTTTTAATACACGTGCTGCCCCTGCTTTATTTGATCAACAATTCTCTATCTTTAAAAAGATTGTTTCCCTCGGTATAGATGTCTATGGATATGCAACCTTCACGGCCCCTGACAATAAAGCAATTGATGCTAAAATGACTGAGTTCGTAGATCGATTACAGGCAATTTCTCCGCTGCTGCCATTAAGAGTCGTGCCCCTTTGTGTGTCAGCTTTTCGACCTGCTCAAGACGAAATGAGAATCAACGCGGTCCATCAAAAATCGATGGAAATTCAACAGGAAGCCATCAAATGCTGGAATTTGGAGATCGAATCGCGATTTTCACTTCATCAACGAAATCTCCCAATTTATGAAGTGGCGATTTGATAGTCAGCTCCTGTGTGAATCAGATCCAATATTCGTCCGTCGTCTAGATGAATGTGTTCGAAGTTTTTGGACTGGGGATCATGAAAATTGGGAATCTTTTCTCAGGAAACTTCCAGGATACTACCCACTAGATGTCTGGCAGTCTCTCTCTCGCTTGAATCTTGAGAGTGGCCTCCTGGGAATAGCCGGAGCAAGTGTTGCTAGGCAGATATTCCCGGAACCTTTCCCAAACTCTCCTGAGCACCCCCTTGACTATGAATGGAGGTTTACCCAAGAGAGTATTCGCGATATCCTTGATTTTCTAACTCGGGAGATTGGTGGTTCAAAACAGCCTTCCGTTGCTTGCCTTGGTTGCCCTAGCATTGTGGTGGCAGGTGACAAAATAAGGCCTTCGTGGAGCTGGTCATTGCTAGATCGTCGAGCCGATCTATTAAAATCTCAGATTAATTCTGCCAACCTCATGGCATGTGATCTTACTAAACCCATCCCCACGCATCCGCTGATGGATATTGCCGTGGTAGATCCGCCTTGGTACAATCATCTAACAAAGCACTTCATGGTTAAGGCTCAATCTATAGTGAAACCTGGCGGGTTGATATTATTGAGTTTTCCGTTAGAAGGCACTCGATCCAGTGCTAGTAAAGAGTTGGCAGAACTGTTAAATTGGTGCAAGGAAGGCGGTTTAGAATTGAATCCAACGAATAAAATTAAACTACATTATAAAACTCCATTTTTTGAAAGCACTAGCCTCAAAGCCGCAGGATTTAGTGCACGTATTCCCGCCTGGCGGAGCGCCGAAGTACTTATATTCCGAAATCGAGTATCCGATAACTGTCGGCTTACTTATAATGATGATACGTCTCGACTATTCACTGCTGAATGGAATGAATTTATTATCCAAGGTATAAAGTTTTCAGTTAAAAACTCTGGGGATAAAAAAGACGGTAAGCAAGGAGGTTCAGGGCGCGCGTTTCTTTCTCCTGTTTGGCGAGAGGCTATTCTTCCGTCTGTTAGTACAAATTTTCTAGGGCGGGCCAGGGCTAATTTAGTGACTTCAGGAAATCGTTTTTTCGAATGCAGCGACCCATATTTATTAGCAGAAATGTTGTTGGCGGGCCAGAATCGTGATGGCGGAATAAACATATCAACCAACGCTGGCGGTGAAAGAAACGCTCGTGAATTGAATTCAGTTCTACACAGCGAAATCAATGATCGGGCAACCTATTTGAAGGAAATGTATGATTGAAGGCCGGGATTCAGCTCTTAACAAACTAAAGGCTGCGCTTGCAGATGATAGGCAGTGGACGGATATTTTGGACTCGGTTGATGAACTCATTAAAATTCACCTGGCAGTTTTTGTTGAACCCTATTTTACATTCATTTCAGAGGGGAAAAAGTCTATTGAGACCAGGTTTTCAAAGAATCGCATTGCTCCTTTTGAATGCATAGAGAAGGGCGATATCATTCTTTTGAAACGATCTGGCGCAGGAATAGCCGGTGTGTGTGTCGTCGATCAAGTTTGGTTTTATCATTTATTGCCAGGTTCATTAGATCAAATCAAGGAGCAGTTTGGCAGGGGAATCTGTCCTTCGAACTCTGATTTTTGGGATGAGCGACAGAGTGCCTCATATTGTTCGCTAATATGGATCACATCATTCCGATCTTTCGAAGATATTCCATTCAAGAAATCAGATCGAAGGGGATGGGTAATATTGAAATGATGGAACAAGGCCATGAAGTCACAAAATAATTTGGTCGTTTTTGCTGGTCACACTGGGTCAGGTAAAACCAGTATTTCCAAGCCGTTTGCCTTGTCGCAGGGCCTTAAATGGACGAGCTTCGGGAACGTTGTTCGTTTTGAAGCTGCAAGACTTGGTATGTCTACCGAGGATAAACGAGTTCTTCAGACTATAGGTCAAAAAATGGTAGAAAATGAACCAGAACACTTTTGCGATTTAGTCTTTGAGTCGTTGGGCGCAGATTCCAATAGTATCGGGGTTCTCGACGGTCTACGCCATAAGCTGATTCTCGATCTTTTGCTTGATCGCGTGGGTGACAAATATCTGAAGTTGGTCTATGTCGATGTTGATAATGTCATTAGACACCAGCGACTCTTTGACAGTCGTGGATGGCTTAAAGAACAGTGTGAAGAATACGACGCTGATGTCACCGAAATTGAATTAATTTCCTTTATTCGTCCTAATGCTGACGTGATTATCGATAATTCTGGTTCTTTAAGTGACTCCCTAGCGCAGGTTGATATATGGGCGCTAAGTTTTAAATAAATTGGTCCTCTTTGTGGGGTGGTCTGCCAACATGTTGGATGTGCTGCCCTTAATTGTCCGAAGTTAGTTGTCCAACTATCGAGGGGACCATTGAAGACAATTACCAGAGCTTGACCAGCCACGACTGAAGAACCAATGCGACAAAGTTTCTAGCCTGCGAATCGAATCTTAAAAAACGAATAATTTTCATTGCTGGCGTGCTTTTCACTTATGGCCAACGGATCTGTACAAGAATTTCCACGACTTTTCTGACTGAAAGACTGAAGGCACATAAATAACCGATCCATTTCTTGCCCCGCTCATGCTTTATCGCCTTGAGCTCATGAATGGCAAAAATGGTTGGATGCCGTCAGCATGGACGGATTGGTTCTCCATGCATTCTGAAAAGGAGTGTGCGATTCATCCAAATTATCCGAAAGACGAGGCAAACCTTTCACATCCTGCTTGATCTTCCTTTTTTGGCGATGATCGTTTGATGCATTTTCAAATGAAACGCCTCTGGCAAATTCTCGCACTCATCCTTCTGGCACTCATGGTGCCTGCGTCGATGTGTTGTCTGGTGCCACAGGAGGTGGAGAAACAACATGCTGGGTGCTGTTCTCATGGCGATGAGGGCCATGACGTTCCCACAATGCCAGACATCTGCCCAAGCGGTACCATCGCCCAAAGTTTTCTTCCGGAAATGGTGGCAATGCCGGAAATGCAGATGGTGGAACTAATCTGTCTCATACAGGCTTTCGCATTGCTTGATCTGATTGAACAGGCCGCTGCCCCGGTGTCAATGCCAACCACGGCACCGCCGGAGCTGAGAACGACTTGGGCATTTGTGAGCCGTGCTTCATTGCCTGCACGCGCCCCTGCCGTTCTGGGGTGATTTGCCGTGCGCTACGTCCGCCTAAAAGGCGGTGACTGAGTGCGCCGGAAGTGATGCACCTCGTCCAAAGGGGGCATCTTCGTGTCTCGTGACGAGGCCGTTTCATGCCTTTGCTTGCCCCTCCAACCTGTTCTTTTCATGCGTTCCCTCTGTTACTTTGTCATTATCATGGCTTTGCCATCGCTCCCTGCGGCGGAGACCAAACCTGCCGCCAGTTCTATTTCAGAACTTGTTTCCCGCACACTGACGGCCAATCCGGAGATTCGCTTCTATGAGGCGGAGATTGCCTCGGCGAAGGCCACACGCACTACGGCAGGCAGGCTTTCAAATCCTGAACTGAGCCTCGAAATCGGGCAGAACCGCGTCTCATCGGCAGACAGTCGCTCAAATGGCCTGGCCTTCTCAGCCGCTCTGGCGCAGCCCATCGAATGGCCAGGAAGACTGGGGCTGCGCAAGGCCATTGCGAATCGTGACATTACCCTTGCTGAGCTTGGTTTGGAACGCTTTCGCTTTCATCTCGCCTCCCGAGTGCGGGTGCTGGCCTACACGCTCGCAGCACAGCAGGAAATATCTGCTGCGGCCAGCGAGGTCGCTTCACGTTATGCGGCGTTGCGTGAGGTCATGGTGCAGCGAGAGCCCGCAGGTATTGCCCCCCAATTGGAGATAGTGACCATTGAGGCGGCGGCACTGGTAGCGGAGTCGCGGGCAGCGACAGCCGCTGTAGCAGTGCAAAAGATACTCTTGGAACTGAACCAGCTCATGGGCCGCCGTGCCGACACGCCTCTCGTGGTTAAGCGATCCGGGTTTGACATGAAGACCCCACCCTCCCTTGACTCATTGCTGGGCACAGCCATGCAGAACCATTACGATCTGCGTATCCGGCGCACGGAGCTTGAGCAGCAGGGGTTCAAGGTCGAACTCGCCAAAAACGAACGTTATCCCTCTTTCACCGTCGGTCCCTACGTTGAAGTTCAGAACACGAAAAGCCAGGAGGATCAAACTGTCGGCGGACTCGGCATTTCCTTTCCGCTGCCATTCTGGAAGTCTGGCAAAGCCGAAGTCGCCTCGGCGGAGGCGCGGCTGTCACAAGCCCAGGCTACATTAAACGCTGCCCAACGGGAGGTCGAAAGACTGGTCACCGAGTCCATGTTGCTGTTCAAAACCCAGCAGTCACGCGTGCTGCTGTGGAAAGGAGATGCCATCACGAGATTCAGTGAAGCGGCAGCGCTGGCGGATCGCCATTACCGTCTTGGCGCAGTCCCCACAGCGACCTTTGTCGAACTCCAGGACAAGTATCTCGAAGCGGTCGAGTCCATCAGCGAGGCGCAGTCCCAGGCGCTCGAAGCCGGGCTCATGCTGGAAGAACTCACTGGCGCGATTGGCTCTCTCATCACCCTCAGCGCACCGAAGCCTTGACCTGTACCCACCATGAAACTTTTATTTTCCATTCTTTGCCTTCCCATAGCCGCAGCACTCAACAGTTGCAGTCAATCCAACGCCAGTCCAACTCACACAGCTGCACCGGAAAACGGCGCGCAGTTTAGAGAGGGCAAAGGTGTTTCCCTCACCACGCTCATGATGGAATCCATCGGCCTGCAAACGGCTGAGGTTCAGGAGGAAAAAATTGCACCATCCTTCACCGTTAATTTGCAGTCTATACAGCGGGGAAGTGAAGCCAGCGGCTGGCTTACCGAAGCCCAGGCCCAGCAGGTGAAGCCCGGCATGGATGTGGAAATCAGCTCCACCATAGGCAGCGTGCTCCGCATCGAGAAGGCCCCTTATCTGACCCTCGGTGACTATGAAGTGACGGTGCAAACAGCCGCACCTGTTGAAGCAGGTGCCGCTCTCACTGCGACCTTCCGCTTTCCTGCGAGCGATGCCGTCACTGCGATTCCAAAAGCCGCACTGCTCACGACCGCCGAAGGCACGTTTGTCTATGCTAAGAACGACGAGTTTTACCTGCGTACTCCAGTTAAAGTTGGATCAGCAAGCGGCGAACATGTGGAGATCACCGATGGCCTCTACACTGGGGATGAGATCGTCACCACACCTGTGATGTCGCTCTGGCTTGCCGAACTGCAAATCCTACGCGGCGGCAAGGCCTGCAACTGCGGCCACTAGCATACCATGCTCGCCCATCTCATCACCATCGCTATGCGGCATCGTGCCGCCGTGTTGCTTGCCATGCTGGTTCTTCTCGGCATCGGCTCGTGGTCGGCCCTCCATCTGCCCATTGATGCTGTCCCGGACATCACCAACCCACAGGTGCAGATCAACACCGCTGTTTCCGCTCTCGCCCCAGAAGAGATCGAAAAGCTGGTCACCTTTCCCATTGAAAGCGAAATGGCGGGATTGCCGCAGATGATCGAACTTCGCTCATTGTCGAAGTTTGGGCTTTCACAAGTCACGATGGTTTTCCATGACGATGTAGATCTGTTCCGCATTCGCCAACTCGTCACCGAGCGCCTACAAGCTGTGCTGGACGAACTGCCGCCAGGACTTACGCCGAAGCTGGCACCCGTTGCCACTGGGCTGGGAGAAATCTTCTATTACAGTCTTGATTACAGCGACGACGCAAAAACCAAACCCGCCACCCGTGAGGCGCAGCTCATGGAACTCGCACAAATTCAGGAATATCAGGTGAAGCCATTGCTGCGCAGTACGCCCGGCGTTGCGGAGGTTAACACCAACGGCGGTTATCAAAAGCAAATCGTCATCAAACCTGATCCCGCCCGTCTTGCCGAACGAGGTCTTTCGCTCGACATGCTGGCAGAGATCGTCGAGCAAAACACCCGCAATGCAGGCGGAGGCTATGTCGAGATCGGTGGCGAACAGCTTATTGTCCGCGCTGTCAGTCGCGTGAACGACATCGAACAAATCCTCGCCATACCGCTCAAGTTTGCAGGTGGTGTAAAGCCCATCCTCATCAGCGAAGTGGCCACGGTGAGCATCGGCAGCGCCTTTCGTTCTGGAGCGGCTACCGACGACGGAGACGAGGCCCTTGTGGGTGCCGCCATCATGCTTGCAGGTGAAAGCTCACGACAAGTTGCTGAAGCCGTGCGGGCGAAGCTTACCGACATCCAGGCCAAGCTGCCGCACGGCGTTGTCATCAGGACGCTCTATGATCGCAGCAATCTTGTCAGCCGCACGATTGCCACGGTGGAGAGGAATCTTACCGAAGGGGCTTTGCTCGTCGTTGTGGTGCTGTTTGCGCTGCTTGGGAACTTTCGCGCTGCCTTCATCGTCGCCCTCGTCATTCCGCTTTCCATGCTCTTTGCCATGACGGGGATGGTGCGCTATCACATCAGTGGGAATCTGATGAGCCTCGGGGCCATCGACTTTGGCCTGATCATTGATGGCGCTGTGGTGATGGTCGAAAACATCGTCCGCCATCTAGGCGAGCGACAGCACGCGCTTGGTCGCAGGCTCACCGCCAGCGAGCGCACTGAAGAAGTGGTTAAGTCCGCCAAGGAGGTTGCCAATCCAATGTTCTTCGGCGTGTTGATCATCACGGTCGTTTATGTGCCCATCCTTGCGCTCCAAGGCATTGAAGGGAAGATGTTCAAGCCCATGGCGCTGGTTGTCATGCTGGCGCTAGGTGGTTCGCTTGTGCTGGCGGTGACCTTGATGCCCGTGCTGTGTTCGTATTTGCTCGGCGGAAAGATTCAGGAAAAAGACAACTGGCTCGTCACTTTCACCAAGCGGCTTTACACACCGCTCCTGAACTTTGGCCTTCGCTTCCGCCTGCTTGTCGTGCTGCCTATGCTCGTCCTGTTCGGTTCCTCGCTCTGGGTGTTCTCACGTCTCGGTTCGGAATTCATTCCGCAACTTGATGAGGGCGACTTCGCCTTTCAGCTTATTCGCAGCAGCAGTGCCGGGCTTTCCTCTTCGCTTGATTTGCAGAAACAGAGCGAGGCTGTCATTCGACGCGAATTCCCGGAGGTTAAGGAAATCTTCTCCCGCATCGGCACGGCGGAGATCGCGACCGACCCGATGAACCCGAACGTCGCCGATACCTACCTCATGCTCAATCCGCGTGACCAGTGGCGGAAAGAGAATGGCACAATCATCAGCAAAGAACGCCTCGGTGAACTCATGCGAAAGGCATTGCTCGATCAGGTGCCCGGCCAAAACATCCTGGTTACCCAGCCTATCCAGATGCGCTTCAATGAGATCATGGCAGGAGCCCGCGCCGACCTTGTATGCAAAGTCTTTGGAGACAGTTACGATGAACTCGAACGTCTCGCCGGCGAAGTCCGCACTGCCATTGCCAGCATTCGTGGCGGAGGCGAGACGGAGTTCGACAGCATTGGCAAAAACCCCATGATTGAGATCCAGCCGGATCGCGAAGCCATGCGCAAGTTCAACGTTCATGCGGACGAATTGAACCGACTTGTGGAAACCGCACTCGCCGGAAAAGAGGTCGGTACGTTCATTGAAGGAAATCGCCGTAGCTCCATCGTCGTCCGTCTGGCTGAAGACCGCCGAGCAGATCTCGAAGGCATGAAACGCCTCGCTTTGCGTACCGAGGATGGCGGCATGCTGGCGCTTGGCCAGGTTGCCAAGATCGTGCTGGTGCCCCAGCCTGTTCAGATCGCCCGTGAAGATACACAGCGCCGTGTCAGCATCCTTATCAACGTGAGAGGGCGCGATACCGAGGGTTTTGTGGAAGAGGCCACAAACCTCATTCGCGAGACGGTCACATTTCCCGATGGCTATTACTTCGAGTTTGGCGGCCAGTTTAAGAATCTGCAAGAGGCCAAAGCGCGACTGCTGATTGTCGTGCCTCTCGCGCTCGCCTTGATCTATGTTCTCATTTTCCTGAGCTTTGGTTCATTGAGGCAGGCCACGCTTATCTTCATGTGTGTGCCTCTCGCCGTCACTGGCGGCATCTTCGCTCTGCACCTCCGAGGAATGCCTTTCACCATCAGCGCAGCGGTGGGATTTATCGCCCTCAGCGGTATCGCCGTTCTTAATGGCATCATGCTCATCAGCTTCATTAATCAACTGCGCAGCGAAGGCCGGGAGCTGCGCGAGGCCGTGGTCGAAGGAACCCTCACCCGTCTGCGGCCCAAACTCATGACCGCCCTTGTCGCCAGCCTCGGTTTCCTGCCCATGGCGCTCGCCACCGGAGCCGGAGCCGAAGTGCAACGGCCCATCGCCACCGTCGTCATTGGTGGCATCCTCACCTCGACTTTCCTCACCCTGCTCGTCGTCCCTGTGCTCTACGACTGGATTGAACGGAAGACCAAGCCGCAACCGAAACTAAACCAACTGCCGACATGAAAATCACAATCTATATTTCGCTGGTCGCTCTTCTAATATCTTCACCGCTATTTGCAGCAGAAACTTTAGAATCGGTTCATGGTGCTGCAAAAACGCTCGATTATTGGCGGCAGAACATTTTTTTTTCCAATGTCAGCCACGCGGCTGGCGGCTTCGGACTGGCATTGGTTTTGCCACGTTCTTTGACAGGCAGGCCCGCCATGCGGTTGGTAGGCTGGTTGCTTATTGGATTCCTGCTGATTGCTCACGCGATGGCGGTCACCGCATGATTTTGGCTGCCACACATCAATGACGCCAGGAACTGAAAAGAACTCCGCCTCCCACTTTCACCGTCATTCTCTGAATACCTCATATACTTTCTCATCTTGCTCGTCGTGCCTGTGCTCTACGACTGGATTGAACGAAAAACCAAACCACAACCAACGCACAATGAAAACACTGCTAAATATCCTCCTCATCGCCGCCCTTTCCACCACTGCGGTTTTTGCTGATGCAAAAGTCAAAGCCGGTCCCCGCAAGGGCCTTCTCCTTGAACTCGGCGATAAGCACGCCGAATTCTTGGTTGAGAAGAACCGTACCATCAGCATTGCCGTTTATGACGCCGCGCTGAAAGCCCAGCCCGCCAGCACTGAAGTCATCACCGCCACAGCCGAAGCGCCGAGCGGCAAGACGAAGATCGAGTTTGAGAAGAAAGGCGACATGCTGGTCTCGAAGACCCCACTGCCAGATGGCGAAGGCTACCAAATTGTTCTGCAAGCCAAGGCAACACCTAACGCGAAGGTGAAGAACTTTCGTATCAAGCTCCAAACCCATGTCTGCAACGGGTGTAGCAACGCAGAATATGCTTGTACGTGCGACGAGTGATTGAACGACTTCGAGGCTCCTGATTCCGAGCTCAGGAATCAGGGGCTTCAAAATTAAAATTGAATATATCGGCCACCAGAGCATCTTAGAACCTCACATGTCACGTTTCCGCAAACACATCCTCCTCATGCTGGCCGTTTTGGTCGTGGCGTGCGCGCAGGTGTTTGGCGTGCAGCGTGGCTATGCCTGTAACCATGGCAATGCTGTTGTGGAGACTGAAGTTGAGCACTGCCATCAAGTGGTGGTGGATGATCAGTCGCATGAAGTTCCCTGCGAGGAAAGCTCCACGAAAGAGTGTGACAATCAGGGCGAGAAGGATCACCACGCGCCTTTGGGTGTGGACATGCAGGCTGCCCCTTCAAGTTTGGTGGCAGTTTCGATTCCTACTTTTGTTGCGGTATTGGTCATTGAAACTTGGGTTCATGACTGGGTGCTGATTCAAGCGCTCGCTGAGAATGAATGGATGAAGATGCCCCTGGACACAGGGGGGGAGAGTCCGCCTGCATCGTTGCAGGTGGCACGTTGCATGGTGATTTTGGTTTGAGGTAAGAAGCCTGCGCTGCCGTCCACGACTGACGGCTGAGGCGCTCTGGCGATCTTCTCACTGCTTCTGGCATGGCATGTCCACGCCTGCAAACCACAAACCACCGTCTTTCTCATGCTTCGCTCTACCTTTTTGCTTCTACCACTGCTGTGTGCAGCCGCCTCGTCGGCATCTGCCGTTACTCTCACCCTTTCGGACATTGGATCAAGGGTCCGCGCCTCGCACCCGTCTCTCAAGGCCGCTCGCATGGCTGTGGAGGAGGCTCGTGCTCGCCAGCTCGGTGCCGGGCGGCTTTCGAATCCCTCAGTGGGCTTGGATTCACGCAATGAAACATTTCTTTCACCAGGCGAGGTCATCCTATCTCTCGATCAGTCTTTCCCAATCACTAGGCGCTTGCGGCTGGAGAAGCAGCTCACCGGGCAGCTCGTTACCGCAGCGGAGCTGGAGGTGAAAGATGCCGAACGGAGTTTGATTTCTGATGCGCAAACTTTGGCAGTACAGATTCTCGCAATTGAGCAGCAACGGGGGTTGCGCCAGCAGCAGACAGCGTTGGCGACAAAACTCTCAGCGTTCGTTGCCGGACGCGCAAAGGCAGGTGAACTCTCGGCGCTGGATGCCGCACAGGCTCAAGTGGACGCACAACGCCTCATTGTGGAAGCCCGCAAGCTGGAAGGCGAGAGCCGCAGCCTGTTGGGCACTCTCAAGCCTATGCTAGACCTTGACCCAGATGAGGCTCTGTCGATCTCCGGCACCCTCCCTGAAATGGGCGTGCCCGGCAAAGGTGCAAATTGGATAATGCGTGCAGATTATCAGCTCGCTGAAGCCAAGCTCATCGCTTCTCAAACCGACATCGGTCTTGCCAAAGCCAACAAGTGGCAGGACGTGAGCGCTGGCATCTTCGCCGGGCCAGAATATCAAAATGCATCTGGAGATGATCGACGGACCAATGGTGTGATTGGTTTCCGCATCTCGCTTCCGTTACCGTTTTGGAACAAGAACGAGGGGCAAGTGGCCGAGAAAACCGCCGCTGCGGAGCGTGTGCGCCTGGAGCAAGCGGCGCTTGCCAAGCAAATCCGTAGTGATGTGGAGAATGCCCGGAAAGACATGCAGACCAGCTATGATCTCGCACACGAAACCCGCGACAAGCTGCTTCCGCTCGTGATCGAGCAGACTGGCAAGCTCGAAAAAGCCTACGAGAGCGGCCAGACCGACTTGCTCACGATTCTCCGCGCCCGCGAGCAGCGCCTGCAACTCGAAGCCGCAGCTCTGGATGCCGTGCGTGACTTTCACCTCGCCCGTATCCGCTACGAGACGGCCATCGGCAAGCACGCGCCCGCAGTGCCAGTCACTTCTACAAAACGCTAATTTCACCATCCCCATCTGATTTCCAACATGAAACGACCCCTTGTCTCTTTGATCCTCTCCCTCGCCATGTCTGGTGTGGTCCATGCCGAAGGTGATGCTAAACGTGCTGCAAACACCGTCGTACTCGACGAGACTGGAGTGAAGAACCTCCGCATCGAAACCGTCGAGGTCGAAGAAACCGACTTCGAGGCCACCATTTTTTCGTTAGGCCGCATCGAGGCCATTCCCAGCAAAGTCGCGGCTGTCAGTAGCCGCATTCCAGGGCGCATTGTTGAGCTGAAGGTATCGCCTGGGGAAACAGTGAAGTTGGGCGACGAAGTTGCGAAGGTGGAAAGCCGCCAGCCAGGCGATCCACCACCAGTTATTTCTCTTGTTGCACCGCTGGCGGGCCTTGTCACCCATGTGGATGCACGCTTGGGCGATCCCATTGACCCCGAGAAAGCGATGCTGGAGATCACCGACCTCAGCGAGGTCTATGCTGTCGCTCGTGTGCCGGAGCATCAAGCCGGGCGCATGACGCCAGGAACCGTAGCGCATATCAAGGTCGCTGCACTGCCGAATGAGAAATTTGATGGCGAGTTGCTGCGCTTCGGCACCAGTGCCGACAAGGAGAGTGGCACAATCGACGCCATCTTCCGTCTTCCGAACAATGGCGGGCAACTTCGCTCGGACATGAGGGCGGAATTCAGCATCGTAATGAGCAAGCGTAGCAACGTCGTCAGTGTACCGCGAGCCGCTTTGCAAGGCGAGGGAGGTAACCGCTTCGTCTATGTGAAGGATTTTGACCTCGCGAACGCCTTTGTGAAAACGCCTGTCACCGTGGGCGAGATCAATGACCGTTTTGTCGAAGTTACCAACGGACTATTGCCAGCGGATGAAGTGGTCACTCGCGGTGCATATTCACTCTCTTTTGCCGGAGCCAGCAGTGTCTCGCTGAAGGAAGCATTGGACGCTGCGCACGGCCATGAACACGCCGCCGATGGGGGTGAGTTGACCCCAGAGAAAAAAGCGGAGATGGCCGCCAAGCAAGGAGGCGGCGATGGGCATGGACATGAAGAATCTGGCGGGGCCAGCTCTATGTGGATGTATGCCACAGGCGTTCTTTTTGTCCTGCTGCTGCTTTCCATTTTCACCAAGAAAAGCCGCGTGGATGACGAGAACGACACCCAGGCCCCCACCCCCACCAAGAAGGAGGCGCACTAGTATGCTGAATAAAATGATTCATTGGGCGCTCGCCAGCAGGGCGCTCATCATTGGCGTCTCGCTCATCCTCATGGTGATGGGCTTGAAGACAGCCACGGAGTTGCCTGTGGAGGTGCTGCCTGACCTCACCAAGCCAACGGTCATCATCCTGACTGAGGCCTCCGGTCTGGCACCAGAAGAAGTTGAGACACGGGTCACACAGCCCATTGAAAGCGCCCTCATGGGCGTAGCTGGTCTGACTCGACTGCGTTCCAATTCTGACGTGGCGCTATCGCTCGTCTATGCCGAATTCGGGTGGGACACGGACATTTATAAAGCACGAATGTTCGTCCAGGAGCGCCTTCAAGGTGTGCGTGAGCAATTACCAGAAGGCGTGCAGCCTTTCATGACGCCGGTGGCCTCGCTCATGGGTGAGATTCTTCTCGTCGGCGTGCGCTCTACCATCAAGGAAGGTGAACCCGGCTACCTGCCGCCTCGTGAAGTGCGTTCCCTAGCTGACTGGACGATCAAGCGCCGCTTGCAAAGCATCTCGGGCATTGCCGAAATCCTAAACATGGGCGGCGGTGTGAAGCGAATCGAAATCCAGCCTGACCCCTTCAAAATGCAGGCTAATGGCATCGGCTTTGATGAACTGGAGCAGGCGGCCACGGAGGCGGCCAACACCACGACGGGCGGCTTCATTAATACAGGCCCCACGGAAATCATGGTGCGCAACTTGGCGATGACCGTTGAACTGGACGACATCGCCCGCACAGTCATCAAAAAGGTCAATGATCGCCCTATATCCATCGGGGATGTGGCTAACGTTATCTGGAGTGTGGAGCCGATGCGTGGTGATGCCACCGTGAGCCAGTACCCGGAGAAGTCTGCCACCTACGGCGTCATCATGTCTATAACCAAGTCACCTGGCTTTGATACACGGGCACTTACGGAACAAATCAAAGTGGCATTGGATGAATTGAACTCCACCTTTCCTCCAGGCATCGAAACCACGCTGCTGTTCCAGCAAAAAGACTTCATCGACAATGCAATCGGAAATCTCACCGAGGCCATTCGTGACGGAGCCATCATGGTGACCATCGTGCTGTTCCTGTTCCTGCTGAACTTCCGCACCACCTTCATCACGCTGATGGCCATGCCGCTTTCGTTTGGCATTACCATGCTGGTCTTCAAATGGTTCGGTATCAGTGTGAACAGCATGACTCTTGGTGGACTCGCCGTCGCCATTGGTATGGTTGTGGACGATGCTATTGTGGATGTAGAGAACGTCTTCCGCCGATTGCGGGAGAACGCTGCTCTGCCGCATCCACACCCCAGATTGCAGGTCATTGCCAAGGCTTCCGGCGAAGTGCGGAATTCCATCCTCTATGCCACGGTGCTCATCATTCTGGTGTTCCTGCCGCTGCTGGGTTTGACGGGAGTGGAAGGTAAGCTTTTTGCCCCCATCGCCATCGCCACTATTATCTCGATGATGGCTTCCTTCATCGTCTCTCTCACGGCGATTCCTGTGCTATGTTCGATTCTGTTGAATCCCAAAGTAGGCCATGAACACAAAGACGGCTTCCTCACTCGCGGTATGAAATGGCTGCTGGAGAACACTCTGCTGCGATTCGGCCTCAGCCAGCCGTTCCTCATGCTCGGCATCGTGCTGGTGATCGTCATAGCTGCGTTTTCGCTTTACCCGAAGATGAACAAGGACTTCTTACCCAAGTTCCAGGAGGAAACAGCCCTTGTGGCGGCCACGGCGGCTCCCGGCACCTCACTGGAGGAGATGAACAAAATCTCCGACGTGCTGGAGCAGCAGATTCTCTCTGTCGAAGGTGTTTCCAAAGTAGGCCGTCGCTTGGGACGGGCCGAGCGTGGGGATCATGTTGTCCCCGTCTCCACCGCCGAATTTGACGTGGACTTTCGCAAGGAAGAGGGTGACGGCGAAGGCCATTCCGCCGGAGGCCGGGGTCGCAAAGAGATCATCGAAGACATCACCAAAAAGCTCAAAACAGTGCCGGGTGTTTTCGCCGTTGTCAGCGGCCCTCTAGCTGACCGCATCGGCCACATGATGAGTGGTGTTTCTGCACCCGTGGCGGTGAAAGTCTTTGGCCCAGATCTCGAAAAGCTCCGCCAGATTGGTATCGAAATTCAAACCATTGCGAAAACCATCCCAGGATTCGAGGACTGCAAGCTGGATCAGACTTCATCCATCCCGCAGCTTCGCATCGAGGCTGACCGTGATCGTGCGAAAGCTTACGGCATCGCCCCAGGCAAGCTGAACGACCAGCTATCCGCTCTCATTGGTGGAAAAGAAGTGGCAGAGTTGCGCGAGGGGCAACGTGCAGTGAATCTCGTCCTGCGTCTGCCCGTCGAGTGGCGTGACTCACCCGATAAGATCGCCGAGCTCCCCATTGAGGCTGGCGGCCAGCGCATCCCTCTTTCGCTTGTCGCCGATGTGCGCGAGGCCAAAGGGCCGAACGTCATCTTCCGCGAAAACAGCCAGCGCCGCTTCGCCTTGGCTATCAAGCCCACCGTGCAGGACGTGTCTAACCTCGTCGTCAAAATGCGGGATGAAGTCACCGAAAAGGTCAAGCTCCCTGAAGGCTACTTCATCACTTTCGAGGGTGAGTTCCAGGCGCAGCAGGAGGCCACGCAGCGCATTGCCACCTTTACCCTCGTGGTGCTTGCCGTGATTGCCTTCCTTCTCTACGGCTACTTCCGCACACCATTCTTCGCCATCCAGGTGCTGTGCGACATTCCGCTAGCCATGGTCGGCGGGCTCGTCTTCACATACTTCAAGCTGAACAACATTAGCATCGCCACGCTGGTTGGTTTCATCGCCGTCGCTGGTGTCGCCGCCCGTAACAGCATCATGCTCATCAGTCATTACCTGCATCTCATGCAGCACGAAGGCGAGGGCTTCACCCGGAAGATGGTCATTCGCGGCACCAAGGAACGTCTCGTGCCTGTGCTCATGACCGCGCTGGCCGCTGGCATCGGGTTGATCCCGCTCGTGCTCGCTGCCGATCAGCCAGGCAAGGAGATCCTCCATCCCGTAGCCGTCGTCATCGTCGGCGGCCTCATCACCAGCACGCTGCTTGGCCTCGGCGTCACGCCCACTGTGTTCTACACCTTCGGGCGCAAGGCAGCCGCCAGTGCCATCGAGAACGATGCGCCTGCGTCTCATTGACCCACCCCTTTCCGAATCGACGGAGGCTCAGGCTTCCGCCGCCAAGGCAAAACCAAACAAACCAAACAAACCAAACGAACCAACATCATGAAAAAACTGCTTACCACCACCCTTCTGACCCTCGCTCTGGCCTTCTCGGCGACCGCTGCTGACAAACATGACCACGAGCATGAAGCCAAAGCCGGACCTACCGGTGGCAAACTCATCACTGAAGTCGAACCCCACGTCGAGTTCTTTGTGAACAAGGACAAGAAGGTCGAAATCCGCTTCATCGACGACGACATGAAAGTCGTTGCTCCTGGAGCGCAAGTCATCAGCGTAACCCTTGGCGACCGCTCTGCTCCCACGAAGCTGAGCTTCACCAAAGACGGCGACAAGCTTGTCTCAGACAAGGCAGTTCCCGAAGGCAACGACCTCCCCACCGTGGTGCAGATCCGCGAGAAGGAAGGTGCCAAGGCAGTGACCGAGAAGTTCAACCTGAACCTCAACGACTGCCCTACCTGCAAGAACAAGGAATACGCCTGCACCTGTTCGCACGGTGAAGAGGAGAAAAAGTAACCTCTCGCCTGCGTCATGCCACAGCGCCGTCCCACCGTGAGGGCGGCGCTGCTGGCTGCGGGCACACACAGTTATGAAACACTCGATTCTCTTTCTCATTGCCGCCCTCCTCCTGAGCTTCTGGCTTCCTTCGACCGCCGAAGCCAGACACCCGCGAGGCAGCACGATGACCGGCGTTGTGCAGAGCGTCGATCATGCCTCCCGCTGGATCGTTTTCGCCCAGGATGGCGGCCCTGTCCGCCATTTCGTTTACTCGGAGTGGGCCAAGTTCTGGCACGACGAGCCAGAAGCCCTGCCTGCACATCTCAAGACAGGCATGCGAGTCCAGGTCAACCTGCACAACCCTCTCATCGGACCGGATTTTGTCACCCAGATCGTGCTGCTTAACAAACAAGGAGGAATCACAAGGCCAAAAAGCGGAAGGAGCGTGTCTGCACTATGAATACCCGAACCACCTCTACCCGAAGCCGCCGGATTTCATTCCGCCGGATTTCCGCGCAGATAATCTGCCTTTTGCTCACCACTACTGGATCAGCGCTCGCTGATAACAGCATCAAGCTCCAGGTTGCCGCCAAGAGCGAGCACAACGACCCCAAAGGCAACAATCCGCAAGAGGTGCAAAGCCGCTGGCTTGAAATCTCGGTCACGGCCTTTCATCTCGAAAAGCCTGCCGCCGTTCGGCTCGAATGGGCGTTCTTTGGCGACAACCTCGACTCGAACAAGGTGGTTAAACATGAGGGCGGCACTGAGACCGTGGAACTGGTGCAAAGCAAAGAGGCCGACGCAAAGACCAAGCTCGTCAACTTCACCTTCACTCCTCGCCATTCGGTTCGCACCGGCAGCGGCAAGCGATCACTCTCAAAGGTCATTGAGGCCACCGGTGTTCGCTATCACGCCTGGGGCGTGCGGGCCTTTGTGGACGGCAAACTCGCCGGTGAAGCCTACAGTGCGCCGAGCATCAAAAAACTCATGGGTGGAACGGATTGAAGCTCATGAAACATCCTTTCTCTCCGAGCGGAAAAATCCCGCCAGAGCTCTTGCACATTCTGGCGGGATTGGTGAAATCCTCCGATTCTATTCACTCCCCGTTAGTGACGGCTACGGCCGCCAAAATCGAAGTGAAATCCAGGCAGGCTGATATGGCCCCTGTTATCGCGGTGGTGGCTGGAGCGATGAGAGGGGCTGTGCCTGCCGTGACTGGAACCATGACGAGAGTCATAGCCGTGACTGCCACCACTCCCGTGGTTGGATCTGTGTCCCGAGTTGTGATGGCTGGAGTGGCCTCCATTGTGGTCGGAGCTATGACCGCTTCCATGACTGGAACGGCTGGAATGATGGCGGTCTCCCGCCTGCACTGCGGCAGGAGTGAAGATGGCGAAGCTGGCAGTGATCGCCAGCAGAGTGATGACCTTTCTCATAATGCGTTGGTTTTGGATTTGAGTCGTTACCGCCAAAGAGCGGCATGTAAGTCGGACGGGTTGCCGTCGCGGTTATTCATTTGATCCATTCCTCTCATGAAAACTTTCATTCTCTTCTTCATCACAGCCCTTGCCGAAATCAGCGGTTGTTTCGCCACCTATGCTGTTTTGCGCCAAGGACGGCATCCTTTGTGGCTGCTGTTGGGCGCAGTGACCCTCGCGCTTTTTGCTTGGCTGCTGACACTGCATCCCGCAGAAGGTGCCGGGCGCATTTACGCGGCTTATGGTGGTGTTTACATCGCCGCATCCTTGCTCTGGCTTTGGAGGGTTGAGGGCATTGTTCCTGACCGCTTTGATTTCACTGGCGCTTTCCTATGCCTGCTTGGGGCGAGCGTCATCATACTCGCACCAAGAACTTGATTTATGAACACACAAGACCACCCCGCCTCCGAATCCAAATCCTGTGGCTCCTGCGAGCACGGGCACGATGAAACACCGCTGCCGCGCAATGCGCTCGTCATCATCTCCGGTGCGCTGCTTGGCAGCGGGATGCTGCTGCAATGGCTGAAACTCGGCCCCGTTCAGCTACACACGGCCTGCTTTGCCCTCGCCACACTGGCGGGAGGTCTGCTGGTTTTTCCTGCCGCCTTCAAGGCGCTTAAAAAAGCACGCCTCGACATGAACGTCCTGATGACCGTAGCCGTCACGGGAGCGTGGCTCGTGGGCGAAGGCGCTGAAGGAGCGGCTGTGGTCTTCCTCTTTGCTCTGTCTGAAATGCTTGAGTCTTGGAGTGTGGGTCGTGCGCGACGTGCCATCGCCTCCCTGCTGAAACTCACGCCGCAGACCACGCTCGTGCGCGGAGCCGATGGTGTTACCAAAGAAATGCCCGTGGCAGAAGTCGTCGTGGGAGCGGAGATCAGCGTGCGCAGCGGCAGCAGTGTTCCTTTGGATGGTGAGGTCATTGCCGGTGAGTCTGCCGTGAACCAAGCGCCTATCACTGGCGAGTCCGTGCCAGTGGAAAAGAAGCCCGGTGACCCCGTGTTTGCGGGCACCATCAACGGCGAAGGCTCGCTCACCGTGCGTGTCACCAAAGCGGCAAGCGACAGCACTCTCGCACGCATCATCAAGCTCGTGGAGGAAGCCGAAGAGCAGAAGGCACCCACGCAGCGCTTTGTGGACAAGTTTGCCGCCATCTACACGCCTGCGATTTTTTTGGTGGCGTTGTTAGTGGCCCTGCTGCCGCCATTGTTCATGGGTGGCGCGTGGTCAGAGTGGACTTACCGCGCACTCGTGCTGCTCGTCATCGCCTGTCCCTGTGCTCTCGTCATCGCCACACCTGTTTCGATTGTCTCCGGCCTCACTGCGCTCGCACGACGCGGCGTGCTCATTAAAGGCGGTGCCTATTTGGAAGCGGTGGGCAAATTGCGTGCTCTCGCCGTGGACAAGACCGGCACCATCACGCAAGGCCGCCCCCAGATCACCAGCGTCATTCCCATTGGCGATATAGCAGAGGAAGATGTCCTGCGTCGTGCCGCTGCCATTGATGTGCATTCCGAGCATCCTCTGGCGAAAGCCGTCGTCGCTGCTGCACAGGCCAAGGGTATCACCTGGATCGAGTCTTCTCAGTATAAATCCGTTACGGGTCGAGGAGCCACCGCCATTATTGACGGTCACCCGCACTTCATAGGCAATCACAAAATGGCGCATGAACTGGGGCTATGCAGTCCGGATATCGAGGCCCGCCTAACTGAGATCGAAATCAAAGGCCAGTCCCTGGCCATCCTCGGCCACGCGCCGCATGAAGGCTGTAATGGCAAAGTGCTGGGCATTCTTAGCATAGGTGACACCATCCGGCCAGAAGCCGCCAATGCCCTCACCCTGCTACATAACGCGGGCATCGAAAAAGTTGTCATGCTCAGCGGCGACAATCAGCGCACCGTCGATGCCATCGCACGTCTTGCAGGCATTGACGAAGCCTATGGCGATCTCATGCCTGAGCAAAAGATCGAGCACATACGCCGCCTCATGACAGAGCATCACTATGTCGGCATGATTGGCGACGGAGTGAATGACGCTCCCGCGCTGGCCCTTGCCAGCGTCGGCATCGCCATGGGAGCCATCGGCAGCGACACCGCCATCGAGACTGCTGACATGGCCCTTATGAAAGACGACCTTACCCGCGTGGCTGAAGCCATTGCACTGGGCCGCCGTACCCTGCGCATCATTCAGTTCAATGTCACCTTCGCACTCGTTGTGAAAGCCATCTTTCTCATCCTCGCCTTCACCGGCCACACCAGTCTGTGGCTTGCTATCCTGGCGGATACCGGCGCGACGTTGCTGGTCATCATGAACGCACTCCGGCTTCTTGGCGCTGCACAAACCACCAAGCAGTAAGCCGATGAGCAAGCTCTCCCACAAAAAGAAAGCTGTGACGCCACCCGCCACGCTAAAGCTGCGTGAGAAAGTGTTTTTTATTGGCTTTGCACTCCTATTTTTTGGTCTTCCATCCTTCTTCTTGCATCGCCGCTCCATTCACGACCAGACTGCCTCCATTTCAAAGACTGTTCAGAAGTGGAAGCACATTTATCACATCGACGACGAGAAGGCGGAACTCATCCAGCAGATCGAACTCGACTTCCATGGCAACGGCAGTCCCTTCAGCATCAAACCCGCCCGAACCAAAGAAGAAAAGCACCGCCACCATCAGGAGATCAGTTCCTTGATGGCACCCGAAGATGGCGCTCGATTCATGAAGGCAATGGAAAAGAGCGATGACAGACATTGAGCGCCGCCATCAATGACCAGGCCATCAGTTGTCTTGTTGTCCGTCACACCAGCGTTGCCAAGATGATGATGGTTATGTCGTCAGAACTGATTACGAAGGTGCATGGCAGTTGTGCGGGGGATTGAAAACGCCTTTTGCAGCAAAGGCGATGAAAGAAATCGCAAGCGGGATGCCCGCAAGAGTGGCGAAGCGTAGTGGATTTCATGGATGGCCCATGGAGTCTCCTCAGACGAGCCCTTTGCCCCACTATTCGTCTCGTCTGCGTTTTTGATCAAAAAGTGAGGGGTTTGCGTGCAGGCGGAGTTGCACTGCATGAACGCGATTAATGCGTCCGACCAAATAAATCTAACCATGAAAATGAAACTTACCCTCCTCGTCGCCACTCTCCTTTTCGGCTTCGCTTCCACCAGTGTTCAAGCGGTCCCGTCTAACTGGAGTTTCGCCAACGGCCAAACGTCCGCCAAAAGCGGTAGCGTCAAGTCGGAACGAATGTCCTGTTGCGATACCAAAACGAGCTACAGTACAACTCCGGGTGGCCGTGGCCTCCAAGCAAACAAGAGCATTGTGTGTAACACTGGCTGTAGTGTACGCCATGCCGCTAAGAACTGCACGGCTGCTGAACGCAAGCAGTGTGCCAACTAGGAACAACCTACCAGCCCGTCAGGTATCAGGTGACCTGACGGGTTGTTTTCAGTCACATCATCCACCATCTTTCTCCTCCATGAATGACGACGAAATCGATTGTCTAATCCGCCAGACTCATCCCAAACCCGAGTTTGGTTCTTCCTTTCAGCGTGAGGTCTGGGGGAAAATCGCTGTGGTTGAGCAACATTCGTGGTCAGCTCAATGCAAGCAGTGGAGTCAGATGTTTTTCCTCTGGCTTGCTCGTCCGATGCCAGCACTTGCCACCGTGGCAGTCATGCTCGCTGCCGGTATCAGCCTCGGCAACCTCACTGCACCCGACCATAGCGATTCCATGCGTGCCGCATACATCGAGTCCATCAATCCGCTGAAAGCAACCAACGCTTCCATGCAGCCATGAAACGTGGATTTTTGATCTTCCTCACCGCACTACTTGTCGGCATTGTCGGTTATTTTGTCACGCGCCAGCCGCGCTGCGACACCAGCGGTGAAGAGATGGCTACCCATGACGGCGGCTCTCTGCTGCCGGAGCTGAAATGGCTGCACCATGAGTTGAAGCTTACAGACGAGCAGTTTGCGAAGGTTAAGGAAAGACACCTTGCCTACCGCCCCACCTGCGAGGCGCTGTGCATGAAGGTAGCCGCTTCACAGAAGAAAGTTCAGACGCTTGCGCAGGCAAGAAACATCGCCTCACCTGAACTTTCTGCTGCACTTGAGGAACAGGCCGCCGTGCGGGCAGAATGCCAGAAAGCCATGCTCAAGCATCTGCATGAAACGGCTGCCGTCATGTCGCCCAACCAGGCGAAGCACTATCTTGACACCATGCTTCCGCAGATCATCGGCCCAGATGCCGGGCACAGTCCCGGTGGCCACTAACCGTTCTCGCCGCGCATGACATCCTCATCTGATG
Organism: Prosthecobacter dejongeii; assembly: GCF_014203045.1. Classification (NCBI taxonomy): domain Bacteria; kingdom Pseudomonadati; phylum Verrucomicrobiota; class Verrucomicrobiia; order Verrucomicrobiales; family Verrucomicrobiaceae; genus Prosthecobacter; species Prosthecobacter dejongeii. The sequence goes on from NZ_JACHIF010000001.1 coordinate 786,379, forward strand.
ACGACATCCAGCTCATGCAGCAGCTCGCCAATGGTGAAGACCTTGCCTTGAACACGCTCATGGCACGCTGGCGCGGGCGAGTCGCCGCCTTCCTTCTGCGCATGGTGGGCGATCATGCGACGGCGATGGACCTCACCCAGGAGAGCTTTGTGCGCCTCTATACCAGCCGTCACCGCTACCAGCCCACAGCCGTTTTTTCGACGTATCTCTTTCACATCGCTGCCAATCTGGCCCGAAGCCATATTCGCTGGAAAGGCAGGCATCCGACCGTGCCACTCACCGACAACGAAGGCGCTATGATCCACGAGTCTGCTGATCCGCAGTTGTCCCCTGATGATGCGGCGGCTCTGCATGAGAAAACCACGCTCGTGAACCAAGCCATCGCCATTTTGCCCACCGACCTGAGGGAGGCGCTGCTGCTCTTCACCGTCGAAGACATGAGCCACACCGAAGTGGCAGCAGCCCTCGGCTGCTCCGCCAAAGCCATCGAAGTTCGCATCTATCGGGCGAGGCAGATGCTGAGGGGGATCATCGCAAAACAGGCCCCCTGAACTTTTTCGACGGAATCTTGAGGGGTTCTTCACTGCCTGGAGTTGCACGAGTTGTCAGACACTCACAAAACCAACGACCTCCTCATCTATCATGAAACTCACCCTCGCCCTGCTCTCCAGCCTGCTTCTCAGTACTGGCCTTGCTTCCGCCGCTGATACTGCTGTACCAGCCACTTATCCGCTCAAAACATGCGTCGTCTCTAACGAAGACCTTGGCACCATGGGCAAGCCTGTTAAAGTCACCTACGAAGGCACCGACGTATATCTCTGCTGCAAAGCCTGCACAAAGGACTTCAACAAAGAGCCTGCTAAGTTCGTCGCCAAGGTGAAGGCGGCAGAGAAGAAATGAGCTTTGTCAGCGTTATACGACACGAGACCTGCTGCTTTTGACTCCCATGAGACACGCCTGGATCAGAATCCTCACCGCTGCCATCTTCCTGATGGTGCAGGTGGCAGGCGTTTCTGCAACAGGCCCGTCATGCAGGGCGGAGCAGCCAACAACAGTTCGTTGCTCGCTGCCTTGCTGCTCCGGTGCCATCTGTGGATGTGGTATGGCTCCGAATAGTGAGCCGGTAAAGCCCGCGCCTGTGGCTCCGGTATCGCATATTCAGGAGCTCAAGTTCATGCCAGTGCTCATGAGTGTGGTCGTGCTGCGCTTTTTTCCGCTCCTTTCCCAGAAACCGCTGAGGCTTCTGGCAACGGATACCTTCCTTCCGCATTGCCCGCCAGCTTTGGCGCTGCATTGCGCCCTCCTCATCTGACGAAGCTACGTTTTCACAGGCGAATTGTGCCCGCATCCCACGCTGCACGAACCCGTAACGAAGCTTTTCCAATGAGGACTCAATGAAGACATCACAATCACTCTCTGCCCTGGCTCTGTCCCTTGCAGTAGTATTCACGGCTCAGGCCGAAGACAGCGCTACTCCCGTCGCCCCAGCATTCATCGAACGTCTGGTCAAAGAGGCGGTCACGACACATCCTTCAGTCGAAGCCGCTCAGGCGCGTGCCCAGGCTGCCGCTTCTGCCATCGGAGCCTTGCGGCTGTGGGAAGATCCGCAGCTCGGCCTCGGTACCCTGTTTGCCAGCCAGATGAACCGCCAGGGACAGGGTGACATTGTCACAGGCATCGAACAGATGTTGCCGCGTCCCAAGCTTTATCAGGCGGAAAAACGCCGCGCCATTGCCGAACAGCAGGTGCAGCAAGCCACAAAGCGGCAGACGGCGAATGAGATCGCCCTCGCTGTCGCTCAATCAGTGCTGGAGCTGGCACTGGCGGATGAAGTCGTGAATCTTCAGTCGGAGAACCTTGGCTGGCTGCAAACCATCGTGAAAACCGCCGAGGAACGTGCCAAAAGCCCTGATGCGACAGCCACGGAAACACTGCGGCTGGAAAGTGAGTTGGCGGTGCAAACGCAGACAGTGGAGGCAGCAAAGCGTCAGCGTACGCTGTATGCAACCACGCTGAATCTGCTGATGGGACGGGCGACAAACAGCGCATGGCAACGACTCTCGCTGCCGATGAAAGTACCGGAACTTACCAGCACCGCCGCATTGAAGGCACGCCTGGAGCATGACAATCCCAAGCTCGCCGCGTTACGCCATCAAGTGGCGGGTGCGCAGGCTGAGACGGATGCTGCGAAAGAGAAGCGCAAGCCAGCTTTTTCAGTGGGCGTCCAGGTGAATGCCTACTCGGCGGGGAGCAGCCACGATGCGATGACCATGTTTACGGTAGGAATGAACCTACCCTGGTTCAACCGCTCCGCTTATCGAGCCGACATCGCTCGTGCGGAAAGCATGCGTGCTGCCGCGCAAGGTGATCTGGCCGCCGAACAGCGTAAACTGTACACGCAGTTCACACTTTTGATGACTGAGGCGGAGAACAACCGCCGTCTGGCCGCTGCCTATACCAGCGAGGTACTGCCGAAGACGGAAAAGACCGTTGAGACCCTGCAAAACGCCTGGGTGTCATCCAAGGCCACACTCCTTGAGGTACTCGAAGCCCGTCGCGCTTTGCTCCAGGCGCGTCAGGAGCAAAAACGGGCGCTTGCGGCTCAAACCGTAGCGGCTCAAGCACTGTCCGCGCTCACTGGCAGCCTCGTCAAACCTTCATCTCGTTAGGCCATGAAGAACCTCATCACACTTTTGTTCATCATCGCTGCACTCGCCGGAGGCTGGTTCCTCCGTGACAAATTTGGAGGCACTCCCATAACTGCCGCGCCGTCGTCCAGTGAGCGAAAGGTGCTCTTTTACCAGAGTGCCATGCATCCGTGGATCAAGAGCGACAAGCCAGGGCGCTGCACGATCTGTGGCATGGAGTTGACGCCCGTCTATGAAGGTGAAAAGGGTTTCGACGCCTCTGGTGGCGATGTCGTGCCGCTCACACAAAATCAAATCCAAGTCCTCCATGTGCAAACAGTGGAGGCCAAAAAGCAGCTGCTCACCAAATCACTGCCAGTCTCCGGTATCATCAATGACGATCAGCGTCGCCACCGCATCCTGAGCGCGTATGTGGACGGGCGCATCGACCGCCTGTTTGCCAATCATCATGGCGTCGAAGTCGTCGCGGGCGAGCCGCTGGCACTGCTTTACAGCCCCACGCTTTTGCAAGCAGAACGTGAATATCGGCAACTCACTGGTGAGCTGAAAAAGAACACCGCGCTACGGCTGCGTCAATTAGGCCTCACTGAAAAACAAATCGTGGCTCTCGACTCCAAACCTGCGGATGCACTGAACTCAGAAATCCTCGCGCCACTTACTGGCACCGTGGTCGAGCATGAGGTCTTTGAAGGCCAGTATGTGACCATGGGACAGAAGCTTTTTGCCATCGCTGATTTCAGTGTCATGTGGTTTTTGTTCAATGCCTATGAGCAAGACATGCCATGGATCAAGGTCGGACAAAAGGTGCAGATCACCACACCATCAGTGCCGGGCAAAGTCTTCACAGGTGAAATCACCTTCATTGATCCGAACTTTGATGAAACCACACGCTCCACCCAGGTGCGTGTCGAACTGCCGAATCCGATAGTCGAAGGTCGCCGCGAATTGCTTCACCGACTTTATGCCGAGGGAACGGTGAAGGTGGACTTACCGGAAGTGCTCACGGTGCCAAAGTCCACCGTCATCCAGACTGGACCAGAAGCCGTGGTCTATGTTGATCAAGGTGGAGGTGCCTACGCACGAAGTGTGGTGAAGATCGGACGACGTGGTGACACCTTGCTGGAGGTGCTCTCTGGCATCAAGGCTGGCGATAAGATCGTAACGAACGGCAACCTTCTGATTGACGGCCAGGCGGAGATGAACCGTTCTTTTGCATCACCAATGGAACCCATGGCACCCGCCACGTCTATCGCCGAGCTGACAGCGCCACAGAGCAAAGCTATCAGCAGTTTTATCAAAGTCGCTGATGCCATGGCTGCCACGCTTTCCAATGATGATCTTGCCGCTTTCAACAAAGCCAGCGAAGCCGCGATGGTGCAGACAGGCGATCTCATCACCGCCTTGAGCACGAATCCCGAATGGAAACCCAAACTCGATGCACTCGACAAAGCGCGACACTTTCACGGCTTTGCGGACATCAAGCAGGCGCGTATCGCCTTCCACACCTTCACGGTCGCCACCACCGCCCTGCTGGAACCGCTACGCATGGCGAAAGGCGCTCCTGAGTTCAAAGTCTGGGAATGCTTCATGGTGGATCAAATCGTGCCAAAGGTGCCCGCCAAAGGCCGCTGGATACAGCTCAGCACCCGCGCCGGGCACAGTCCTTTCTTCGGCAGTGACATGCTGGAGTGCGTGAAGGAAATCAAACCTGGGGAAGTGTTGCCATGATTGAGACCATCATTCATTGGAGCCTGAAAAACCGTTTCTTAGTCGCTTGTGCTGCACTGCTGCTTATCGCGCTGGGCGTGCGAGCCATTTACCTCACACCTGTCGATGCAATTCCCGACCTCACGGAGAACCAAGTGCTCGTCTATGGCGAGTGGATGGGCCGCAGCCCGCAGGAGGTGGAGGATCAGGTGACGTTCCCGCTTTCGACTGGCCTGCAAGGTCTGGCAGGCGTCAAAGAGGTGCGTGCGACTTCGATGTTCGGCTTCTCACTCATCACCATCATCTTCGAGGACAAGGTGGACACCTACTTTGCACGAGCGCGAGTGTTGGAGCGGTTGAACTACTTGCAAGGCTCCATGCCTGAAGGTGTGAAGCCGCAGCTTGGCCCTGATGCCTCCGGCCTCGGCTGGGTGTATCAATACTACTTCGATGTCGATGCCTCCAAAGCAAAGGACGGCGGCTATGATCTCGCGGAGCTTCGTTCGCTGCAAGATTGGTATGTGCGCTACCAACTCGCCAGCGTGCAAGGTGTGGCAGAAGTGGCGAGCATCGGAGGTTTTGTGAAGCAGTATCAGGTCGAGCTAAACTCCACCCAGATGCGCATGTCGAACGTCACACTCATGGATGTGATGACGGCGGTGCAGAATGCGAACCTCAATGTCGGTGGCAAGGTAGTGGAGGAAAATGGGGCCGAGTTCGTACTGCGTGGCATCGGCCTCGTCACAAGTGTCGAAGACCTGGAACTCGTCACCGTGAAGGCAATGGGGGGCACACCCATTTACTTGAAGGACATCGCCACCGTGCAGATCGGTGGCGACTTTAGACGCGGTGCGCTTGATTTAAATGGCCATGAAGCCGTGGGTGGCACCGTGGTCATGCGCACTGGCGAAAACGCCAAAGCCGTCATCGAGCGCATCAAGGAAAAGATCGCACAGATCGCGCCCAGCCTGCCACCTGGTGTCACCATCAAGCCCTTCTATGACCGCAGTGAGTTGATCGACAACACCATTGGCACGCTTAAGCACGCGCTGCTGGAGGAGTTCATTCTCGTCACGTTCGCACACATCATTTTTCTCTGGCACTTCCGCAGCATCCTCATTGTAACACTGCCATTGCCGATCTCGATCTTGATCTCCTTCCTGCTGATGAAGGAGTTTGGCATTACCAGCAATATCATGTCGCTCACCGGCATCGCCATCGCCATCGGCGTGCTGGTGGATGCCGCTATCGTCGTCACAGAGAATGTCATCCGACACTGTGAAGAAGCTGAGCACAAAAAAGGCGGGCGGCTAAACTCTAAAGAGACCTGGGATGTCACGCTCGTTGCCTGCACACAGGTCGGCAGGCCCATCTTCTTCGCCATGGCGATCATCATCCTCGCTTTTGTGCCGGTGTTTGCGCTCAGCGGTCAAGAAGGCAAACTGTTCCATCCGTTGGCCTTCACGAAGACCTTTGCCATGATCGGCTCCACTCTGCTTGCGGTGACACTGGTGCCCGTGTTGTGCTCGTTACTTGTACGCGGGCCGTTTCATTCAGAGGAAAGCAACATCGTGATGAAGTTCCTGCTCCGTTTGTATGAGCCAACTCTCAACTGGGCACTCAATCATCGGAAAACGGTCATCACGGCAGCCATGTGTATCCTCATGGTAGCTTTGCTCACCGCTTTTGGCCTGCCACGCGCCACGGTGAAGGGCATCCGCGATGCTGGCTATCCGCGTCTCAGTGAGATTGTCACTGGTTTTGGCAAAGAATTCATGCCTCCGCTCAATGAAGGCAGTCTGCTCTACATGCCTGTGATGATGCCAAAAACCGGCCTCAAAGAGATCCAGCGCGTCATGTCCTGGCAGGACGCTGTCATCGCCGCGACTCCCGAAGTCGAGTCTGTCGCGGGCAAGCTGGGCCGCTTTGAAACCGCAACCGATCCCGCGCCCACGGAGATGCTGGAAACGACGATCATGCTCAAACCTGAGTACATCCGCGATGGTCGCTGGAGCGTAAAACGCAACCCTGCATGGCGTGAAGGCATGACAGTGGAAAAACTCAAAGCCGAACTAACTGAAAAGATGAAGCAAGTGCCTGGCTATGTGCCAGCCTTCCTGCAACCCATCGAGAACCGCATCCTCATGCTCTACACTGGCATTCGAGCGCAGGTCGGCGTGAAGATCTATGGTGACGACCTCGATAAGATTCAGCGCAAAGCCTTCGAGATCGAAAAACTTATCAACAGCATCGAAGGAGCTGCCGGAGTATCGCCCTCACGCGTGCAGGGAAAGCCCTACCTCAATATCCAGGTGGATCGCCAATCTATGGCCCGCTATGGCCTCAGTGCCAAGGATGTGCTTGATGCCGTGGAGATTGCCATCGGTGGCAAGAACGTCAGCACCACCATCGAAGGTCGGCAGCGCTTCCCCATCCAGATCCGCGTGCAACGCGGCGAGCGTGACGACATCGAGAAACTCAGCAGCATCCTTGTTGCTGAACGTCAGGGCATGAGTGCATCCGGTGCCGATCCGTTGGGAAGTGGCGGAGGCATGACCGGTGGCACGGGTGCAGCACCAGCCGCAGGTATGGCATTGAGCTCGGGAAACACTCCCGTCACTTATATCCCGCTTGGCATGGTGGCGAAGATCACCCGTGAAGTTGGTGCCAATGAGATTGCCAGTGAGAACGGACGACTTCGTTCCTACGTTCAGGCGAACGTGCAAGACCGAGACCTAGGCGGTTTCGTTCAGGAGGTCGAGCAGAAACTCAAGGCCATCAATTGGGAAGGCATGACCTACAAAATGACCGGCGAGTATGAAAATCAGCGCCGTTTCGTTCAGACGATGCAGGTTGTCTTTCCCATCGTACTGCTCATCATCTTCGTGCTGCTCTATATCGTGTATCACAGCGCACTGGAGGCCGCTCACGTCATGCTCGCCGTGCCCTTCGCTTTGAGTGGTGGCGTGCTGCTGCAAAAACTGCTCGGTTACAACTTCAATGGAGCCGTCTGGGTCGGTTACATCGCCCTCTTTGGCACCGCTGTTCAAACCGGCGTCGTCATGGTGGTGTATCTGGAGGAGACCGTGAAAGCCCGCATGGCGCAACTTGGAGCCGCTTTCGCCTATAGTGACCTTGTACAGGCCGTGAAGGACGGCGCACGCTTGCGCCTGCGCCCAAAAGTGATGACCGTTGCCACCATTGTCGCCTCCCTGCTGCCGATCATGTGGAGCCACCGTCAAGGATCTGAAGTCATGCAACCCCTCGCCACGCCCGTCATCGGCGGCATGATCTCCAGCTTGATCCACATTCTTATTGTCACTCCAGTCATCTTTCTCTGGCTACGAGGGCGGGGGTACCATGATAAAAACGACGCGATGAAAACCTTTTAAAATGGCTATAATTGGCTAAGAGGAGTCACTTGGACTTCGTCCAGATGTCCTGGGGCAGAAGCTTTGAAAACAGCCTAAATTTCGTGACACACTCAGTGCAACATGGCCATCTGCTGCTTCTCAGTGACGTGCGCCCTAAAACGTGGACAGATTCGCCTGTTCATCACTACCGAACTTGCAGCAACTATGCACATCGCGAGCGACACCAATCTTTATTGTCAATATGTAACAAGCACTAAGCGGCGGATTTGCTGATTAAATCAGCCACGTCTTCTGAGCGATAGCGGATAAGCCTTGGGCCAAAGTATATAGGGGTCAAAAGACCACGCCCCTGCAACCGCTTGACGGTCATATTTGATACACACATGATACGGCAGACGTCTTTTCTAGATAATAAAGGTGCCTCTATGTCATTTTGAATTTTTTTGTTTGGTTTAACTGAAATCATACTAACTAAGTAAGATAACCCCACAGACATTGCCATTCAAGAGTTAATTTCCAGTTAATAAGAAAGCATCTTTGTGCCGACATTTCAGTAGACCACTAATGGAACCATCGGATCTTGTACGTACTATGGAAAAATATGGAATGAATGTTGGCCAAAATTTTTTTGAGCGTCTGACTTTATAAAACCAGATGAAGGTGATCTCAGATTCTCTAAGGCATGTTTCAAGATTAGTTTCTGAGGAATAAGATGCAGATACCGAACAGGTCAAAAGCCATGAAGAAACATCGGTTTTATCATATCGCGTGGCGGTGCGGCGCATCCCATGCTCGACAGCCTCAAACGAGGCAGGACGTGCCGGATGAGCAGATCAAGCCACGGACCAAATTTATGTCCGGCTCCACGGCACCATCCGATGGTACCCACATGACGATACCGATGCGGAATTCCAGACATGGGTGAGTCGCAGCCGCCTCAGCGGTGCCAAGCGGACATGGGCCTCCTTCAACAATGATCGCGACGGCTACTCGTTGAAAAACACCGGAGAGTTTCGGCGATTACTGGAGACCGAATAAAACTGTCCCTGTCCATGCGCCAATCTCACTAGGCTGCTATTTGTTTTAATGACATCGACGTGTCATAATCTTTGTTTACACAAGTAGTCCGTGCATGGATTTTAGCACCTTCACCAATGACATCGCCTGCAAGAGTCTCGACTTTCAGTAAGAGAGGATAGCCAATAATTATTTTAGCTGCATCTTGGATGGCGTTATTGAAGTACACAAGATCCTCTTTTGAGATCAATAGACCGTCATGCATAGACACGTGAAAACGGCTTTCATTCTTAAAAGTAAATCTAAAGATTTTGGTTTCGATTTTCCCTAGTTTCCTGGCCACCGTCACCCCGCTTTTATGAATCTTTTGCAGGGCTGCGTGAAGAGATGGAAAATCTCTCTGAATCACTGTACGAATCTGTTGGACCTTTTCATTGTGTTTTAAGTCCTTACTGGACATAGCTTCCATAAATGGGGTTTTCCATTCATTTTTCTCAATCTTATCAACTCCGACAAGATCTGTGTAAAAATTACCCGACATGCATATTCTTAACCAGCGATACCTTTCTTTCCAATCTTCAATTTCACTAGCCAAAAGAATTGGGTTCATGGCTGAAGCGTCAATAATGAGTAGAGGTTTGCCACCGACATGACGAATATATTTTCTCAACGCCTTTTTCATGCATATGACATCGTGATATATTCTACCTGTCTTCTCTTCGTCCATCGCATCTGGATCGCCATCTGAGATCAGATACTTCTTGGTAAAAAAAGAGCGAACATAAGAATTTGATTCAAGATAGTCAAAGTCCGGGTCACTAAATACTTCGTCGGCAATAATGAGCTGGTCCAAATTATTTTTGATTATAAGAAATTTATCTTTTACCTTACTGCTTGGTTTGTGAGAACCATACTTGTGTGTCAGAGCTGGATTTGGGATCTGAAGGTATATTATTATAAATTCTCTATTCTTTATTTGATTCCAAATTTCGTCATTGACTGTGTACTTTTTACTGAAAGATGCCTTCTTGCGCTGTGAATAAGATTCAATGTTTACTTTACTGCGAAATATATTAATTAGTCCTAGGGCCTCTGCCTCAAGAATTGTTTTTCTGTAATTCTTTCCCAATACCGCCGTGAGGTCTCTCTTGGCGCTGAGCGAAGTAAACCGATAATCCACAAACTGATTTGCAGTTTTATTCTGAAATTTGTTTCTTCGGTTAGAAAGTTGCTTGCGAAGCTTATGGATAAGGAGTGCGAGCAGCCTGTCGATATTCGAGATCCTAGAATAAGCGCCTCGAGTTAGGACAAATTGAGATTTTACGTATTTGGGTTGTTTCATTAAACTTGAATTTTGGGTCTCCTCCCATTGGTGAGTAGGGAAAGTTGTCCAGATCTCCTGATTTGTATCTATTGAGGTGGACTGTATTAATTAGAATGTATATATAATATATTAGGTTGTGTGAGGGTCGGCGAAAATCATCAATGGATTAAAGCAATATGTTACACCCTCGGCGGCGTTGATTGATTGCTCACACCATATTCTGGCAAATTTGGCCTGGCAGAACGGAAGAGCGAGGGACGTCTATGCCTAGAATACCAAATGGCTCAGTCCAAGGCCCTTGTAGCCATCGGCTTAGAAGGGACCTCGCTAGAGGTTTTCACATGCCTCGCCTTGTTAAAAAGCCAGATTCTGACCAGACCCTGCTTTGCGTTAATACTGACATTGAGGTGATTATTCAATCAAATCACTGTCGCGACATGCCTCTAAGTTCACAGCCTCGAGGTCAATATTTGAACTCCCTTTTCAAAAGACATCTTGTCCAAGTTCTTTACCAGACCACTCGCGGTAACAAATAACCCTGATGAAGGATGGTAAAATGTCCCCTTTCGTCCTGACACGAATCCATCAGGTCCACTCAGAAACATGTGCTCGTCAGGATTCAGTTTTGCGATAGCCCCTTTAAGTCTATCGATATTTCGATTTCGGATGTTTAGAATTTTGGTGTTTTTATTCACAGGAATAATTTATACTAAAATAGTATGGTATGCAAGCCATTTATCAAAAAATTGAATGTCACGTAGAATGACAAACTATTTCAAATGAGAATGTTTATGCTGATAAACTTATTCAGCAATTCTTTGAAGCGTCTGGGTTAAGCGGTGGGCGAAATTTTCATTCTGAATAAATTATTGGCGTCCATTTTCCAACCAACTGTGATTGACAATCGCATTTCGATGCATTATACTAGAAGCCTCTGGGGCGAAAAAAAACCAAAAATGAATGACCCCTATATTCTCAATTTGAGAACTATAGAATAGTTTTCAAATTGTACATGTAATTAATATCCATAACATTGCAAATATTATGGATATTAAGAGAAGATTACAGAATGTATCCGCCAGCGTCTCTCCTCCCATATTATTTGGCTCAAAAGCACTCAATTTCGTTACAAAATGTACCCCCAAAATCCTCAAATTAGAGGGGTTCCTTCAACTTTTTCGATTTGGATTTAGTTACTAAGCTTGGCGTGCATTTGTCGATGTTAAAATCTCTATGCTGTAGGACATTTCCAGTCTCCTTTTACACATTTGATATCCCAGACATTTCCACGGTCCATAATTGTCAATGTTCAACCGTTTTTCAAAGATTCTGACCGCTGCCCATTTTCTGACTTCCAATTTTCTGCTGCCTTATTCTGGACGATGGTTGGTCATGGAAGTCGAGACATCGGGTTCTTATTAGACATTCCCGACGATGCTCAGCTCAGCGGCAATACTCTGATTCTGAATAAACCTGAAGATGTCCCTTCTCAGGTACAGGCATTTGGCATTCTCTGCCCACTGCCATCGAAAGTCAGGGAACGGGATTCCGTATGGACATTTGAATTTCTAAAATATGGCGGCTGGGATACGTTAGTGGTCAATTCTATTCCCGTCGCGGTCCTCGGTTCCGACGTTTGTCCGCCCGGCCCTCTACCGCCCGGTGACGAGCCTATAGCAGTGTCCTGGTGCGCCTACAGAGGCCTGGAAGGGCTCGTGCCCACATCTCGTATTAAACGGCTTCAGATCCAGGCTCTGAAGCCATTGACAGCCATGGTGTTGAAAGCTGTTTCACATTTGTCAGACCTCAAGTATTTAGAATTAGTGGCAAAGTCTGCGCAGGAACTTTCTGCGTGGCTGTTTCCCCAATCTTTGACTGGTCTCTCTGTCAATCTGCCAGAGGATGTAGAGGATCTGAATTCATTTCGCTTTCTGAGCAATCTTACAGTTCTTCACTTAGTGCAGTGCAAATCATTGCGAAATGTCGAAGTCTTGGGCAAACTTCTAAAAATTGAGAACCTTAAACTTCAGGGGGCAACAACTCTCACTGACATTACTGAGATCGGTGATATGAAATCACTCCGGGTACTTGATCTTTCTGGAGCCATGGTTCTAAGAGATCTCAGTCCGCTCGCTCGCCTTCAACGCTTGCACAGCGTGAACCTGATGCATTGTGACATGGTCACAGATATCTCGCCTCTAGCGGCCCATGAAGGGCTAAAGCGGCTCGATTTAAGCGGCTGTGGCAAGCTCAGGTATCTTGGTCCCTTAAATTCGTTGATTGACACGGAAGTTACGCTTCCGACTGGTGGGGTTTGAAATCATCGGTGACAACCTCACGTGCAATGTGTCAGTCCTTATTTGACATTTCCTCAGACTGAAGGGACAACCGAATCCAGATAATCTGTGTGATTGACATGCAGACTGTCGCAATCTTTAGATGCCCCTACTTTATTGATTCAATGACAAACATTTTCGTTTCGTCAATACTGACGGAATAACTGTGGGAATACCCAAAGTATTTTGTCTCAAAATTTGTCTGGCGAGTAAACCCGTCGCTGACCTCAACAAGCTCACCTTCCAAATCAGGCAGATCATACTTGGAATGCATAAAACTGGCAAATTCCTTATTGGACATAAATCCTGTTCCAAAGAAAACCTGTGCCGCCATAGGACTGATCAAGACTTTGTTAATGATCCCATCCTTGTCAGCATAGATGATGGGAGCCTTTAAAGTTTTTAGTTCGATAGTGCCTCCAATGAATCCGTCTTCGCCAGCTAGTGCTCCAAACAAAAGAGCCGCTGATTTGTCTTTTGAAGACTGCACTGCATTCTGAAAACCATGAAGAACACCCATCTTCTGAAGCGCCTTTAAACCTTGTGCCGTGGTGCATATGATGGCAGAATTGTCGGGGGCTCTCCTCATCTCCATTTCTTCACCCTGTAATTCAGATCTATATTTCTTATTGAAGACATCGCGGATTTCGAAAATGTGGTCACCAAGTTGAATATCAAGAATCTTTGGCCCTTTGATATTAGGGTTCACGGGTTCTTGTGTTTTCACTTCCATGGATACCTCCTCAGGATTGTCTATATTTTCCATTCTTGCTTCTCCAAGATCATGCCTGACAAGCATCCCTGTACCAAACTCTTCAATTATTGCCGAGAAATACACCACTTTATCTTTATGGAATGAACTGACATCTTCTGACAGGAATGTGACGTTTGCATGGTTCCAGGTGTCCAGTATGACAGTGATTGTACGGTTTGATTTCACATCCGTCACATTCCCTTTAAAAAAGTACCTCTTGCCTAGATGCTCACGTTCATACTGTTCCTTTTGAAGAGTGGTCCCTTCAGATGCATTAGCAATAATGGCATTCCCGTCTTTCGCCTGCCTCTTGGCTTCGTTTGCTTTTTGTTCTTCTGTCAAAGAGGCTTCAACTTTTGAGGAGTCAGAATCTCCAAACATAGCTACCAGGATCACCAGTCCAAAGATGGCTGCTAACACCAGTCCGAAAAGATGCTTACAGCCGAACTTTTCCTCTGCTTGGCTTACAGGGACTGGCGGTGGTACAGGAGGACTACTGATTCCACTGGGAAGGAGAGAAGGAAATATTGATGAAATAGGCAGCCATTCAGCAAGGCCTTCCCGCCACACCAGGTCATTTACATGAAAACGACCAGAATTAACACCTGTGGTGATTTCATTTTCAGTCAATGGTCCAACCTGCTGACCATCTTTGTGGATGTGGTAATGCATCATAATTTTCAGTCCTTCTCAGAATGAGTAATGCCCATTTTAATGGGCGTGCTAGTGTCGTCAACGCGGGATTTGTGACGAGGTGGAAAACCCATCTCAAATTGATCCCCGCGAACGCGCCATTGTCATGGCATTGAAGGCCGAACGAGAACGACAAGGAATTTCAGCGGCCCAACTCGCAAAGAAAATCAAAATCAGCCGGAACACCATTCCCAACCTGGAGAGAAATGAAGCCCGACCGACCCTCTGGGTGCTTTTGAAAATCGCGGATGGTCTGAAGGTCAATCTGAAGGATTTATTTTGAGTGGTGAAAAATATCTAAACACAGAGGCCAGTCCATGACACCGCCTCACTATGAGCGGTCGAAGACTTCGTGAACGTCAGATCTGGCAGATTGACGCGGAACTCTGTGTCTGTGGTTATATCAATTCGCCTGCTTCAGCTGTCAAAATGACGAATTCCAGGCATGTTGTGAACATCACCTACATGGTGGATTCGCCCAGGCTAACCTGAGAGTCAGGATCACATGCCCTGTTAAAATGCACAGAGTCTGCACAGTTAGAAATTATTTATGCAGCCAAATTCAACGTAACTCGTTGAATTTCAAGGGAGCCGGGAGCGAGATTCGAACTCGCGACCTGATGATTACAAATCAACTGCTCTACCACTGAGCTATCCCGGCGTTCGCCTGTTTGGCGGGCAAGTAGATTAATCGCACTCAGGCGCTCGGCAACCAGATTTCGATACGAACATGTATTTGTGTTCCTCCGAGCCAAAAGAGTCTCGGTTTTACAAATCAATCCACGTCAAAGACTATTCACTCGATGAGCGTCAAAGAACAAACTCTATCGTGGCTGTCGGATCTGCCTGAAAGCTCAGAGGCCTGGGCCAATTTGCATGAGGAGGCCCGATTTCTGCATGCTGTCGTCGAAGCGGAAGCCGATATCCGTGAAAGACGCACTTTGGGTTTGGAAGAATTGATCCCTCAGATGGAAGCCAAATGGGCACGCCGACTTTCCAAATCCGCCTAACAGAGTCTGCCCTTCGTGATCTCAACGAGATAGACGACTATTGGACGCTGCACAGTGAACCAGAGAGGGGGAGGGGACAATATGTGCGTGATCTTGCCCATGTAACTCACCAATACCTGACGATTCCAAGCAAAGCGTTGGCTGGGAAAAACTCAAATCCGCTCTTCTACCTGGAACACGCGAAATCAAAGTCTTCAAAGCCAGTTATCGCATTATTTATCGAGTGGAGGCGGATCAGAGCCTCGTTTACGTGCTACGGTTTTGGCACAGTCATCGAGCCGAGCCTGACTCGTTTTGAATGCGCTAAAAAATCCAGCTTTTCACCTGTGCCCAGAAAGGTTCTCTACGTGACAGAAGCACCTCCCTGTTTTATCTGCGGGGCGCATGCGCATTCTCTGGGTAAAAACGGGGCCACTTCATCCGCTCGATACGGGGGGAAAACGCCGCACGCATGCGATGCTGACGGAGATTAGTCGCCTGCATGAGGTGACGTATCTGGCCCTGCTGCCAGAGGGGACGCAGGTTTCTTCGGAAGAGGAGGCGGATGCTTATGCCCAGCGAAAAATCTGGATCACGTCCAAGCAGGTGCCGAAGAGTTCGCCCCGCTTTTGGGTGGATCTGGCGCGCAGTACGGTTCTGACCAGCCGCCCCTATGCGGTGCAGCGCTACGAAGAGCCGAAGCTGCGGGCACGACTGCAAGAGATGGCAGCGGGGAAAGAATTTGATCTGGTGATCTGTGATTTCCTAGCTCCAGCGCTGAACTTTCTGGGCGTGGACTTTGCCTGCCCGACGGTGCTGTTTCAGCACAACATCGAATCTCAAATCTGGAAACGGCTGGCGGAGGCGGAGGCCTCACCCATCAAACGCCGCTACCTGCACCTGCAATACCGGCGTATGCACCGATGGGAGGACAAGCTCTCTCGGCTCTTTGACGGCGTCATCACCGTCTCCCCTGATGACAGCCGCTTGGCCCGCGATCTCTATGGCCTGACGAATGTGCTGGGCGATGTGCCGACGGGCGTGGATGTGACGTTTTTTAAACCAGGAGCGGCTCCTCTGTCACCCTTCACATTAGGCTTCTTGGGTTCCATGGATTGGATGCCGAACATTGATGCCTGCCAGTTTTTCCTGGATGACATCCTCCCCCTCGTGCATGCCCAGCGGCCCGACTGCCACCTAAAGATCATCGGCCGGAATCCACCCGCGAGCCTGCGTGACCGAGCCAGCGACCGCATCCACATCACCGGTACAGTGGACGACGTGCGGCCGCATGTGCAGAGCTGCCACGCCATCATCGTCCCGCTGCGCGCGGGCGGCGGCACCCGCATCAAGATCTACGAAGCCATGGCCATGGGAGTGCCAGTGATCTCCACCCGCATCGGGGCGGAAGGCCTGCCGGTCGTGCATGACAGCGACATCCTGCTGGCCGATGAAGCGGGCGATTTTGCCCGTGAGATCCTGCGACTCGCTGCCGAGCCTGTGCTGGCAGATAAAGTGGCAAAACAGGCTCGCATGAACGTGGAAGACCACTATTCATGGACGGCTGCCACGGGCATCTTCCTGGACCTGTGCGCTGCCTGCACGCAACGATAATACCTTATATGGCCTCTGAATCATCCCGCACCCTGGACCGCCTGCGTCATCATTATGAGGTGGAGCGCGAGCTGGCCGCACGCCTGAGGAAGTCCACCAAGGAAGAACGTACGACCCTTTTCGCCACCCTGTATGGCGAGCTCTTCGACCGCGTGCCGGATCATCCACGCCTGACCCGCCGGGATACGCCGGAGGATAGCAAACGCAAGGTTGCCTCCCAGATGCGGCTCCTGGCCCCCTTCTTGAAGCCGGATAGCGTGCTGCTGGAATTTGCCCCTGGCGACTGCCGCCTAGCTGCCGCCGCTGCTGCCAAGGTGAAAAAAGTCATCGGGGTGGACATCTCAGACCAGCGCTCTGCCACGGAAGAGTCCCCGCCTAACCTTGAGTTGGTCGTCTATGACGGTTACTCATTGGATGTCGCGCCGCAGTCGGTGGATATCTGCTTCAGCTACCAGTTTCTGGAGCATTTGCATCCGGATGACATCGCTCCCCATTTCCAGATCGCCCGCCGGGTGCTGAAACCGGGCGGTGTTTACGTCTATGACACCCCGCACCGCTACACGGGGCCGCATGACATTTCAGCCTTTTTCACGGACAAGCTGGAGTGCTTTCACTTTCAGGAATGGACCCACCGGGAGATGCGCAAGCTGCTGAAGAAGCATGGCTTTTCCACCACCTGGGTCTTCCGTTTTGGCAAACCCCAGCGCAGCGCTTTGATCAATGCCCTGGTGGACACCACAGAGCTACTGCTGAGTCCCCTGCCCCATAAGCTACGGCGCAAGCTCTGCCAGCGTCTTTTTCCCTCCGTGGGTCTGGTGGCCGTGGCTGACTGAAGCATGAGCACCTCCCCCACCGTCCGCGTCCTGCACGTCCTCGACTCCCTGGCCCCAGGCGGGCTGGAGAACGGCGTGGTCAATGTGGCTCAAAGGCTGAATGGCCAAGGTTTTGACATTCATTCGGCCTGTCTGCGCTTTCGCGGCGACTTCGCCGAACGCATGCCCGAGCCTGACAAGGTGGTGGTGATGGGTAAGACGGGCGGCTTTTCTCTCAAGGCCGTGCTCGCCCTGCGAAAACACATTTTAAAGACGCAGGCAGAGGTCATCCATTCACACAATTTAGGCACGCTCATCTATGCGGCGCTGGCCACTCTGGGCGGCCTCACGCACCCCATCGTGCATGGGGAGCATGGGCAGGTACAAAAGCAGGACCTCACCCCGAAACGGCTGGCCCAACGGCGCTGGTTTTTTAAGCTGTGCCACAGCGTGCATGTGGTGAGCAGCAGTGTGCGGGATAATCTGCAAGAGCTGGGCCTGGACCCCCAAAAGAAGATCGTGGTGACGCCGAATGGCGTGGACAGCGAGCGCTTTTCGCCAGCCCGAGATCGGGCCCTGGCCAAACAAGATCTGGGCCTCCCCGGCAATGCCATCGTGGTGGGCATCGTGGGCCGCCTCGTGGCGCTGAAGCGGCATGAGATGCTCTTTGCCGCCTTTGAAAAGCTGGCCGTTCAATGGCCCAGCCTGCGCCTGCTGGTGGTGGGCGATGGTGGAGCGGACCGTGAACGCCTCATCGAAGCCATGAAGGGGCATCGTTACGCGGATCGCATCCTCTGGGCCGGGCATCAGAACGACCTGCCTAAGTACTACCGCGCCATGGATCTGCTGGCCGCTCCGTCCGAGATCGAAGGTCTATCCAATGCGGTGCTGGAGGCCATGGCCTGCGCCGTGCCTGTGCTGGCGCATTCCGCCTGTGGCAATGCCGAAGTCATCGAAGATGGCCTAACCGGATTTTTGTCAGACATCCAGAATGCAGACATGCTTGCGGACTGCATCGAGGCCCCGCTAAAGGACCCTGCACTCCTCGCGCGCTGTGGTAGCGGTGCCCGAGAGACGGTGCTGAAGCGCTACTCCATGGAAGCCATGGCCGAGTGCTACCGCAGGCTTTATCGTGACGCCGCAGGACGGTGATGAGGGATGAAAGCCCCCGTGGGAATGGGAACGGTCTAAAGGCAGCCCTTATCTGACTGACATTTCGTTTGCCCCGTCGCGCTGAGGCTGGAAAGTACACGTTCATGATTGGCGACTTCCTTGATCTCATCCTGCACGTGGACAAGCACCTGCTCACGTTTGCCCAGAACTATGGCACGCTCATTTACGTGCTGCTCTTCGCCATTGTTTTTTGTGAGACCGGGCTGGTGGTCACGCCGTTTTTGCCGGGGGATTCCCTGCTCTTTGCCGTGGGGGCACTGTCCGTCCAGGGCTTTGTGCGGCTAGAGCTCATCATCCCGCTGCTGATCGCGGCGGCCATCATCGGAGACAACCTGAACTACTGGATCGGCCGCAAGGCCGGGACCTGGATGGTGACGCAGAAGTGGTTCAAACGAGACTACCTCTCCAAGACCGAGGCCTTCTTTGTCAAGCATGGCGGCAAGGCCATCATCCTCGCGCGTTTTGTCCCCATCGTGCGCACCTTTGCCCCCTTCACCGCAGGCTTCGGCCAGATGCAATACTCCCGATTCCTCAGCTACAGCCTAGGCGGTGGTTTCATCTGGGTGCTCAGCTTCACCCTGGCCGGCTACTTCCTCGGCAGCATCCCCTTCATCAAGAATAACCTGAAGCTCGTCTTTGTGCTGATCATCTTCGTCTCTGTCCTGCCCATCGTGATTGAAGTGATCAAACACAAGCTGGCGGCGAAGAAAAAGGAGGAGTGATCGAACGACGGCGAACGCCGACAAGCCTCTTGAACAACGGAGTGAAATGAGTCTGCCATGAAGAACCGTAAGGTTTTGATTGTCTCTTTGATATGGTGCCTTTCGACTCTTCTTTGGGTTGCTCACCCGTTCCTCATGATAGGGTTTTTTGAGGTGACTCAACACCTCGACTGGTATCCGCCAGAGGCTGATTCTATTGGGATCCCCATCGCTGGAGGCTTCTTGATTGCGGTCTTGGGCTACCCCTTTTTCTTTGTGCTTTGCTGCGCAGCGTCCGTAGCAGCCCAACCCCCGCTCAGGCTTCTCAGTTGGGACAGAAGCCGCCCGTGGCAGTCGTCGCTTATTAGTGCTCTGTTCGGGATCCTGGCATTATACAGTCTCGAATCGGCTTTCTACAGCTACAAGCTACTCCAGGAAATCAGAGCATCGGAGCTCAAAGACAGGCAAGATGTGGCTGTTTACCGGATTGTGTTTTCGCTCGGGTGGGTCTTGCTCTGGCTAACGCTGAGAAGCTGTTTTATGTCCCGCAGTCAAAAGACTGATGGGGGGAACGCCCCACTTGATGAATCGGCGTCAGCGTAAACTCACTCACGCTCCACGCGCACTGCTTCCACCTCGATCACCTTCACGTCGTGAGGGGGATTTTCACGATGTGCTTGATCATTCAGCGGAGATGAGCGATAACTGGTGCTAGTGAGTTTGCGGCGAACGGCATAATAAAGTGCTGCGCAGGCAGACACACCCAGGCCTACCGCCGCAATGGCAAGGCCTACAAAGACAAATAATGCAATGAGCCCAATGGCGACAATCGCCATGAAGATCAGCGGCAAAACGGCCGGAAGACCGCGTTTGCCCTGAAACTGAAAGTGAATGCCTTTTGGGTTCATGCAGTGATACAAACGTAAGATACCTCAATTAACAAACGCAGAGTTTTCCAGCCTGGACGCTTGTCACCTACAAACAAAGGTGACGCCCGGCGGAGTTTCTGTGTAACCTCCTTTATGGAATCGAAAATTCTGAAACTGCTCGGGCAGGCCGATTACGCGCCTTCGAACGTCCCTGAGCTGATTGACCTCCTGCGCCTGAACCCAGGTCAGCAACAAGAGCTGCAAGCTGTGCTGGTGGACCTCGTCAAACAAGGCCTCATCATCCGCACCAAAGGCAATCGCTACATCGAATCGCGCAATGCCGACCTCGTGCCGGGCATCATCCAGATCACCCGTGGCGGGCGTGGGTTTGTCCAGCCGGATGAATCCGGCATCGGCGAAATCAGCATTGCTGAAAGCGCCACCTCCACCGCCCTGCATGGGGACCGCGTGCTGGTGCGGCGCGACGTCAAGCCTACCGGCCTGCGCAAAGGCGTAACGGATAATAATTCCGGGACGGTGGTTCGTATCCTGGAGCGCAAGCGCACCCAGTTTGTGGGCACCCTGCAGCGCAGCAAACAGTTCCTCTACGTCATCCCAGACGATCCCCGCATCCCACACAACATCTACGTGCCCGAGCCGCGCGATGTGGGCCGCCAAGCGAACATGGGTGATAAGGTGGTGGTGGAAATCACCGCCTGGGAAAACCGCCAGACACCACCCGAAGGCGAAGTGATCGAAGTCCTGGGCGCGCCCGATGCCGAAGGCGTGGACATGCTGTCCGTGCTCCGCCACTACGCCCTGCCGCTGCACTTCCCCAAAGAGGTGCTGGCCGAGGCCAACAGCATCGCCAAATCCCGCCCGGATAACCAACCGAGTGTGGAGGAAAGTGCTCAGCGCGTGGATTGCCGGGGCCATAATGTCATCACCATTGACCCGGACGATGCGCGTGACTTTGACGATGCCATCTGCATCCAGTCTGCCGCCGGCGGCAAGTGGAAGGTGTGGGTGCACATTGCCGATGTGTCACACTACGTCCGCCCCGGCAGCCCGCTGGATGTGGAGGCGAAAAAGCGCGGCAACTCGACCTACCTCGTGGACCGCGTGATTCCCATGCTGCCTGAGGCGCTGAGCAACGAGCTGTGCTCGCTGAAACCAGACGTGGATCGGCTAACCAAATGCGTGGAATTTCTCTTGTCCAAAACCGGCGAGGTCATCTCCACGAAGTTCTACGCTGCCGTCATCCGGTCCAAGCGTCGCTTCACCTACAAGGAAGCCTTCGCTGTCATCCAGCGCCAACCTGTGGGCGAGATCGAATCCATGCTGCATGATGCGCATGACATGGCGCAGCTCATCCGCAAGGCTCGCTTTGACAATGGTTCCCTGGATCTGGACTTCCCAGAGAACAAGATCCGCCTGGATGGACAAGGCCGCGTCTTGCGCATCGAACGCATCGAAAACGATGTCTCTCACCAACTCATCGAGGAATACATGCTGCTGGCGAATGAAGCCGTGGCCGCCGACCTCATGAAGCGGAATCGCCCCGCTGTTTACCGCATCCATGAAGCGCCGAAGGACAAGAAACTGCAAGACTACCGTGAGGATGTGCTGAGCCACCGCATCCCCTGCGGTGATCTTTCCCACCGCCCAGAAGTACAAAAGCTGCTGGCCAAGCTGGGCACCCTGCCCATCGGCCAGGCCCTGAAGATCGGCTTCCTGCGCTCCCTCATGCGTGCCCGTTACGCCGTGGAGCCTCTGGGCCACTACGGCCTCGCCAAGACGAAGTACACGCACTTCACCTCGCCCATCCGCCGTTACGCGGATCTAGTCGTCCACCGTGTGTTGTTTGACAAAGTCGAGGCACCCATCCCGGCGCTAAAACAGATCGCCGAACACATCACCGAGACGGAGAAAAACTCGGCCGATGCCGAACGCGACAGCAAAGAGGTGAAGCTTTACGCTTACCTCGAGTCGCAGCTCGCCTCAGGCAATCCCACAGCCTACTCGGCCCTGGTCACAGACACTCGAAACTTTGGTTTCTTTGTGGATGTGCCAGACCTGGGCCTCAGCGGCGTGGTGCCGCTATCCTCCATCCAGGATGATTTCTACATGCTGGAACCCACGCGCAATCACCTCATCGGCCGCCACACCCATCGGGT
The DNA here is from genome assembly GCF_014203045.1 of Prosthecobacter dejongeii. Lineage (NCBI taxonomy): Bacteria > Pseudomonadati > Verrucomicrobiota > Verrucomicrobiia > Verrucomicrobiales > Verrucomicrobiaceae > Prosthecobacter > Prosthecobacter dejongeii. Next base: position 808,567 of record NZ_JACHIF010000001.1, read on the forward strand.
GATCAAGCTTGGCGACCGCGTGACGGTGCAGATTTACAAGTTGGATCGTTTTAAAAAGCAGGTGGACTTTGAACTCACCCGCGAGAGACCCCAAGCACAGGAATCTCGTTTTGAACCTCTTCGTGGCAAACCACCAGTTAGGCCTTCGGGCAAGTCGCGTGGTGAATTTCAGAAGCCTAATCGGCGCAGGGAGGAGGCCCCCCCAAATCGCACTCAAGAGTCCCGGCCACAGGAGTTTCAGCGTCAGGATCCAGCCCCTCAAAGAGGGGGGAAATTCCGCTCTGAAGGATCGAAGAAATCGAGCGCCCGAAGCCTAGGTGAGCGCACAGATCGTCCAGCAGGACCACGCCAGGAGGAAGTCACTGCAAACCAACCCATGTCCAAAAAGGGAGGTAAACGCAGCAGTGCATCTGCCGAAAAAGTCCAGCCGTGGAGCCCCCCATCACCCAAGTCACCCGAAACGGCAGCGGAATCTCGCCCACAACGTCATGGCAAATCTGCCAGTAAAAAAGCAGCACCTCCCGCCCCTGATACTCCCGAATCGGAGAAAAAGTGGTACCAAAAATTTGGCTTTGGAAAAGGCAAGGCGAAGGCCCCCGCGAAAAAGAAAAAGTGATCTAGCCCACCACCTGCTGGCAATGCTTCTGGTTTAAAGTTGCTGCAACGGGGTAGCCGTTGCAGTCTGAGACCTCATGCCATCTGACCAGCCTGCGTGGTACGTCATTCACTCTAAACCTAAATGCGAGCATCTGGCTGCCGCCATGATGCAGGGGCTGCCTGGGGTAGAGAGCTACTGCCCGCGCATCCGCTTTCAGCGGAGCACGCGGCGGGGAAAGGTGTGGTTTGTGGAGGCTTTGTTCCCCAGCTACTTCTTTGCGCGTTTTGTTCCTGCCGATTCGCTTCGAGCAGTGCGGCATTCGCAGAATGTCATCCGCATTGTGGATTTTGGAGATCAGATGGTTTCGGTCTCAGATCGCGTCATACAATTGATCCGTGAGGAGATGGATGGCCAGGACATCAAGGAGGTCCCCTCTGGCATGAAGGTGGGGGACACTGTGGAGCTCACCGAGGGCCCGATGCGGGGCTTGAAAGGCATCGTCAACAGCATCCACAATGGGCAGGATCGTGTCAAAATCCTCCTCGAATTCCTCGGTCGCGAAAGCCTGGTGGAGGTGAATGCCTCTAAATTGCTGACGGAGCAGACCGCACGTCAGGCTCTGGCAGGGGGATCCTAGAGGTGACATTTGGCTCCCATTCGCGCCTTTGACAGGCCGAAAACCCGAGACATCCGCCGGAAAATGACATTTTTTCGCGGTGAATTGCACTCGCGCGAATTCGTGCTAGTCTGGCCTCCCCCGGTTTGCCTCCACCCGGCAGACGGGAACGTATCCTTCACACACCATGGGCAAAACACTCTTCGAAAAAGTCTGGGAATCTCACGTCGTCGGAACTCTTGCGAACGGCCAGACGCAGCTTCTCATTGATACCCACCTGGTGCATGAAGTGACCAGCCCGCAGGCCTTCGGTATGCTGCGCGACCTCAACCTGAAGGTAGCCTACCCGCACCGCACCTTCGCGACGGTGGACCACATCGTCCCGACCGATAGCCAGGTCTCGCCTTTCTCCGATCCTCTCGCTGAGGCGATGATCCAGGAGCTGAACAAGAATGCGCAGGAATTTGGCATCACCTACTTCAGCCTAGCCAGCGGCAAGCAGGGCATCGTCCACGTCGTCGGGCCAGAGCAGGGCATCACCCAGCCAGGCACCACCATCGCCTGTGGCGACTCCCACACCGCCACTCACGGCGCCTTTGGCGCCATCGCCTTCGGCATCGGCACCACGCAGGTGCGTGACATCCTGGCCACTCAGACCATGGCCATGGGCAAGATGAAGGTCCGCCGCATCAATGTGGAGGGCAAACTTCGCCCCGGAGTTTACTCCAAGGACGTCGCCCTGCACATCATCCGCCTCCTGGGCGCGAATGGCGGCATCGGCTACGCCTACGAATACGGCGGCAATATCTTTGACGAGTTCACGATGGAAGAGCGCATGACCGTCTGCAACATGGCCATCGAAGGCGGTGCCCGCTGTGGTTACGTGAATCCGGATGAAACCACCTTTGAATACCTCAAAGGCCGCCCTTACTCCCCGACAGGCGCTGAATGGGACAGCACTGTGGCCAAGTGGCGCGAAGTGGCTTCCGACAAGGACGCCAAGTATGACGACGTCGTCAACATCCGTGCTGAAGACGTGCCGCCGACAGTCACCTGGGGTACCAGCCCGGATCAGGCCATCGCCGTTACTGAAAACGTGCCGACCCCTGAAAGCGCCACGACTGAACCCGGCCGCATCTCCATCCAGGACGCCCTGGACTACATGAAACTGCCTGCGGGCGAGCCGATCAAAGGCACGAAGATTGACGTCGCCTTCATCGGTTCCTGCACCAACGGCCGTCTGAGCGACTTCCGCGAAGTGGCCAAGTTCATCAAGGGCAAAAAGGTCGCCGCAGGCGTCAAAGCCATCGCTGTTCCTGGCTCCCAGATCGTGGATGTCATGGCCCGTCAGGAAGGCCTCGACAAAGTCTTCTCCGACGCCGGTTTCGAATGGCGCAATGCAGGCTGCTCCATGTGCCTGGCCATGAACCCCGACAAGCTCGTGGGTGACCAGCTTTGCGCTTCCTCCAGCAACCGCAACTTCAAAGGCCGCCAGGGCAGCACCACGGGTCGCACCGTGCTCATGTCCCCCGTCATGGTCGCCGCCGCCGCCCTGACAGGCAGCATCGCCGACGCCCGTGAGGTGTTCTCCATCGCTGGTTGATCACCCCGCTTTAAAAAGCTCTTCACCAAACGGGTCTTCGGTCACTCCGAAGACCCGTTTTTTTATGAAGCGTGCCTCCAGGAATGAATCCATAACGGGCTTACAGTATTCTAGAGTATTTTAAAAAATGATGTAGCTAGTCTGTGCTCATCCCGAGCTTCCAAAAGCGCATTCCCTCTACCACAAGAATTGGGGGTGAGAAGCCGCGAAGTGAAAGGCCAAGGTGAAGGCGCGCAGCACGTAGAAAGTTCGTTCGCAGAGGGGTGCTCTTTTCCCAAAAACGACACTTCTAAAATTCGATCCCCGAGAGCTCTCGACTGCCCCTCACCCCTGGCCCTCTCCCCAGTTCCTGGGGCGAGGGAGGCGTCTTTTCGCGTTCTAAGGCTAAAGACCATTCGGCGCTCGTTTGCTCTATGATTAGCACCCGTTAGGTCTTCAATTTTGAGCTGCCAAAAGCGCGTTCCCTCTCCCCCAAGAATTGGGGGAGAGGCCAAGGTGAGGGGGGAGGGCGCAGCACGCAGAACCTCGTTCGCGAAAGGGGACCTTTTCCAAAAAAAATGACGCGACTCGTCTTCGATCCTCAATCACACTCCCATTCGGGGATTCAATTTTAGGGTGGGTGACTCCTTTATCTAAAATGCTATAACTTTTAGAAGGTAGGCGATGGCGCGTTTCTACTTGCTCTCCCTTGATGATTTAGCGTCGCCCCAAACCAAACGCAGGGTGCCTCTTCTCATGCTTCACCGCGGTCACCCAGAGATTCAATCTTCATTTTCGAAGACGCCTCATCAAATCGCTGTGTGAGATTGGGGCGACTTTCCCGGATTCAATTTCTGCATCTCGCACGAGCGCTAACAAGATGGCCTCTTCGTCTTCCCGATCCGCTGCCAGCGCATACGGATCTTCAATGCTCTCCCATAAAGAGGCCGCAAGCTGTATCCGCTCCTCCAGAGGAAGCTTTAAGGCTTCCGGTGCGATGCGGTCGATCATCATAGAATAAATCTAAACTAGATTTCCGATCAGGAAAAGTCGGTTTTTGGAGGCTGCCACCCGAACTCAACGCACTGAAATATTCCGCGTGCGAAATCATGCCTGAAGTCGTGTTCATCGCACAATGCGGGTGATGGCACACACGGGGCGTCGTTCCTCCACGGCTCCAAAGACTGCGGGAAAGAAACTGCCAGGGAGAAAGGTACACTCCTGCAAACATGTCTGCGCCATTTTCCGCTCCCTCCATCACTCCTCGCCGCCAGTTTCTTCAAAGTACCGGACTGACCCTGCTCAGCCTGCCGACGCTCGCCAAGGCCCAGCAAGGTGGCAGCAAACCCAAGTCACCTGCCTCGGCCAACGCAGTCACATCGGCCCCGGTTTCTTCCCCTGCCCTGGAGCCGCTGAACCGTTTCCCGCGCATGCAGCAGGACTGGTTGGTGGATGTGGTGCGTGGGATCGAAGCCCAAGGGAATGCCCAGCGTGCCGCCCTGAAAACTCAGGCCGATGCTGAGGCCTATGTGAAATCTGTGCAGAAGCGCATCCGTCAGAGTTTTGGCCCGCTGCCCGAGAAGACGCCGCTGAATGCGAAGGTCACAGGCGTGGTGGAGCGCGAGGCATATCGGATCGAAAACATCGTCTTTGAAAGCCGTCCGGGTTACTTCGTCACGGGCAATATGTATGTGCCGAAAGGTCGCACGGGCAAGATGCCTGCGACCGTGGGCCTGTGCGGGCATTCCCTGAATGGCAAGGCCGCCGAGGCTTACCAGAGCTTTGCCCAGGGCCTCGCGCGACTTGGGCACATCTGTTTCATCATTGACCCCGTAGGTCAGGGAGAACGCTTTCAATACCTGGACAATGCAGGCCTGAAGTCGCGTCTGGGTGGTGGTGTGTCAGAGCACATCCAGATGGGCAATTCCCAGACGCTTGTCGGCGAGTTCCTCGGCAGCTGGTTTGCCTGGGATGGCATCCGCGCACTGGACTACCTGCTCACGCGGGATGAGGTGGACCCGCAGCATCTCGGTGTCACGGGCAACTCGGGCGGCGGCACACAGACCACTTGGCTCTGCGGGCTGGAGCCCCGGTTTACCATGGGTGCGCCCTCCTGCTTTGTGACAACCTTCCGTCGCAACGTGGAAAACGAACTGCCCGCCGATACGGAGCAGTGCCCGCCGCAGGTGCTGGCACTGGGGTTGGATCACCTGGATTTCATCGCTGCCATGGCTCCGAAGCCCGTCATCATCATGGCACAGGAAAAGGATTTCTTTGATGCTCGCGGTTCTGCCGAGGCCTATGAGCAGCTTAAAAAGTTATACACCTTGTTAGGTAGACCGGAGAACATCCAGCTCCACACCGGGCCAGACCCGCATGGTTACTCGCAGTCCAATCGCGAGGCGATGTACCGTTTCTTCAACAAGGTCACGGGTCTGCCCGAAGTAGCCGCAGAGCCCACGCTGACCCTAGAGAAAGACGAAACGCTGCTGTGCGCGCCCAAAGGGCAGGTGGCGGAGCTGAAGTCCCGCACGCTCATGTCCTTCACCCAGGAGAAGGTCGCAAACCTAGCCCAGCAGCGCAAGGCCCTGAAGGGGGAAGCTTTAAAAGCCGCCGTGCGTGAGGTGCTGCGGCTGCCCCCACTGCCCACCACGGCCCCGGATTACGGCATCCTTCGTGGAGCAGGTTCACGCAAATACCCGGCTAAAGCCTACTGCACCTACACGGTAGAAACGGAGCCTGGCATCCATGCCCTCCTCACTCGCCTCCAGGAAGAGGAGCTGACCTCCCGCATTCCCGGTGCGGCCAAGCGGGCCATCCTTTACCTCTCCCACCATTCCGCCGATGCTGAGATGCGCAGCGATGCCTGGGTGCAGGGACTCATCCAGGCCGAGCCCGAAGCGGCTTTCTACGGTTGCGATGTTCGTGGCATCGGGGAATCCCAGCCGAATACCTGCGGAGTGAATCAATTTTTGAAACCTTACGGCAGCCACTATTTCTATGCCGCGCATGGATTGATGTTGAACCGTCCTTTGTTAGGCCAGCGAGTGTTTGACGTTCTGCGGGTCATCCAAGCCCTGCGTGCGGCGGGACATCAGGAGATCCACCTCGCTGGGCGCGGGTGGGGTGCTTTGGTCGCTGGCTTGACTGCGCTATTTGCAAACGAGGTCAAGCAGGTGACCCTCAAAAATGCGCTCGCCTCTTTCCAAGTGATCGCAGAGGATGCGGAATACCAGTGGCCCTATGCCGTGATGCTGCCAGGCGTACTGGCGCATTTTGATCTGCCAGACTGTTATGCAGAACTGGCTAACCAAAAGTTGCAAAACCTGGAACCCTGGGGTGCTGGCGATGGAATGAAGTTGTGATGGCGCGTGAATTTATTCTTCCGCAGGACCCCATTTCGGAAACGGATCGGGGAATCGGCTCCAGGCCGCAGGCCCTCCAGCGTATTCCTCATCCGTCAATAGACAGGCATCAAAATTTGCACGCAGGGAATCCTGATCCATGTGACGGCCGATGATGACGATCTCCTGTCGGCGATCGCCATACGGGTCACGGCTGTTTGCCTGGATCTCCTGGAGGCTCACCGCATCCTGCGGCCATTCAGCCTGATCCACGGCCGACCAGAAAAAGCCAAGGGCGCGGGTGTCACGCAAGACGCCCGCTTGAGAAACAAAACCCGCCAGTTCCATGCGAGTGGCTAACCAAAAGAGACCTTTCGCCCTCACCACGCCTTCCCAGGAGGCCTTGAGGTGGGCCTGAAAACGCTCGGGGTGAAAGGGGCGATGAGCCCGGTAAACGAAACTGCTGATGCCATACTCCTCAGTCTCAGGCGTGTGGCCTTGGAGGCTGTCCAGCCAGCCCTGGCTTTCTTCCGCCTCCTGCATGTCAAAGAGACCTGTGTGCATCACTGTTTCTAAGGGCACCTCAGAGTGCTGGGTGAGGTGGACTTTTGCCTTGGGATTGAGGGCGTGGATGATGCCCTGGATCTCCTTCACTTCTTCAGGTGCCACGCAGTCGGTCTTGTTGATGAGGATGACGTTGGCGAATTCGATCTGGTCCGTCAGCAGGTGGGCTAGGGTGCGCCCGTCTTCCTCACTCATGCCTTGGCCTCGGTCTTGGAGGTCTTCGGTGCTGTGGTAGTCTTCCAAAAAATTCCGGGCATCCACCACGGTAACCATCGTGTCCAGTTGCGCTAAATCGGAAAGGGAGTGCCCCGCCTCATCTTCAAAGGTGAAGGTCTCCGCCACAGGCATGGGCTCTGAGACGCCCGTGGACTCGATCACCAGCGCATCGAAGCGACCTTCGCGGGCCAATTTACCCACCTCCAGCATCAGGTCTTCACGCAGGGTGCAGCAAATGCAGCCGTTGCTCATTTCCACCATCTTTTCTTCGGTGCGGCTGAGCTTTGCATCACCGGATTTCACCAACTGGGCATCCACATTCACCTCGCTCATGTCATTCACAATCACCGCCACTTTGCGGCCTTCACGATTCCGCAAGATGTGGTTCAGAAGCGTGGTCTTTCCGGCACCGAGAAAGCCGGAAAGAACGGTGACAGGAAGACGTGAAGGAGGAGCGATCATTAAAGCAAGTAAGTTGCATTTATTTAAAGCGCAACTTATTTGCATATAGAACCCACAAAATGTAAGGTGCGTCTCGGGTAGTGAGCGCGACATGTTGTTCGATCCCTAAAGGAGCAGATGGCCCAGAACGGAAGTTTCCTTCACAGCGGTCTAAAATCTTCTAAGCGGTTTATTTTGTGCAGTAACCGTCGTGTCTCAAAGAGGCTATAACTCGTTAAGTATCCATCGTATGCGCCTTCCCGTTTTCCTCACTTGTCTGGGTCTGTTGTCATCCACCGCGCTCGCCGAGCCGACCTCCGTGGAGCTCATCCTGGACTGCTCCGGCTCCATGTGGAACAAGCTCAGCGACGGGCGTTACCGCATTGATGCGGCGAAGCAGGTGCTCAGTGAATTTATCGCCACGGCGCCTGAAAAGGAAGATCTGCACATCGGTCTGCGACTCTATGGTTCCAAAGTGTCTCACCGTGAACCCGGGGCCTGTGAGGACACCGCCCTAGTCGTCCCCATCGAAGGTTTTCAGCGAGGTGAAATGCTGAAGCTGGTCAAAGAAGCCCGCGCCATCGGGGCCACACCGCTGGCCATCTCGCTGAATGCGGCGGCTGAGGATTTCACAAAACCGGGTAAGAAACAGGTCATCGTTTTTACCGATGGCGAAGAATCCTGCGGAGGCGATGTGACCGCAGCCTTGGCCAAACTGAAGTCCGAGGGCATTGATGCCGATGTGCGCATCATTGGCATCGGCCTGCCGAAAGGGGTGGCGGCGCGGTTTGCCGTCCTGGCCCCGATTGAAAACGCGGACAGCGTGCTGAAGCTGGCCGAGGCGCTCAAAAACGCTACCGCCACCACTGTCGCCATCCCTGCCGCTCCGCCAAAGGTGGAAAAGCTGAAGGTCACCGTGCGGGTCATGAAGAACGGGGAGCCGCTGGCGGAGGGTGACATCAGCCTCACCGGGGGAGACAAAACGCCCAATAAATTGACGAAGGGCGAGGAGCCCGGCACCTGGACAGGCGAGCTGCCGCCCGGGATCTACACAGCGAAGGTCGCCCCAGCCGGGCGCACATTCACGGACCTGGGCGTGGCGCGCTCAGCGGACAATACCTTCGTGCTGGATGTGACAGAACTGCCCAAGGTCACGATCGAAATTCCCAATGAAGAGATCACCGTGTTGCAGGAGTTTGCCCTGATGTTCTCGGGGGCCAATGGCATCGGTGACCAACACATCGTCATCGCTCCAGCAGACGCACCCGATTCCGCCGTGCCCAATCTGCGAGATGCGATTGGAAAAGAGGCCACGATGGCCATCATCGCCCCGGACCTGCCGGGCATGTATGAGGCGCGTTTCACCCAACGCGGGGCGAATGGGTCCAACGTGATTTGTGGCCGATCTAAACCCTTCGAGGTCAAAGTGCCGCAGGTCACGCTGGAAGTACCCGCCACCGTGACCTCCAGCACCCCGATGACGGTCAAATTCAAAGCCCCCGTTCAGAACAACGACTGGATCGGCTGGGTGAAAGCAGGCGCTGAAGATGGCGAATACCAAATTTACACACGCCCCACGGCCAACAGTGACAGCGTGCAGATGAATGCCCCGGCGGAACCTGGTGACTATGAAATGCGCTATGCCAACGAGGGCAGCATCAAGCCCTTCGCTCGCAAAGCCTTCAAGGTGGAGGCAGCCACACTGGGCCTGGAAGCTCCTGAAACCGTCATGGCCGGGTCCATGGTAGCCATCGGCTGGAAAGCCCCGGCTGTTGGGAATCTCTACATTTCCATCGTCGAAAAAACAGCACAGCCCGGTGCCTACAATGACTACCGCCGACTGGATGGCGGGGAGAATCCGCTGAAAATTCTGGCCCCGCGCAAGACTGGCGAAATGGAGATCCGGATCACTGAGGAGCAGCAAAACAAAGTGATATTTAGCCGGCCCATCAAACTCACGGCTATGCAGGCCACGCTCAAAGGCCCGACCGAAGTGGCCAAGGATTCACCCATTAACATCGCCTGGACAGGTCCTGCTGGCGCAGGAGACTTTGTCACCATCACCAAGGTCGGCGCGCCAGAGTCCGAATACCTCGACTATGCCTACGTCGTGGATGCTCCTGCCATGGTCGAGATCAAGGCCCCTGAAGAAGCCGGAGATTACGAGCTGCGCTACACCACCCAGGAAAACGAGGTGATCGCCCGACAGCCGATCAAGGTGAAGTGATGGCGCATAACGGGAGGCTTGATCTGATGCTACCAGATGGTATAGATCAAGCATGACCGCCATCGCCAAAGTTTTTCAAAACGGGCGCAGCCAGGCCGTGCGACTGCCCAAGGAGTTTCGTGTCAAAGGCCCTGAGGTTTATATCCGCCACACTCCCGAAGGCATTTTGATCAGTGAACGCGATCCTTGGGATCGTATGGAAGAAGGCTGCCAGCAGCTTTCGGATGAGTTTCTGAAAGCCGTCGAAAAGCGTGAGAAAAAGCCGCCTCAGAAACGCAAAGGGTCTGACTGAAGATGATCTACTTGCTTGATACAGACATCCTCATTCACATGATGCGAGGACTGAAGATCAGGGTCGCCAGGACGGAGGCTCAGAAGCTGCGTGTGCAGCAGGCGCGAAACATTCTTTCAGCTTGCCGGGCACAGTCCAAGGCCGGGCATACGGTAGCTTGTTCAGCCATCACTCTGGCAGAGCTGGAGTTTGGCGCTCGCAATAGCCTGGACTATGAGCAGGAGGCCGCCGCCACCCGGCTGGCGATGTCTGCCTTTCATGCGTTTGACTGGACAGTGGAGGGCTGTGTGGAGGCTTATGGCTTCATCCGCCATCACTTGGAATCCAAAGGAAAAAACATTGGTGAAAATGACCAGCTCATTGCCGCCCATGCCATGGCATTAAAAGCTGTGCTGGTGACGAACAACACCCGTGAATTCACTCGCATTCCTGGACTGAAGGTGGAGAACTGGACGGCCTCCTCCTAAGTTTATTCATGTCTCATCAACCCCAAAACATCCACGCTGGCACGCAGGTGGTCACGCTCATCAGCGTGCATGGCAGCAATCATGCCCTGGTACATCCGCGTGGGGCCGTGGGCATTGTAACAAGGACTCCCTGTGGTGAGGAGCAGCGTTACCTCGTGCGTTTTCCTGATGGCTTTGAAGCCGCTTTGCTGCCTAACGAGATGGAGGTGCTGAAGCTTTTCAAAGATCGCCTCGAGGGTGCCTCCAATAGCCTGCAAAACTTTGCGCTAGAGGATCATGTCATCTACCGCTGCATCGTCGGTTCTCGGGCTTATGGCCTGGAGACGGAGACTTCGGACACAGATTTGCGCGGCATCTACCTCGCCCCGGCAGATCTGCACTGGTCGCTTTATGGTGCACCCGAGCAGTTTGAGGACAACGAACAGCAGGCCTGCTACTGGGAGCTGCAGAAGTTTCTCACCATGGCCCTGAAAGCCAACCCCAACATCCTTGAGTGCCTGTATTCGCCGCTGGTGGAAAAGGCCACGCCCATTGCTCAGGAGCTGCTGGCGATTCGGGACAAGTTCCTCTCCCAGATGATCTTCCAGACCTTCAACGGTTATGCCCTCAGTCAGTTCAAAAAGATTGAGCAGGACCTGCGCAATCAGGGGCAGGTGCGCTGGAAGCACGCCATGCACCTCCTCCGCCTCCTCATGAGCGGAGCGGGGGCGGTACGCGAAGGCCGCGTGCCCGTGCATGTGGGCGAGCGCCGCGAGGAACTGCTGGCCGTGAAGCGCGGTGAACTCACCTGGGAGCAGGTGGATGCCTGGCGGCAGCGCCTGCACCGCGAATTCGAACAAGCCCTGGCCGAAACCAAGCTGCCCGAAAGACCGGACTATGAAGCGGCTAACCAAATATTAATTTTGGCGCGGCGCTCCAAAGCGGCCTAACCATCCATTCTTTATGACACCTTCCATCGCAGCCACGGTCCAAGACCCTCGCCTTCAGCGCATCACCACGGCGCAGCCTTATCCCTTGCTGTTTGCGACCATTAGCGGAGCGCACTTGTATGGCTTTCCGTCTCCGGATTCAGATGTGGATCTGCGAGGCGCGCATGTGCTGCCGCTCAGGCAGGTACTGGGACTGGATGCCCGGCATGAGACGGTGGAGGATTCCCGCATCATTGAGGGGCTGGAGATGGACATCGTCAGCCATGATGTGAAGAAGTTCTTCAACCTACTGCTGAAGAAAAACGGCTATGTGCTGGAGCAGCTTTATTCGCCGCTGATCGTGCAGACGACTCCGGAACATGCGGAGCTAAAGGAGATCGCCAAGGGCTGCATCACCCGTCATCATTCGCATCACTACCTGGGTTTTGTACACACGCAGTGGGAGCTGTTTTTGAAAGAATCGCCGCATCGGGTGAAGCCGCTGCTATATGTCTATCGTGTGCTGCTGACGGGCATCTGGATGATGCGCACGGGCGAGGTGGAGGCGAATCTGGTGACGCTGAATGAGACCTTTCGCCTGCCGTATGTGGATGACCTCATCGCCCGCAAGCTGGCCGGGCCTGAACAGGGCACGCTGGACGATGCAGACCTGGCTTTTCACCAGAGCGAGTTTGAGCGCCTGAGGGCCATGCTACAGGCCGCGCATGAGGCGAGCACGCTGCGGGAGCTACCCGAGGATGCAGCTCGTTCTGGCATCAATGACCTGCTCATCCGCGTGCGGCTGGCTCAGGGAATCTGACTGTGAATGAGCCGGGCGGCTTGGCTGGCCGGCACATCCTTTTGGTTAGGATCATCCAGCATCTTTTGCAGGGTGGCCTTGGCCTCAGCCGGACGGTTTTCATCCAGATACAGACGGGCCTGATATAGATGCGCGCGGGCTTTGTCAGAGGCGATGACGTAGAGGCTGAGGGCGTGCTCCAGCAGGTCAATGGCTTCGTTGTTCTTGCCTTCGCTGGCGGAGAGCAGGGAGGTGAGTTCCAGCAGGTGCGGTTTGCTGCGTGTTTCGGCGAGGGTGGTCAGGGCCTGCTTCAGTTCCCGGCTATCCTCACCCGGATGTCGGGTGGAGGTGCCCTGATACAAAGCGTAGTCGCGGTCGCGTCCATCGCCCATGCTGGAGCCAGCGCCGCGTGCATAGGGACGGTAGAGAGGATCGCCACAGACGACGTTCATCCAGGAGAGCACGGGGGTGGCATTCCAGGCCGCCTCCGCCAGTGTGTAGCCTTCCAGCAGGCGCTGGTTGAGCACATCAAAGTGGACCGTGAGGCTGAGGTAGGGCTCAAACACATTTCCCAGGGCAGCGGCGGCCCCCTGGCGCAGCAGCGGACCTACCCAGTGCCGATCTGGCGCACGCAGGGCAGCCCCACTGAAGGAGTGCAAATGACAGGCGATGGCCCCGGTCTGAAATTTGAATGAGGGACTGGCGATAGCCCCGCTGGCGTGGGTGGTATACCAGCCAAAATAAAAGGCGGTATCCGGCAGGGGCCAGTGGTCTGGCAGCACGGCCTCCGCCTTGTCCACATAAACGGGGATGCCCTTTTGGCGAAAGAGGATGGCGCTGCGGTTTAGCCAGTCTTCACCTTCCTGATAGGCTCCAGTTTTCTGAGCCAGGTCAATCACGGCGCGCCCACGAAGCCCGTGTTCTTCAGCGCTAAGGGCGTCATCAATCATGCGTTTCACAGTGTCTGCATCCGGCCCATCTAGCCGCCCCACCAGCAGCAGCCCCGGTGTGCCCTGGAACATTTGGAAGCGCATGTCCTGCTTGAAGTAAGGATTACGCAAAGCACCCGCGATGGGCTGGCGCGGCAGGCCTAGCAGGGCCAGTTCGCTATCCACGCTGGCTTCATCTTCCTGCGTGTTCTTGGGGTTTTGCGCATCGCGCTGAATTTGAAACGGGATGCCGCGCATCAGCACCACCACGCGCACGGCAGACTCGGCCACCGTCATGGCAGGCATGGACTTGCCCGTGACCGGATCTTTTAACTCTTGCTGGCCCAGCCGCCACCAGCCCCGACGCACGAAGGCCTCGAACAAAGGTTTGCGCAAAAGTTCGTTATACTCCTGGCGGGTCATGGAGTCCGTCATGGGGCAATCGAGACCGATGACACGGTCCGCAGGGATGCCACGCTTTTGGGCGTAGTATTCAGCCAGTTCCTGAGACTGGGCGAAGTCGGGATTGTAAATGACCACGGTTTCACCGCTGAGATCCAAAGCTGGCGGGGGCTCCTGAGCCCGCAGAGGACTGGCGAAGAGAGTAAGTAGGGCTAGGCCGTGCACGATCGTCTGTCTAAAGCAGCCTAACCCAAGGGATGATGGTCTGGAGGTGGCCATGATCACAGATCCCAGTGCAGTTCCAGCCCATCATAGGCGATTTTGACTCCCTCGGGCAGGAGGGGTTCAGCCCGCGAGTGCATGACCTCGCATTGCAAGTGGGTGAGAAAGGTGCGCCGAGGGCGGATCTGCGCCTGCACGGCCAGGGCCTCGGCCACGCTCATGTGCGTGGGGTGCTCCGTGTAACGCAGGGCATCCACAATGAGAGTATCCACGCCTCCCATGGCGGCAAGGGCCTCGGGCTGGATGATCTTGGCATCAGGGATATAGGCACAGAGTTTGCGCTCTTGCCGGGTAAAAAGGTAGCCCACGGTCTCTACTTTGCCATGCAGCACAGGCAGGGGTGTCACCAGCGTTTCACCCAAGTGAAAGGGGCCATGAATGGGTTTCGGGAAAGGTTTGAGATAACCACGATAGCGGTTCTCCCCATTGAAGGCGTACTCAAACATGCGCTCCAGCACGGCGAGGCAGGAGGGCATGGCATAGATGGGCATGAATTGATCTGCCGGGATGGTGAAGCGGCGCAACTCGTCAAAGCCCGTGAGGTGATCCATGTGCGGGTGCGTGAAGAGGGCCGCATCCAGGTGGCGGATGCCTGCGCGCAGGCACTGGGTGCGGAGGTCTGGCGGCGTGTCCACGATCGAGCTCATCTCCGGCGTGCGCAGCCAGATGCTGGAGCGTAGGCGGTTATCCCGGGGATCCGTGCTGTGGCAGGTCTCACAGTCACAGCCGATCATCGGGATGCCGACGGAGGTGCCGGTGCCGAGGAAGGTGAGCGAGAATTCAGACATGTGAGAGAGGTATAGCTGCAAAGAGGCCCATGGAACGCAAAGAATTCAGGCAGGTGTTTTTTGCCTTGCCTGTGTTCTTTTACGGCTATGGAAGGAAGCATGACAGAAAGTTATCTCCAGCGTTTCGGCGGTATTGGCCGTCTCTACGGCGTGCAGGCCCTGCCACGGCTGCATGGCGCACGTGTGGCGGTGATCGGTGTGGGCGGGGTCGGCTCATGGGTGGTGGAGGCGCTGGCCCGTAGCGGTGTGGGCTCCCTGACGCTGATGGACATGGATGATGTCTGCATCACCAATACCAATCGCCAACTGCCCGCGCTGGCGCACACTGTGGGGCACCCGAAAGTGGCGGTGCTGGCCCGGCGTGTGGCGGAAATCACGCCCGAATGCCAAGTGCTCGCCCAGCCGGAATTTTTCCTGGAAAGCAATGCAGATCGTCTGCTGGCACCGGGTTTCGATGTCCTTGTGGATGCAGTAGATAGCACTCAGATCAAAGCTCTCATCATCGCCAAAGCGCGGGCGTTGGGCATTCCCGTGGTCGTTTCTGGCAGTGCGGGGGGCCGACGAGATCCCACCCAGGTCAAGGTGGCTGATCTAGGTCACGCTGGCGGGGACCCGCTGCTGCTGCAACTGCGCCGCTGCCTGCGGGATGTCCATGGTTTTGCCAAAAGCCTTGGCGGAAAGCCGATGCACTGGGATGTGCCCTGCGTGTATTCCACGGAAAAAGCGGTGTATCCGCAAGCAGATGGCTCCTGCTCCACCGAGCGGGAACAGGGCACAGAGGGGGGGCTGCGGCTGGACTGCGCAGCGGGTTTCGGCGCGGCCACCTTTGTCACGGGCACCTTTGGTTTTGCGATTGCAGCGGAGGTGCTGCGGATCCTGCTGGCTGAAAAAGCGGAGGCTTAACCCACCGGTGTCAGCACCACTTTCTGCACGTCCAGCACGGCCGATTTCACCTTGTTCACCGGGTCAATGCGCAGGCGCTGTTTGCCCGTGGCCTTGATTTCGATTTCGCCCAGCGACACCTCTTTCCAATTCTGGAATCCGCCGGTGTCCTGCGTGGTGAATTTCAGGGTCTGGTCCGCGTGTTTGAGTTCCACCTCGCTGCCGTGATTGCCCCCACCGCAGCCATGACTCACCGTGACTTTATAGCGCCCAGGTTTGGTGACTTGGAATTCCCACTCGGCCAGGTCTTCCTCAGAGGTCCAGTAGCCCAGGCAGTTCTTCTCGGGCTTCGGTTCATAGCGCATGTTTTCAGACCACGTGATGGCATCCTTAGCACTCAGCGTGATGCTGCCGTCTTCCGCCTGTTTGGGCGTTTCACCCTCACAAGTGGGGATGAGGGCCACCTCATGCAGGACAAAGCCGCCGTTATCCGTTGGCGGGGTCAGCAGGGCAAAAGGAAGGTCCCCTGGCTGAGCGACATAAATTTCACCCAGGTAGGTTTTGCGTGGGGTGCTGGCATTTGAGAGGGACTTTTTGACCACCAAATCCCCCATGCGGAACTGCATGCCTAAAGCTGCGCGATTCAGCGAGTAAGTCAGGCGCACCTTGTAACGGCCCCAGCGCTTCGCCTTAAACTTCGTGCCCGTGTAGGTTTCCCAGTGAGCGCCATTGCTATGCTCCCACGATTCCGGCCCCATGGTAATGATGCCGCGGGAGGGCATGTCTTTGGGCTCCAGGGGCTCGTCACTGCCAAACCCACCAATGTCCACCGCCTGAGGAAACTGGGGATTGGCCATCGCTGGAGCTTCAGGAATTGCCGGGGCGGAAGGGGCCACAGCAGCCACAGGTGCAGGTTTTTCCTCGGTCTTTTTGGCCTCAGGCTTGGCGGCAGGCGCTTCTTGAGTCGCCTGGACTTCAGGCTTGGGGCCGCAGGAGCTGAGGCTCAGAGCCAAGGGCAAAAGGAGGACAGAAAGAGGCTTGCGAATCATGGTGAAGGAAATTGGGCCCGAGGCGCAGGTCTGGAAAGACGGCACCCGGCATCTGTGCAACGAACGAGCGGGCGGTTCTTTAGCGCGAATAGCGTATTTCCGCGCAGAGATTTACGCCCGCTCTTTGCCCACGCGTTCCCATCCTAACATAAGACGCCCTAAAAACGGAACGAGGGGGTCACAAAAACATCTTTTTCTGGCGCTGATGGGTGCTGAAAGGTCTTTTTTAGATGCGTTTTTTCAGGCGCAATGCCTGCCGCCCGTCTCTCCACGTTTTTGCTTTTCCTGGCACTGTTCACGTCCCCCCTAGAAGCGGCAGGGCTGCGTGCTGGGGTATCTAAAGTGGACATCACCGATTACAAAGCCGGACCTGTTCATGACCCTAGCTTTGCCAAGGCCTTGGTCATTCAGAGTGATGCAGAAACTTTGGTGCTGGTCACTTTAGATGCGGTGGCAGTGGGGGAAATTGGTCGCATTGGCAATGGCTTCATGGCCAATTTACGCGGCCAATTGCAAAAGGAGTTAGGCGTAAAACCGGAAAGCATCGTGGTGAATGCCAGCCACTGCCATGGCATCGTACGTGCAGATGCGGAGACGTTAGTTGCCCAAGCCATCAAGGAAGCCTGGGCTCATTTAGTCCCGGTCAAAGCAGGTGCAGGGGTGGGGCATGAAGACCGCATCAGTGAAAACCGCCGCTTAAAAATGAAGGATGGGAGCGAGGTGGACATGCGCCGCGCCTACTCCATGCCCCGGGATGAAGACGTGGCCAGTGTGGGGCCCATTGACCCCCAGATCGGTCTTCTGCGGCTGGACCGTGAAGATGGGCAGACCCTAGCTCTGCTGTATTCCTTTGCCTGTCACCCCATCATGAATCCGCCGCACAAAGGCAGCTCGGCGGACTATCCAGCCTATGCTTCGCAGTTGATCGAAGAAAGCCTTGGCGGCGGAGCGATGGCCTTCTTTATCCAAGGCTGCGGCGGCGACATCAATCCACTGCGCTACAAGGAAGTCAGCCGCCCGGCGGATGCGGAGCCTCTCGGACACAAGCTGGGACTTAGCGTCATTCAAGCGGCCAAAAAGATCCAAACCACCAGCACGACCACGCTCAAAGTCAGCCAGGAAATCCTCGCATTGCCTCGGGGGCAGGACTTGGAGAAACGCATGGCCGCCATCGAGGCAGAGCAGATCAAACTCCTGGCAGCGCTGAAGCCGACGAACATCAATTTTAAAACCTTCCTGCCTCTGCTCATCCAGCAAAAGCTGACACCCGATTTCCCCTCCCACTACGCCCAAAGTTATTTGCATGATCAATCGTTAGGCCAAGATGCCCTGACCAAGCTGGATGCCGACAATCGTGCAGCCGTGGAGACCTACCTGCAAAACATCCAGATCATGGAAAAGCTCACCCGGCTGAATGCCAATCATGCCCTGCTCAAAAAACATCTGGCGCAAAACCGTGCAGCAGGATCTCCCACCCTCGATGTAGAGATCGCTGGGCTGCGCGTGGGAGATTTTAAGATGGTCACTTTTCCGGGTGAACTGACAGTCGAAGTCGGCTTGAATATCAAGAGAGCGTTCGCCGATCCTCATGCGTTTGTCGCAGGCTACACCAATGGCTATATCTACTACGCCGCCACCGTCGCGCAGCGGAACAACACGGGATATGCCCAGGAGGATTGTGACGCCCTCGTGGCCCCAGAGTGGCAAAAGATTTTTGAGGACAAAGCCCTGTCTGTTTTGAAGGCTTTGGCTCCCTGATCACTACCCCGCCTAACCAAAAGAGATTTATGAGTCTTTCCCGTCGTTCCCTGCTGTCTCAGTTACCCCTGGCTGCCCTGGCCAGCAGTTTCCACATCTCCACTCAGGCTCAAGCAAGCCGCGAGATCTGGAGAACAGGTAACCCAACGATCGACAAGCCCCGCGAGATTGCTCTGGGCCTATTGAAACCCACCCAGGCACAAGTCGAACGGGCCTGGGAACTGCACTTCAACTCGGTCGTCTTCGAATCGTATGGCTTTGCGCCCCGCTTCGCCGTGGATGGTGAGGCCATCAATGCGGCCATTCGGGAAGGCGCTTCTTCAGATGAATTGAGTGATCTGCGCGAGTCCATGTCAATGAGCCGAGGGGTGGCCAATGAACGGGAGCGAGAGGAGTTTTTCCAGGCCTTCAATGCGGCAGGCGTGACCTGCATTTTCCAAAACGCAGGCGAGGAGGGTAATGATCCGCTGCGACTCATCAAGCGTCTCGCGCATTTCACCAAAGCTACCGATGGCCTGAAGCCTGCGCTATCGAAGGTCACCACAGCGGAGGAAATCGTCGCCCTCAAAAAAGAGGGGCATGTCGGCCTCTGTTTTACGGGCAATGGCGTGCCGCTACGAATGGAGTGGGACAGCGTGAAGGATGAGCTGCGTTTCGTCCGCATCTTCCATGAGCTGGGCATCCGCATGATGCACCTCACGTATAACCGCCGAAACCCCATCGGCGATGGCGCGGGAGAGCCGCATGACGGCGGCTTGAGCGATTTCGGCAAAGCCACTGTGGCCGAAATGAACAAGGTCGGAGTCATCGTGGATGTGGCCCACAGCGGCTGGAAAACGGCAGAAGATGCCGCCAAAGCTTCGAGCAAACCCATGGTGGCCAGCCACACTACCTGCGCCGGGGTTTACACTCACTTCCGTGGCAAACCCGACAGTGCCATCCGCGCCATTTGTGAAACGGACGGCCTCGTGGGTATGTGCTGCATCTCGCGTTTCCTCGGCGGCAAAGGGGACATCACCTCGCTCATGGATCACCTGGATCACGTCATCAAAACCTTCGGTGCTCAGCATGCCGCCATCGGCTGCGACATCTCCTACACCTCGCGATTTGAGAAAGAGGAGCGTGCCAAAATTCTGCGCCGCCCGGATGGTTCATCACCTCTCGGGGGAGTCGGTGACCGCTGGGAGCACCTGTGGCCCAAGGATGACTACGTCACCACACCTCAGGCTGAACAAAGCATCGCCTGGACCAACTGGCCCCTATTCACCCTAGGCATGGTCATGCGTGGCCACAGCGACGAAGCCATCCGCCTGGTGCTGGGAGAAAACATGCTGCGTGTACTCAAGGCGAATGCGGTGTGAATCTTGTGGAAATAAAGTCATCTATTCATCCAATCGCCCGTGCCAATATCCTGGCTCTCGATGCAAATGCATGACGGCGATGATATGAAGCTCAGCCTGATCCACCCAGTAAACCACGGCATACGGGAACCTCTTTAATCGAGCTTTTTGTGCTTCCCCATCGAATTTTCTGCGCATGACCGGTCTCGCTTGGATCTCGGCAAGGACCACCTCGGTTGTAGAAACGAACTTCTGACCAAGTTCCTCATGAATACCTCTATAATAAAGCGCAGCCTCTTCAAGTTCGCGAACGGCATCGCCGTGCCATAAGATGGTCATGCGGACTTGGAGGCTCGCTGTTCAGCCAGTTTACGCCGAAGCCCGGTGATCACATCGTCGTGGGGGATGAGTTTGGCGCTGCCCTGGCGAATGGACTCCATTCGGCTTTCGATCTCAGCCTGCCAAGCAGGGCTTATCTCCATATCTTCGGCTTCATCCACGCTTTCAATCAAACGGGAGGCGATGCGTGAACGTTCATCAACAGGCAACTGAAGAGCCTGTTCAAGCACGGAGTTGAAAGTCGCAGACATGTTCCATATTAACGTATTAAAGTGGTTTCGTCCAGTCTGGGCCAATGGCTAGCTTTTGAGTTTTACTAAACCCTTCAGTTCACCATCTGCTCTCACGTTCTTCCTTGCATCCCCTGCCGGAGTCGGTTTTGACTGAGGCATGGACGATGCCGCTGATCTTGACCTTTTGACCCTCACGCAACTGAAGCAGATCGCGGGTCCTTCAGCGCAGCCTTACCGGGTCCATGCTCAGGTGGATAACCGCATCGAAAAGCAAACCTCAGGTGGAGCGCCGTTCCTGGAGGTGAAACTGGCCGATGCCGGAGACTCCATGGTCTGGCGCGTGTTTGATAATAACCCATTGTTTCAAGACGCACGGCAGCTCCAACGCGGCACGTTCATCGAACTGGCGGCGCAGTGGGTGGACACGGGGAAATATGGCATCGAGCCACGGCAGCCACAAATGCGCCTGCTCAGCGACGAGGAAAAGCAAATCATCCTCAGTGGCGATGCCGATCTGGCCGAGCGGCAGCGGGCGGACTATGCGGACATTGTAGCCTTGGTGGAGGCGATGCGTGATCCTCGGCTGAAGACACTTTGCAGTCTGTTTTTGGAGAAGCATGGAGAGCGTTTCCGCCGTACCGCTGCGGCGCGGGAAAATCATCATGCCCGCCGGGGTGGCCTAGTGGAACACGTCGCGCAAATGATGCGCACGGCCGTGGCGATTGCCGGAGTGTATCCCACCCTCAATCACGATCTTCTGGTGGCTGGGGTGTTGTTTCATGATTGCGGCAAGCTGTGGGAAAACACCTACCCCGAGACAGGCTTCAGCCAACCCTATCAACTGCATGGGGAAATGTTGGGACACATTTCGTTAGGCCTGGAATTGGTGAACAAACTCTGGCGTGACATGATGGATCGGCCCGAGGCTCCTGCCTGGACGATGCTGGAGCCTGCGGGAGATCTGGTGCGCATGCACCTGCTGCATCTCATCGCCTCTCACCACGGCCAGTATGAATTTGGTTCGCCCGTGCTACCCAAGACACCTGAGGCGGTCATCCTACATCATGTGGATAACATTGATGCGAAGATGGAGATGCTGCGTCGAGGATACCAAAACGGCAAGGAATTGGCCCCCGGCATCATCGAACGCTTCCGCCCTTGGCCCGTGAATGTGCTGTCACCCTTGGCCCGAGTGAGTGGACTGCCCGAACCTTTAACAGACGAAACGGAACCACGTAAGCAACCGATCACGAACCCCGTTTGATACCCCCATGATCGGCATCTACGACTTCTGCGGCCACTATGAGTGGACCTTTGACTGGCTGCAGAAGCAAGGCGGGCATGGGCTAGTTCGTAGCTACTGGCATGAAGCCATTTATGAAGACTCGCAGCGCCATGCCACGGCCCTGATTGTGGGCAAGGGCTTCGAAGGCATGAAGGAATATTGGGGCCACACCCTGGCGGAGGAAGGCGGTGACTGGACCACGACGGCAAAGGAAGATGTCTTTCGCATTGATATGCACGCCTGCCCTTCCAAGGGTTTCTTGATCCGCAATGACCTGCAACAATACCCGGACTACTGCGACCACTGCATGGGCTGGATCGGCCCGCTGATGAAGGAGGCCGGATTTGTCATCAACCACGCCCACAATCACTGCGGTCAGTGCTGGTGGGAAATGCGCCGCACGGAGGACAAGCAGCCCGCCAGCGCGGTGGGCGAACTCTCTGGAAAAGCCGATGTTCGCCTGCGGCCTGATTGGAAAACTCCTGAAACCCGTATGGATGCCTATGACCGCGCGACCGATCCTGACCATAAGCTGCCTGCTGACAGTGCTGTGCCTGCTGAAAGCGAAAGCCGCTGAGTGGGAAAAACTGCCCCGATTGCCGGAGGCGAACGGCGGATTTGCCTGTGGGGTAGATCATGGACACGTGGTGGTGGCAGGTGGTACCCGCTGGCTCAATGGCGAGAAAAAGTGGCTCTCCTCGGTGCATCTTTTTGATCCCGTCAAGAAGCAGTGGAAGACCTCCGCCTTGGAACTGCCATCACCTATGGCTTATGGGGTGGCAGGGCAGTCTAAAATGGGCTTCGTTTTTGCCGGAGGCTCTACCGGGACAAAGGGCTTTGATTCTCAAGGCTCATTCGCGGCTGGCCATCTGGTCCTGCGTCAGGGGCTACCCAAAACACAGCCCGTCGTGCTGGCTGCGGGCGGGATGATGGGAGAAAAGCTCCTCTTCGTGGGAGGCACTCCCGATGCCGCTGACCTCGCAAGCCTAACCAAATCTGTTTTCACATTAAATCCCGACGGCCAAATAGAGCCTCTGCCTGATTACCCCGGTCTGCCGATTGGCATCGCAGCTTCAGCCACGGTGGGAGAGCAGCTTTTTATCTTTGGCGGCGCTCATTGGGACGTGGCAAAACAAGTCGTGGTGAATACCTACGATGCCTACGCCTTTGCCATGGAAACCCAGACCTGGAGAAAGCTGCCTTCGTTTCCCTATGCGGTGCGGGGTCTCACGGCGGTGGCTCTCCATGACGATTTGATCTACCTCGCCGGCGGTTTCAAAAACGATGCCGAAGGCTTCACGGATGAGGCCTTTCTCTACGATCTCCAGAAGAACGAATATCGCCCCGCCAAACCGCTGCCATACAAGGCGATGGTGGGTCTGGTGGTGTGTGAGGGGCAGGTCTATTGCCTGGGCGGGGAGGACAAACAAAAGTCCCGCACGGATGCCTGTTTACGCATTGCTGTGGCAGACTTGATCAAATAAGCCGTTACCGGGCGACATGCCGCCACGTTGTTCTCGCAGTGTGCCCCGTTTCTTCCATAAACTCCCGCCATCGTGATGCCAGATGCTTTCGAGGTGCAGGACTGTCTTCAGCGCGTGCGCAGTGGCGATGCCGCTGCCGCCGAGGCGTTGATCGTCCACTTGCATCCGCTGGTGCGGCGACTGGTGCGCAATCACCTGCCCCGGCGCGAGAGCGAGGAAGATCTGATGCAGGAGGTCTATGGGAAGCTGTTTCAAAAACTGGACTCGTATCGCGAGCGGGACGGCATCCCCTTCGAGCACTGGGTGAGCCGCCTCACCGTACGCACCTGCCTGGATGCATTACGGGCCGAGAAGGCGCGGCCCGAGTGGCGCTTTACCGACCTCAACGAGGGCGAGGCCGACTGGATGGACTACCTGCTGAATCGCCAGGCGGAGCAACCCACCACGCCCAGCACCGATGCCAAAGCGGTGGTCACTCGACTGCTCTCCCTGCTGTCTCCGTCAGACCGCCTGGTGCTCACGCTGCTGGATCTGGAGGAACGCTCCACCCAGGAGATATCCCAGATCACGGGCTGGACTCGCCCCATGGTGAAAATGCGCGCCATGCGGGCCCGGCACAAACTTCGTGCCCTGGCACGCCAAACGATGAAAAGTGAATTTCACAAGCCATGAACAACTTCGACCAACGCTGGCAGCTTCTCGCCCAGCAGGCCCGCCAGGCCACTGAGGCCGATCTTCCGGCCCTACCTTTCGGTTTCACCACGCGTGTGCTGGCGCAGGCACGGCAGACGACAGGGGAGGTGTGGGAGGAGGTCTTGAATGGCCTGGGTCTGCGGGCTGTGCTGGCCACTGCGGTCGTGTTTAGCCTGAGTGCGGGCTATGCGTTTTCGGGTTGGTTTGAATCCCGCATCGAAGCCCCGGCGCTGGACCGCGCCGTCACCATGGAGCTTTCCTGGCCATGAGTTACTCTCCCCGCACTAAGGCAGGCTGCCTCATCACCTTGCTCATCGTGTTCAGCCTCGGCGTGGGCTTCACCCTGGGGATCATCGTCAGCAAAGGCATCCAGAAAAAGAAAGAGGACCCTGCATTTTGGAAACAGCAGGCGATGAAACACTTGGAAAAACTGCACCCAGCAGAGGCCCAGCGTCCGAGGCTAGAAGCGCACACGGACAAGGCCGTGGCGGAGCTGACAGAACTGAGGGAAGAGGGTATCCGCCAGGTTTGGGAGATCGTCACGCGCGCTGCGCAGGACATCGAAAAGGAACTCACCCCAGAGCAAAAAGAAGTGTTTGAAAAAATCCGCCCCAAGCCCCCTGCGGGGAAGGCCCCGTAATGGCAAAGGGATGTGGGATAATCTGTCTCCTGGGTTGCAAAGCCGGAGGCAATCTGGTTTCCTTACACTTATGCACCGTCTGTTTCTTGCTCTCTTGGTGGCCGTTTGGTTTCCTGCCTGTCAATCCATGGAAAAGGAGAAGGTGGTCATCACCGTCCACTCCCAGGGAAATGACATGGATTCCCCCAAGACGATCTTCCGCCGCAACGTCAATGGGCGGAACATGATCTTCAAGATCATTCCGGAATTCAGCACCCAGGGCGTCTCCGCCATCCATCCCTTCCCCGCAGATGATGGCACCTATGGTGTGACCCTGAAGCTGGATTTCAAAGGCACCCAGGCCTTGGACATCGTCACCCGCATGCGTCAGGGAGAGATGCTGATGACCATGGTCAATGGCACGGTGGTGGACCACGTCATCATTGATCGCCCGGTCTCCAATGGCATGTTCACGGTGTGGCGTGGCCTACCGGAAGAACTGGTGACTCTGCTGGAAGAAAAACACCCCAGCATCAACGAACTGAAGTCCTCCTCCACCTTCCTGGAAATGACGCCTTCCACCCGCAAGGAAAAGAAGGAGTCCAAGCGCAATGCGCTGCGTGACTCCAAAGAAAAAGCCTCCGAAGAAAAGCGCCGTGCACGTGGTGACTTCGATCCCGAAGTCCCCGAAGGTGACATCGTGCCGCTGTCCGAGTTGCTCAAGAGCACTCGTTAGGTCTCATCGGGCGCTGGGGAAGATCGAGCGACTTTCCCCCGCCGCACTAAATCGCAGCTTTGAAAACGCCCATCACGCCACCGACGGCATGGGGGCCTTTTCCATCGGCATCTCTGCCATCGCCGGCATGGTTTTAGGGGCCTTGCCAAAGATCGTGCGTAGCTCAGCCATCAGCCACAGACGGATGCCCCAGCGTAGGAAACGCAGCGCAGAAAAATCCGGCGTGTAGCTCTGCCCCAGCGTGAGATCCATGCCGGTATTCCAGAGCCCATAAGTGCCCTTGGCCAGACGTTTTTTGGCCATGGCATTCAGGCGGCGATTGTACAACGCCATGAATTTGGCAAAAAAGGTCCCGGCAGGCCCATCGTATGGCAGGCGGCCAAACTCGTAGTCTGGGTTGTCATAAACCAGGCGCACGGGCCCCACAAAGTAGGTGCCCAGGTCCATGATGAAGGAGATGCGCACCAGTTCGGCATCGCCCATGTATTCGTACTTACCCATGTAGAGGGATTCAAACCACAGGCGGTAACTGCGTTTGTAGGCCCCTTTGAGGTAGTTCAGCGTCTCGGTGATGTCCTGCCCCATGGCCTCTTTACCGATCATCTGGGTGACGGCGTAAACGGTGTGGCCGCAGTAGTCCAGACCCTGGCTATAGAGGGGATCAATGAAACCGGCGGCATCTCCCACCATGGCCCAGCGATTGCCCGCCATCTGCTCCGTGTGATAGGGCAGGCCCTTGTAGTAAAAAGTGTCTCCCTCAATCGGCTCGGCATTTTTAAACATGAGCCGACCAATCGGGTGCTGCAAGATATGGGCGTGCAACCTCGCTTGGAGGGAGGGCCCTTCTGGCAGGGTGAAGACACTGCGGTCCCACACGATGCCCACGCTGTAGTCGCCGTTGGAGAGGGGGATGAGCCACACCCACCAGCCGCGGCCCATGAGGTGATTTGTCGCGCTGGCGCGGGAGGCCTTCGCCCTCATCATGAGCTGTGGGTGCATGCTGCGGCTCTTGTGACTGTCCAGCGTATTGACATTGCGGTAGCGGCACCAGAGGGAGGAAGTAGCATGCTCATCACCTAGTGGGCGGTGCAGGCCTAGCTTTTTTGAAAGCACGGCCGCTTTGCCAGAGGCATCAATGACCCAGCGAGTCGAGTAAGTGCGGGTCTCTTTATTGCCTTCAGGAGACATGCTGGCCACCGTGACGGTGTGGGGGCTCTCATCTTCAGCCAGATTCACTTCACGCAGGGTAGCAGGGCGTAGCAGATCCGCTCCAGCTTCCTGGGCCAGTTGCAGCACGTGCTCATCCAGCAGAGAGCGATCCAGTTGGAAGGTGGGGAGACGGCTTTGAAATTTGGGCCCTAGCTCCGTGCAGTCTTCCACACTGTCCTGTGGGCTTTTGCAGAACCACATGCGCAGGCCATGTTTTTGATAATGATGAGCGCTGAGGTAGCTGCCTAGGTGTAGGACACGGGTGAGGAAGCAGCCCCCCACCTCAGAGGTGCTCTCACCCACTTTGCGATCAAATTCCACCCTCCGCTCCACCACCAGCACTCGCAGCTCGGGGTGGTCACGCTTCAATAATAGGGCGGCGGAGGCACCGCTAAAGGCACCGCCCATGATGATCACATCGTAATCAGTCTTTGGCATGGCAGACAGTTGGGGATCGTTCATGTTGTTTTGACGGAGTTACTGGTCTAGGCAAAGGTAGAGCTGAAGAGATGTCTCAGGCTGTGGCCCATGGAGTCACGGATAGACATCGAAGCTGCCCCCTCATGCCTCCAGAAGAAACCGCCAAAGCTCCTACTCCGCAAGCGCCGCGTCTGCGGAATACTGGACTGCATGGTGCTTTCTGGACTCAGATTTTGCTCAAAATTCTGCGCATTTTGCCCGTTTGGCTGTGCCTCGCACTGAATTCCACCGTGGTCTTGGCCATCTACTGCCTGGCGGGCCCGCAGCGCCGGGCGGTACTGGATAATTTGCGTGGGCTGCGCCCGGACTTCGGCCTCCTGCGCCGCTGGTGGGCCGGGTACCAGGTATTCCACCAGTTCGCCCTGACCTACCTTGACCGCCTCTGGCACATGCATTTTAAGCGCGAGGTCACCTGGGACATACCCAACCTCGAGCACTTCGAAGAAATGCGCGCGCAGCCCGGCGGGGTCCTGGTTTTTACGATTCACAGTGGCAATTACGACATTGGAGCCACTCTGTTCGCCCAAAAATTTGGCCGCACCCTGCACATGGTCCGCGTACCGGAGCAAACCGAGGAGCTGCAGGAACTGCGAGCGGCCGAATTGAGAAAAGTGGAAGCCGAAAATCCGCACCTACGTGTCCACTACAATGAGGTGGACAGCCACCTAGGGCTGGAGCTTTGCCGCATCCTCATGGCAGGCGAAGCCGTAGCCGTTCAGGGGGATCGAGTCGTCACAGGCGTCTCCCCCATCGAGATGGATGATGAGGGTGTGACCTTCAAAATCCCGCGCGGGCCCCTGGTGCTGGCAGAGATCGCCCGAGTGCCCTGTTACCCCATTTTCCTGCAACTCATGGGCACCCTGAAATACCGCATCGTCTGCGGCCCCTGCTTTTACGATGGCAAGACCAAGCAACGTGCCGATGACCTGGGCAAAGTCTGGCTGCCCATCATGCATCGTTTTGTCCATGAGCACTGGGACCAGTGGTTCGTCTTTGAATCTCTGGTGAAAAAGGCTGAGGAGAAGGAAGAGACAAAGCCGGAGTCCAGATAGCCCATAAAAAAGCCCCCTCCACCAAGCTGGCAGAGAGGGCTGAATTTGTCAGAAGATCGGGATCGAATTAGGCGATGTGCTCGCCCTTCAGCACGTCTTCCAGCGTCTGGCGCTCGCGCACCACGGTAGCCTTGTCACCATCCACCAGGATCTCGGCCGGCATCGGGCGGGTATTGTAGTTGGAGGCCATGGTAAAACCATACGCGCCGGCGCTGAGCACCGCCAAGTAGTCGCCTTCATTCACCAGGGGAATCTCGCGGTTCTGCGCCAGGAAATCTCCCGTTTCGCAGATGGGGCCCACCACGTCCACCTTCTCCACCGCATCCGTCGCCGGCTGCTTCAGCGGGGTGATCATGTGCCAGCCTTCATACAGCGTCGGGCGGATGAGGTCATTCATCCCCGCATCCACGATCTTGAAGGTCTTGGCCGCACCGCGCTTTTCATAGAGCACCTTGGTCAAAAGCACGCCTGCATTGCCCACCATGAAACGGCCCGGCTCGCACAGGATACGCAGGCCCAGGGGAGCCAAGTGAGGCACCACCGCTTCAGCATAGGCCTGGACGGTGAGGGGGTGCACTTCGCTGTTTTCCTGCCACCAGCCTTCATCGCCGGAGTCCAGGCTCTGCTTATAATTGATGCCGATACCACCGCCGATGCTGAAAAACTGGATACCGTACTTGTCCTTCACTTCCTGGACCAAAGGCACCACTTTTTTCACCGCTTCAACGAACGGATCCACGCTAGTGAGCTGGGAGCCGATGTGCATCTGCAGGCCCTTGATCTGGAGATTCGGCATCTCAGCCGCCACACGGCCATAAACTTCGAGGATGTTTTCAAACTCGATGCCGAATTTGTTCTCGCTCTTGCCCGTGGTGATCTTCGCGTGCGTCTTCGCATCCACGTTCGGGTTCACGCGCACAGCCACCGGGGCTTTTTTGCCGATCTCGCCCGCCACTTGGTTGATGTAGCGCAGCTCAGCTTCGGACTCCGCATTGATGCAGTACACACCCTGCTCCAGCGCATAGACGATCTCGTCGCGGGTCTTGCCCACTCCGGCAAAGGTACACTTGGAGGCATCGCCCCCGGCTTTGATCACGCGATAAAGTTCGCCGGCGGAAACGATGTCAAACCCACCGCCCAGCTTGGCGATGGTGCTCAGCACGGCGAGGTTGGAGTTCGCCTTCACCGCGTAGCAGATGAGGTGGTCCAACTGGCCCAGCGCCGCATCCAGGCGGGTGAAGTGGCCCGTGATCGTGGCTTTGGAATACACGTACAGGGGCGTGCCGTGTTGCTCGGCCAGGGATTGGAGAGAGACGTTTTCGGCGAACAATTCGCCCTGGGTATAACGGAAACTGTGCATATGCGGGCCGGGTAGATAGGCGGGAATGGCGCGGGCGCAACCGCTGCCGTGCGTCCCTGGGCCTCCAGGCGAAACTTCTCTCTTGGATTATGCCACTTCATCCGTTGTGATGACTGCATGCTTCGTTTTTCTCTCTTCGCCCTCTTCACGGCCGTCCTACCCCTGGCCGCTGCCACACCCGCAGCCCCAGAAATCAAGCTAGGCGTCCGCAGCACCATCACTTTCCAGGGCTCCATCCCGCAAAACAGCGACGAACAGTACCAAATGCGGCTGTCGGATTCCGATGCCCCTCGGCCCTACGATCTCAGCCGTGAAACCTTCGAAATCATCGTCCCCAAAAGCTACAAGGACAGCGATCCCCACGGCCTTTTCATCTGGATCAGCCCCGGGGAAAAACCGAACCTCAATCCCGAATGGGAAAAGGTGCTGGCCGATGAAAAGCTGATCTTCATCGGTGCCGTCAATTCCGGCAACAATCGCGAAGTGCCCGACCGCATCCGCCTCGCCGTGGATGCCAACCACCACCTGCGCCAGCTCTACAAAGTGAATCCCGACCGCGTTTACGTCAGCGGCCACTCCGGTGGGGCGCGGGTCGCCTCCATGATCGGCGTCGCGTATTCCGACATGTTCACCGGCACCGCCTGTTTCATGGGCGTGAACTACTTTCGCCCCACCCAGGGCAAGGAAGGCATGGCCTATGACCGCCGCTACTTCCCCCATCCGCAGATGGCCCAGATCGCCCAGCAGCAAAACCGCTTCGCCCTCATCACCGGCGACAAAGATTCCAACCTCGACAACACCCTGGCCATCTATGAGCAAGGCTTCCAGGCCGACGACTTCAAAGGCGTAAAACTCTTCCAGATCCCCGGCCAAGGCCACGGTGCTCCCGAAGCCAAATGGCTGGAAAAAGTGATCAAGTTCCTGGATACGGGGAAGTGAGACCAGAAATCGTTGCACATCGTCGAGCTTTGGTAATCAATCTTTTAACAATTAGGAGATTTGCTCATCAAATTTGGAATATGTTGTGTCGCAACTACGGCCCTGTATGATCCACAATGCAACCATCTCGGCGGAAAATAGCCTCGAAGCGCTCCAAGGATGATCAGGAGTCCGAGTTCAGCCGGCTGTTCTGGGCTGTCTGGGAGCAGCAACCACTTCTCGGAGATAAGGCGTCAACGTCGGATTCTTCATCAGAGACCGCGATGGCCTTTGCAGATGCTCAAAGTTGGGAGTGGGCAAAGGCGTTGATCAAAGCAAGTAAACTAAGTCGAACGAGCGAGTTCGACAAGGCTCTCAAACTTATCGCCGAGACGGAACACTCGGTACCCGAACGTTGGCAAGGATTACTTCATTTTGTTCGAGGCGCTGCTTTTGAAGAAGAAGGCCATCACGAAGAAGCGATCAAGGCTTACCGCAAAGCCCTCGACGATCCTAAACTCAGTCAACCTGGAAACGTTTGGAACAGTTTCGGCAATAAACTAGCAGACAAAGGTGCGCTCGACGAGGCGATTAAGGCCTACCGCAGAGCTCTTGACGATCCGAGCTTCGATACCCCTGGATACGCTTGGAACAACCTCGGCATAGTACTAGGAGACAAAGGCGAGCAGGATGAGGCGATTAAGGCCTACCGCACAGCTCTTGACTATCCGAACTATGATACCCCTGGATACGCTTGGAACAACATCGGCAACGCACTATGGGCCAAAGGCGAGCACGATGAGGCGATTAAGGCTTACCGCAGGGCTCTTGACTATCCGAACTACGATACCCCTGGATACACTTGGAACAACATCGGCAACGCACTAGGAGACAAAGGCGAGCACGATGAGGCGATTAAGGCCTACCGCAAAGCTCTTGAAGATCCTAACCTCCAAACGCGTGCAAAAGCGTGGACCAATCTTGCCCAGACGTATGTCGACTTAGGAAAATTGGAGGAAGCAGAGGGTGCCTACCAGAAGGCACTTGCGAGCAAAGACACCCAAGGAGG
Source organism: Prosthecobacter dejongeii (assembly GCF_014203045.1). Taxonomy (NCBI): domain Bacteria; kingdom Pseudomonadati; phylum Verrucomicrobiota; class Verrucomicrobiia; order Verrucomicrobiales; family Verrucomicrobiaceae; genus Prosthecobacter; species Prosthecobacter dejongeii. The sequence continues at coordinate 839,528 of NZ_JACHIF010000001.1, forward strand.
TGATCATGCTCGTGCTCGCCGCGGCTTGCAGATTTTGAGATCGAAGATTGTTCCTACTGCCCTTTCTCCAGATGACCGGGCCATGATGGCAAGACCTGCGAAGGGTGGTGATACTGCTGAAATAGAAGAAGGGATCATCGCGGCGATCGACGAAGCCGGAGATACCCAATATGAAAGATACCTCAAGAAGGGTGATTCCGAGCGGGACAACACGCTGAGTATTCTGCGTGGCTGGAGCAGTGCCGTCACCCTTCTAGAAGGCTCGGAGCGGCGCTGGCGCGGTGGTGGCTATTTCCTGAAGTGGAGAGGTTATGGGATTGTGATTGATCCTGGATTCGACTTTCTGAGAAACTTTCACGATGCTGGGTATCACGGGAGGGAAATCGCTGCCGTGGTGGTGAGCCATAATCATCCCGACCATAACAGCGACCTCAAGCACATCGACGACCTCCGGTATGAACTCTACAAACGCTTGGCTTCCACGAAGGGACCTGGCAGCAAGCCTTATGTGTTGCTATGGGATGAAGATACGAGCACTGCGACAAAATTCGGGTTTGATAAGCCCCAGCATCAGCATCCGCCAATAGTCATGGGAAGCGGGTTTCCGCAACCTTTCCATTTAGGCAAGCACCCCGCAAAGATTCCCGTGCGCATCACTCCATTCAAGGTAAACCACGGGACTGATGTACAGCACGCACTGGGAATGATGGTAGAACTTCTCGACAATAAAGGGAAAACGGTTCTACGGATCGGCTATACAGCGGATACAGCATATTTTGCAGATCTTCAGCAACATCTCTCCAAGTGTGATGTTTTGATCGCACACATTAGCCAACCAACCATCGAAGAGCTTAGAGACCCCTCGAAGCTCAAAGACGTCCATTTGGGCTATCGTGGCACGGCGCGTTTACTTAAGGAGTGTCAGCCGAACCTGGCACTCATCGGTGAATTCTGGGCAGGTTTTACGGACCTGCGCATTCCATTGGTCAAAGGTTTGCGCCAACTGTCTGGAGTCAAGGACGTACTACCTGCAGGCCTCGCGATGCATCTCCGGTTACCGTCCTTGGACATCGAATGCACAGAGTGTAGAAAGCTGACACCGTATTCGGAGATAAAGGTTGCTCCTCCAACAGATAAGTTCGGAAGTCTGGCTTATCTTTGTCAGAGCTGCACGCTCGGTTAGCTGGCCATATCTCGGCGATGGAGGTCAGCGGGAGGAAGCTATCCATGGCCAAAGTCAGATATTAAGGTCGCCACACCCGCGCTGCACCAAAAACTCGTATTCTTCTCTGGAGGGCAACGGGGAGCCATAGGATTGCCTCACGACGAGGCTGGCCTAAAGAATGATGCGGCGAGGGGGGATATATCGAGTTGTTGGAGGCGTTCGAGCAGGGTCTGCAAGGCCGAATTCTCCACAGGGTAAAGGATCTGTGGCCCCTCCAGCACCCAGGAAGCTGCCACCAACAAAAACGGGTGAGGTCTTGCGACCTCACCCGTGGGAAGATTCTCAGCCAGATTAGGCCTGAGCCTTGGCAGCAGCGATGGCAGCCTGGGCTTTTTCGGCTTCGATCTGGGCATCCAAAACCTGACGCTTGAGGCTGGTGCCGGTCTTCTTCGCATACCACAGCACCAGCGGGCTGGCGATGAAGATGGAGGAGTAGGTGCCCAGAAGCACACCGATGGTGATCGGCACGGCGAATTCAAGCATGGCCGGATTGCCCAAGAACAGAAGCACGATCATCGGGGCCAGAGCCGTCGGACCGGTGAGGAGGGTACGGCTGAGGGTCTTGCAAATGGCGTCATTCATCAACTCACGCGTGCTGCCGCCGACACCCTTCTGGATGTTTTCACGGATACGGTCAAACACCACGATGGTGTCGTTGATGGAGTAACCAGCGATGGTCAGCATGGCACCCACGTGGATGAGGCTGAGTTCCTGGCCGAAAAGAACGCACAGACCCGGCACCATGAGAACGTCATGCGCCAGAGCCACGATGGCTCCGAGGGCAAAGGCGAACTCAAAACGGAACATCAAGTAAACGAAGATGGCGATCAGCGCGACGACGAGGGCGATGATGGAGGTCTTAGCCGCTTCATCCCCGATGACAGCACCAACGCGGCTGCCCTGAGTCCCTTCGACTTGATCGGCAAACTTGGCCTTCACCGCCTGCTCGATGACGGGACCCGCCTCGAATTCACTGCGGATGGCGATGACGTCACCGCCAGTGGCATTGCCTTTGCGCTGGAGGTAGTAGCTGCCGATATCCTTACCATCGGGCAGTTTCAGGCCTTTGAGAACGGCATCCAGTTCACTGTCGCTGATGGCTTTGCCCGTCTTCAGTTCCACGTGGGTGAGACCACCACCACGGAAGTCAATGCCGAGGCTGCCTTTGCCCTTCACAGCCAGGGTCGCAAAGGAAATCGCGGTGACCACCAGGGAGGCGATGATGAAGCCCTTGGCCTTGGCCAGGATGTCAAACACGCCATCCGGGAAGAGCTTCACGGTGGAAATGCTCTTGAGCAGGCCTTTATCAATCACCCACATGAAGATCACGCGAGTCACGATGAGAGCACCGACCATGGAGGAAAGCAGACCAATCATCAGCGTAACGGCGAAGCCTTTCACCAGACCGCCAGCGATGGCGAACAGGATGATGGCAGAGATGAGAGTGGTGATGTTCGAGTCCGCAATGGCGGAGAAAGCTTTTTCGTAGGCTGCTTCCAGCGCACCGGCGATGGTCTTGCCCGCCTCACGTTCCTCACGCAGACGTTCGTAGATCAGCACGTTAGCATCCACAGCCATGCCGATGGTCAGCACGATACCAGCGATACCTGGCATCGTGAGGGTGAAGCCGAAGAGGGACATGCCGCCGAAGAGGACGGCCAAGTTGATGACCAGACCGACAATCGCGATGAGGCCCGCCATGCGATACACAAAGAGCATGAACAGGGTGGTGATGCCCAGACCAGCGATGCCGACCCACTTGCCCTGATTGATGGAGGACTGACCGTAAGCAGCGGAAACGGCGCTTTCAGACAGGATCGTCATCGGGTTTTCCAGGGGGTTTTCCAGCAGGCTAGCCAGCGTGCGGGCTTCCTGCTCCTTGAAACGGCCACTGATGACGGCGGTGCCACCGAAACGATCCGTCTGGAGGGTCGGGGCAGAGATGATTTCTTTGTCCACGATGATGGCGAGCTGGCGGCCACGGTTCACAGCGGCGACTTCGTCGAAGAGCTTGGCTCCAGTGCTGTCGAAGTTCAGAATGACCTTCCAGCCTTCTGCATCATACGTCGCGAAAGCTTCCTTCACATACTTGCCTTCCATGTCGGCGCGGTTACCCACCGTCTCGCCGCCACGGCTAGGTAGTTCTTTGCCCTGGTCGTCCTTCTGAATTTTATACTTCAGCTCTTCGGTACCTGGGGCGCGCAGCTCACCAGGAGCGGCCTGGGGTTTGACGATGCGGAACTCCAGGAAGGCCACCTGTTGGATCTTCTGGCGCACATCGGCAAATTCCTCGGCTTTCACACCAGGCATCTGGATAAGGATGCGGTCATCCCCCTGCGGCTGCATGGTGAGGTCTTTATTGCCTTCAGGATTGAGGCGTTTTTCCAGAATGGCGATGGCCTGCTGGACCGAGCTCGGGGTCACCGGTTTGGCGGTGCCGTCATCGGACTTGCCCGGCTCCAGACGCACGACGAACTCGCTGCCGCCCTGAAGGTCAATGCCCAGTTTGATGCCCATGCTATTGATCGTCCACAAAGCAAAGGCCGTGGCGATGAGTATCAGCAGGGAACCGTACTTGCGTTTACGGTCATGCATCGTGGTGCCGACGTAAAAGAGGAGCAGCAGGAGGATGGATGCTCCGACGAGGAAGGTTGAGAAGGCGGCCATGGTGGATTGAGTGAAAGGAGAGAAGAGCGGGGCTCAGTGCTCAGGGGAGCACAAGGGGGAAGGCGGGGCAGATCAGGCAGTGGTGGTAGCTTCGACCACGTCGGATTTTTTGCTGATGGAGGCGATGGCTGCGCGGTCGTATTCGATCTTCACATTGTCGGCCACTTTCACCATGACGGTGCGCTCTTTCACGCTGGTGATGATGCCGTGCTCACCGCCATTGAGGATGACATGGTCCCCCACCTTGACGTTGTTGATGAGCTTCTCGTGCTCTTTTTGCTTCATGCGCTGTGGGCGGATGAGGACAAAGTACATCATCACGAACATCAACGCCATCATGATGAAGGTCGTGGAACTGCTCTGGCCTGGAGGTGCTGCCTGAGCGAGGAAGGGTAGGAAAATCTGGGTCATGGGTCGGTGGTTTCGGGACGGGTTTGGTAACGGGCGATGACCTCCTCACGGAAGTCAGCAAAGCAACCTTGTTCGATGGCAGAGCGGGCCCTGGCGGCAAGGGACAGGTAGAAATGCAGATTGTGCAGGGAAATCAACCGCAAACCCAGGACCTCCTGGGTATTGATGAGATGGCGGATGTAGGCCCTGGAAAAGCCCTGGCAGAGCGGGTGAGTGTCCTCAGCGAGGGGGCGGAAATCCTTGGCGAATTTGTTGTTTCGCAGGTTCAGCGTGCCTTCATGGGTGAAGGCGGTGCCATTGCGCGCCAGCCGGGTCGGCAGCACACAGTCAAACATGTCAATGCCACGAGCGATCAATTCCACCATCTGCGGTGGCGTGCCCAGCCCCATGGCGTAGCGGGCCTGGTTTTGCGGCAGCAGCGGGCAAGTCCACTCGGCAATGCGCATCATGTCCTCTTCTGGCTCGCCCACACTGAGGCCGCCGATGGCGTAACCGCTGAAACCCATGGCCACCATTTCCCGGGCACAGCGTTCGCGCAGATCCTGGAAAGTGCTGCCCTGGACAATCCCAAAGTGCAACTGCGCCCCGCCGCCGGTCTGCGGCTGGTGCTGGTCAATCCAGTCGCGGCAACGGCGCGCCCAGCGTAGGGTCAGCTCCATGCTGCTGCGGGCATCCTCGGGCTTGCAGGGCCAGGGCGTGCATTCGTCGAAGAGCATGGCGATGTCGCTGCCCAAGGTGGCCTGGATTTCCATCGCCACTTCCGGCCCCAGGAACATGGGGCTGCCATCCACATGATTGTTAAAGTAGCAGCCTTCTTCCTTGAGCTTGCGCAGCTTGGCGAGGGAGAAGACCTGGAAACCGCCGCTGTCCGTGAGGATGGGCCGGTCCCAGTTCATGAACTTATGCAGACCACCAGCCGCGCCGATGATTTCCGTCCCTGGCCGCACCCACAGGTGGTAGGTATTGCCGAGAATGATTTGCGCGTTCAGCGAGCGCAGCTCTTCCGGGTGCACGGCCTTCACCGTGGCCTGGGTACCCACGGGCATGAAAATGGGCGTCTCGATCACGCCATGAGGCGTCGTCAACCGTCCCCGCCGGGCGGAGGAGTTGGGATCGGTGGCCAGAAGTTCAAACATGCGAGTAGGTAAAAGGGCGCGGAGTGTGGCGGACAAAGCGCCGGGTGTCAAAGGGGGAGCGTGGGGGATTCTTGCAGAAAGCTCCCATCCAGCCCCTTTCCTTGCCGCTCAAAACGCCTCAAACCCCCAGCCGACGCCAATAAATGAAGGCGATGGGGAACATAGAGACGCAGCTCATGGCTGCGGCGGAAAGCAGTTGGCGATCGGGTGTGCGTAGGGCGATGGAGATGAAGATAGCCGCCATCAGCACGGCTGTTCCCACGATGAAGACTGCGGCAGGGGAGATCCACTGGCGGCCCCTTGGGCACTCCTGCTCCACTAGGTCCAGGAAATGCCAAGCCACCAGCGCCAGGATGATGGTGGAGAGCATGGCAAAACCTTCGGGCAGGGACTCGGACGAAGCATAGTTGTAGCAGCCATGCGCCAGCACCAGTCCAGCGAAGGTGACCAGAAAACGATCTGCCGTGCCGAACCGCGACCGCAGCAACTGGTAGAGAGCGTGGGTAGTGGTACCGGTGAGGGCGGCATGAAAAAAATTGGCCGTGAAAAAGCGAGCCAACGCCACCCCGCCTTCATACCGGAGGTAGTAATTGATATTTTCCTCCAAAGCGAAACCCAGCCCCACAAAGGCTCCCACCATCACCGCGCCACCCGCCGGGCGTTTCAGCAGCAGCAATGGCATAAAGAGGCTGGCGAGCAGGAGTTTGCTCAATTCTTCCCGCATGCCCACACCACCGATCTGGTACCAAAGATCCCGTGGGAAGGTGGCATCCTTCTGGATGCCTAGCGCCACCTCTTGCCATGCGCCGACGATGATCACCGGGGCCACACTGATGATGCCAGCCGCTAACGGCAGCAACGGCACTACCCAGCGCCACCGACCCCGCACGCCATGCAGCACCAGGATGATGTACCAAATGGCAGCCGCTAAAAGAGCGATGGCAAGCGTGCCCAATGGCGCCGCCAGGAGAAACCGATATTCCAGTAGCGCCTTCCACTGCAGGCCAAATTCCCCGATCAGCGCGGCGGCGTATTGACGCCTCACCGGGTCAATGGAAGACCACCAGTCAGGCTGGGCGGCGATCTGCCTCAGCACCGGCAGGTCTTTGAGATCGAGCGCGAGATGCAGGGCAGCTTCGCGCACCAGTTGGGTCTCGGAAAAAAGTTGGATCTCGCGCATCATCGCTGCCAGGGCAGCAGGTGGGTTCCGCTCCTTCATTTGGAGAGCCTGGATGAAGTTGGCCGTGATGAGGGGAGATTCCTGGGCGGCTTTTTCGCCCAGGCTTTGCATGAGGTCGGCATCGCGACTCAGCCCGGTCTGGATGAAATCTCGCCACAGTTGCTGCACCGCAGGGTCGGCGGAGTGCTTGGCCAGCAGCGGCTGCACATCATACCCAGCCAGTTGACCGTCCCGCCAGTAGTCCTCCCAGGTGGTGGTTTTGATCCCTAGCACTTCACTGAGGCTATGGATCTGGTCCGTGACCAGATGCAGCCAGCGCACCAGCTCATACGGGGTGGGTTTCTCGGCGCGTTGCAGTTGCTGCCACTGCTCACGCAGCCTCTGCTCTGTGGGGTCCACCGTGATGTAGCGCCCCGTATCGGGTGAAAGGGCGATGATGACCAAGGCCAGGATGAAACCTCCGCCGGCGATGCTCAGGGCCAGCCGTTTGAGAAAGCCACTGTGGCGGCTCCAGTAGTGTGTGCGTGCGCGCCAGCCAGTCATGAGAGGTGGGCAGATGGAATGGCGCTGGACGCCTGCGGGTGCAAGGAGCAGATGGCCTCTTCAGTCGCAGGACAAACGCCACGTTCGGTAATCAAACCAGTCACCAGACGAGCAGGCGTAACATCAAAGGCGTAATTCGCCGCTGGCGATCCTGGGGAGAGGATGCGCACGGTCTCCACGCTGCCACTGGCAGTCACGCCTTCCATTTGCGCCACCTCCTCAGCCCCGCGTTGTTCGATGGGGATGCCTTTCACGCCATTGCGGAGGGTCCAGTCGAAGGTGGAGCTGGGCAGGGCCACGTAAAACGGCACGCCATTATCGGTAGCGGCCAGCGCTTTTAAATACGTGCCGATCTTGTTTGCCACATCCCCACTGCGCGTCACGCGGTCTGCCCCAGTGATAACCAGGTCCACCTGACCGTGCTGCATGAGGTGGCCCCCTGTATTGTCGGCAATGACGGTGTGCGGCACGCCCTGCTGCGCTAGCTCCCAGGCGGTGAGGCGGGCCCCTTGATTGCGCGGGCGTGTTTCATCCACCCACACATGGATGGGGATACCTGCCGCATGGGCGGCATAGATGGGCGCGGTGGCGGAACCGTGATCCACAAAGGCCAGCCAGCCTGCATTGCAATGAGTGAGGATATTCACCACCTGGCCAGGTTTGCGTGAAGCGATGTCGCGAATGATTTCCAGTCCGTGGCGACCAATGGCGGCACAGGCTGCGGCATCTTCATCGGCAATGGCTTCAGCGGTGAGGCGAGCGTTGGCGACTCGGTCCCCGAACCCGGTTTCCTGGATGGCCTCGAGCTGACGATGCACCGCCCAACTCAGATTCACCGCCGTGGGACGGGTGCAGATGAGGCTCTCTGCCAGCGTGCGCAGTTCCTCCGGCGTGGAGGCCTCGCGGGCAGCCAACCACATGCCGTAACCGGCGGTAGCGCCAATGAGCCCCGCCCCACGCACAGCCATGTCCCGAATGGCCTCCGCCACCTCCGCCACGGTGTGCAGATCCACCACCTCAAAGGACCAGGGGAGCCGCCGCTGGTCAATGATGCGGACGCTTTCCTCATGAAGCCAGATGGTGCGATACGGAGTGCCAGAAACGAGCATGCGCTGACTGAGGGGAGGGGCGCGCGCGGCGCAAGGGCGATGTGGGCGGTGTAGAAATCTTGCACCCGCCGCAGACCCCATGCACCGTGAGGCATGGCCTCCCTGGCAGACGATCTCATTTCCCTCATCGGCGCAGCTCGCGTGTCCTCCACGGTGGAGGATCTCGCCGCCCACAGCACAGACAAATGGTTTGCCTCAAACCCACCGGAGGTGGTCGTCCATGCCGAGTCCACGGAGGAGGTGTCCAAGGTGATGAAGTATGCCAACGAGCATCGCATCCCGGTCACGCCGCAGGGCTCGCGCGTCGGTTACGTTGGGGGCGCTGTCCCGCTGCGGGGTGGCATCGCCCTGTCACTGGCGCGGATGAATAAGATCGTGGAAATCAACATTGCCGATGGCGTGGCCGTGGTGGAGCCCGGCGTCATCACCGGCGAGTTGCAGGCCGCTGTGCGGGAGCTGGGCTGGTTTTACCCCCCTGACCCTGCCAGCCTGAAGGAGTGCAGCCTGGGCGGCAATGTGGCCACCAATGCTGGCGGGCCGCGCTGCCTGAAATACGGCGTGACGCGACACTATGTGTTAGGCCTGGAGGCCGTGCTGGCGGATGGGTCTGTGGTGAAGGCCGGGGGCCGCTGTCACAAAAACAAAACGGGTTTTGACCTGGTGGGCCTCATGGTCGGCAGCGAGGGACTGCTAGGTGTGGTCACCCAGGCCACCCTGCGCCTCATCCCCCACCCGCCCATGCGCGCCATGCTTTCAGCCGGTTTTGAAACCTTTGCCGAGGCTGCAAATGCCGTGCAGCGCATCCTAAATGCAGGCTTCCTACCGAGTGCTCTGGAGATCGCAGATAAGTTCACCCTCCGCGCAGCGCGCGAGTATCTGGGCGAGTCGGTAACGCCCCAGGGCGATGCCCATTTACTGGTGGAAATTGACGGTCAAGAAGAGTCCGTCAAAGGCGAGCTGGTACAACTGGCGAAACTCGTGCGTGAGCTGGGCTGCATCTCCCTGGAAGAAGCTCTGGGCGATGAGGCCTGCGAACGATTCTGGAAACTCCGCCGCGAGTTCAGCTACAGCCTGCGCAACACCGGGCTGATCAAGCTGAATGAGGACATCGTGGTGCCGCGCAGTCGCCTGGTGGATTTGGTGGAATTTGCCGAAGCCCTGCAATCCGAATGCGGCTTTCCCATTGCCAGCTTTGGCCATGCGGGAGATGGCAACATCCACGTCAACATCATGGTGCAGAGCATGGACGATCCCGCCCAGCGGGAGCGCGCCGAAGCGGCCTTGGACCAGCTTTTCCGCAAGGTCATCGCCTGGAACGGTGCCATCACCGGCGAGCACGGCGTGGGCATCGCCAAAGGACGCTGGTTCCCCGAGGCCCTTTCGGCGGAAGCACGGGATGTCCACTCCCGGCTGAAGAAGGCCCTGGACCCAAATGGGATTCTGAATCCTGGCAAGTTTGTGGCGTGAGGCCCCGTGAGGCGGGCACTCCTGCCTGAGTGAGCTTGGAGCGAGTATAAAATGCGTTGGCCTGTTTGTGCGGTGTGAATTTCGGGGTTGTTCATACCTCGTCCGCAAAGGGTGCCTTTTCTCCAAAACGACACTTCTGCACTCCACCCCCGAGATCATTCCACCGCCCCTCACCCCTGGCCCTCTCCCCGCAAGCGGGGCGAGGGAGGATGTCTTTTCGCCTTCTGAGGCTAAAGACCATTCGGCGCTCGTTTGCTCTATGATTAGCACCCGTTAGGTCTTCAATTTTGAACTCCCAAAGCGCGTTCCCTCTCCCCCAAGAATTGGGGGGAGAGGCCCAGGTGAGGGGGTGGTCGCAACACGCAGAACCTCGTCCGCGAAAGGCACCCTTTACCCAAAAACGACGCCACCCATACCTTCAAAGAAGATCACACCTCCAGGATGCCGGAGCTGTCGCCGAAGGAGGGTGTTTCCACGCCGGCGCGGTTCAGCATGCCGGTGTAGAGATTGCACAGGGGAGTGTCCTTGGCCGCCACCACATGCTGGCCGCCTTTCACGCCTCCACCATGACCGGCGAGGACGAGCGGGAGGTTGCGAGGGTCGTGCTTGTTGCCATCGCGGATGCTGGAGCCAAAGAGGATGAGGCTGTTATCCAACAGGTTGCCCTCACCTTCTTTGATGCTCTTCAGCTTGTCGATGAGGTAACTATACTGCTCGATGTGCCAGCGGTTGATCTTCTCGTAAGCGTCCAGTTTGTCCGCCTTGCCCTCGTGATGGGAGAGCTGGTGGTGGCCGCCCTCCACGCCCGGAAGGAAGGAGAAATTCTTGCCACTCACCGCCCAGCCAAACATGAAGGTGCTGGTGCGGGTGCTGTCTGTCTGGAAGGACAGCGCCATGAGGTCCAGCATCAGGCGGCAGTGCTCCGTGTGGTCCAGCCGCAGGCGGGAGCCCGCGTCCTTGGGGTTGGCGGTCATGGCCTCAGCGATGCGTTTGTCCAAGCGTGCCGTGGCCTCCTTGGCCGCTGGGTCCAGGTTTTCCCCACTGGCCACGCGGGCGATGTCGGCATCAATCCGGCGCTCGATGTGGCGCAGGCTTTCCAGGTATTCGTCCAGGCGCTGCTGGTCCTCCTTGCCCACCTTCGCGCGCAGGGATTTGGCATCGGCCAGCACCAGGTCCAGCACGCTTTTGTTTTCCTCGGCACTCGCTTGGCGCTGCGCGGCATCCTCGCGGAACAGGCGGTCAAAGACGAAGCGCGGATTGATCTCCGCCGGGATGGGGCTGGTGGGCGTGCGCCAGGCGATGTGGCTGCCGTAGAGCATGGTGTAGTTTACATTGCGATCCACCCCGCTCATGATCGGCTCCGTGCCTAGTTCCAGGGAGGGGAAGCGCGTGAGGTAACCTTTTTCCTTGGCCAGCACCTGATCCACGGAGATGCCGCAGTGCAGGTCCTTGCCCGTCGTCTTGGCGATAGGCGTGCCCGTGAGCCAGTTCGCCGTCTTCGCATAGTGTCCGTCCCCGGCCAACGAGGCGCGGTTGCCCAGGCCCGTCAGCACGGTGATGTCCTTCCGGTGCGCCTCCAGCGGGCTCAAAATGGGCGATAATTTAAAGTCCGTCCCCAGCCCCTCCGGCGTCCAGCGATCCTCCCGCACCCCATTCGGCATGAACAGGAAGCCCATGCGCGTAGGCGCCTTCACCGCCGCTGCTGCCCGCGCCGCACGTGGCTGCATCGCCTCCAGAAAAGGCAGCGCCACCGTGGCCCCCAGGCCACGCAAGACAGTTCGACGGGAAAGGATTTTGGACATCGTGATGGGAAAGATACGTCGCGGGAGAAGCCTTTATTATCAGTCAAAAGCAGGCTTTGCGCCAGGGGACTCTCCTGACAGTAGAAATGCAGGCTTCATCACCCCCGTACCTCTCCTCATGTCCACCCCTGCCCTGCGGAACTGCGCCTTCTGCCTCCTCGCGCCGATTTTATTCTTCGCGCTGCTACCCACGGGGTCCGTTTGCGGGGCTGGGGAGAAAACCGCCCCCGCCAACCCCAATCCACCCCCTCTGGAAAAAGCTGGCCTCGTCCTCACCTTTGATGACCGCAACTTTGACGATTGGCTGGCCGCCCTCCCCTTGTTCGATCAATACGGCGTCAAGGCCACCTTCTTCATCAGCGGCCCCATCGATGAAAAGGCCCTGGCCGCCTGCCGCCAACTCATCGCCCACGGCCACGCCATCGGCTCCCACAGCGTGCATCATCTCAAAGCCGTGGATTATGTGCGGGAGCATTCCATCGAAGACTACCTTCGCCACGAAGTTCAACCGCAGCTCGATGCCTGGCAGGCTGCGGGCATCTCCGTGACCTCGTTTGCCTTTCCCAGCAGCAGTAGCGATGCCGCCACCGAAACCGCCTTGCTCAAAATCTTCCGTCACCTGCGCATCGGCGGCCCCATGGCCCCGGGAGACCGCCTCAGCGACCGCGATCCCTTCTTCACCCCCATCGCCCAAGTTCCCACCCGTGGGGCTCTGCCCTCCAAAGGCATTGACTACGCCCCCACCCGCGAAGACCGCACCTACGACCAGCTCGACGCCGCCCTCACCCGCACCGCCACTCGGGGCGAGATCCTCACCCTCTACGCCCACGGCATCCGTAACATCGGCGGCAAAGGCCACTTCATCACCCCCCAGGCCCTCGAACACCTCTTCCTCAAAGCCCGCGAGCTGAAGCTAGCGTTTTACACCTTTGATCAATTGCCGGAGGTCTTGGAGCCATAAAAATCCATCTTCCACAAATGTGGAATCTCCATTTTATTAAGGGGGATCTCCACGCGTCATCATCAACCTTCAATGGCCCTAAGAGTAATCTCACATGAGGGGGTATCCGTACTGAATTCAGGTGCTTATTGTTTTGGGTGAGAATGTCTCTTATCAAACCAGCCAACCTCTCGTCATTTTCAGAGAAATCCGACTACCGCCAATGACTTTACAAAATATTCAGACACCTGTATCATTTTCTCAATTCCAAATGCACGCGGTTGATATAACCCATTAGCCTAAGCCCCTTTAAAGAGAGGTTCATTAGGACTTAAAAGCATTTGTTGTAATTCCATTCAAAAACTCTCAATTATTACACCTTTAAGCATCAATGGAAAAATACACTGCCTATATCAATACTCTTGATGCAATTTTAGAAAGCATTGAGTGGGGCAGATGTGTCTTCGACAACGAACTTGTACACTTTCATCTCAATGGTGGAGCTGCATCAGAACTTAGAACTTTGGTAAACAGGCATCAACTGCGCAACTCCGGAGCATTTTTCACTGGTGAGAAATTAGCTCGTCAAATGGTGCAATTGATTGCACCAAAAAATTACGGAGACACTTCCGCATGGGACCCAAATTGTGGTGCCGGAGACCTTCTTTTGCGATGGTCAGAACGGTTGCGCCTAATTAATGGCGATTTGGAAGCCACTCTGTTACATTGGGAAAAGCGACTGTATGGCGTCGAGATTCATCCAGAATTCCTTCAAGTAGCAAAACGTAGACTAATTTTGGCAGCCGTGAGTCGAGGTGCAAAGCTTAAACACGGACAGCTAGTGCCGGACAACTTTTTTAAGGGTCTTATATGCCATGATTTACTTCACGGTGATATGTGCATTCCTGACAAAGCTGTCATTTTGATGAATCCACCATTTACTATGATAGAAACTCCAGAAGACTGTTATAATTGGTCTTCGGGTAAAGTTGCCTTTGCTGCCGTCGCTTTTCTCAATTGTTTAAAGTTAGCTAGATCAGGTCAACAAATTATCGCTATCCTTCCCGATGTACTTCGTAGCGGTTCCCGTTATGAACGCTGGCGTAAATTGGTCAGCCAATATGCTTCATCAGCAAAGGTAAAAGTCGTTGGAAGATTCAGCAATGAAGCGGACGTAGACGTTTTCATTTTACATGCAATTTCTGGTAAAGCAGGGCATACGAATATTGTATGGTTTCAGCAAAGTTCGAGGCAAGACACTCATGCTCTCGGCGACATTTGTGAAGTTCGAGTAGGCACAGTAGTTCCACATCGCCACACACAAGAAGGGCCGAAGGTTGCTTATTTAACCACAGCCGATTCCCCGCCATGGCGTGAATTAAAAAATCTGGCTTCTACCATTAGATATTCGGGGACTTGTGTTAATGGTCCATTTCTAGCTGTACGACGAACTTCAAGTCCATCAGATATTAATCGCGCAATTACCACAATTATTAATTACTCAGGCTCTGTCGCCGTCGAAAATCACCTTATTACGTTACGTCCATTAGACGGAAAAATACAAACTTGCCGTCGTATTCAAAAACACCTCCGTTCCGAAAAGGTTCGAGAATGGTTAGATGGACGGATTCGATGTAGACATTTAACCGTTTCTTCGTTACGCGAAATACCAATATCACCAAACGATTGCCCTTAATAATAAACCCCGAATACAATGCCACTTGAACAAGAAGTTTTAGAAGGACGCCAGGAAATACATACGGATGCCTATTCAATGTCGATTGGGGAGATCGTTAATCTCTACAGGGATGGTGAGCTCGAAATCCACCCTGAATTTCAAAGGGAGTTCAGATGGAAGCTTTCCCAAAAAAGTAGACTCATAGAATCCATATTACTCGGAATTCCACTTCCATCTATTTTTGTAGCGCAGCGAAACGATGGTGTTTGGGACGTCGTAGATGGACTGCAGCGAATTTCTACTATTCTTTCATTTATGGGAGAACTCCTGGATGAGAGCGGATGTAAGGTTGAACAGCTTGTTCTTGAGAAGACCCCCTACCTTCCCTCACTTGAAGGGGTTTCATGGGATAATGGAATGCCAGACGATCTTAAAAGAGCCTTCAAACGAGAAAAGTTTGATGTAAAAATCATTAAAAAAGAAAGCGACGAAAACGCTAAGTTTGAACTCTTCCAACGACTTAACACTGGTGGAGCCGGTCTTTCAGAACAGGAAGTGCGTAACTGCCTTCTCCTTATGGTAAATCGAAAATCTTACGAATGGCTTAAGGAGAGGAGTAAAAATGAAAACTTCATAAACTGCTTAAATTTAACTGATAGACTAATTGATGAAAAATATGAGATGGAGCTCGTTTTGCGCTTCATCTGTATTGTGAAGTATGATAAGAGTGCACCTATTGATGACGAGGATATGGGACCATTCCTAACTACTCAAATGAAAAGGTTAATGGTAGACAATGATTTTGCTTTCGAAAATGAAACCAAATTATTTGATACAACTTTCAATATTTTAGCTCGGCTCAAAGGAGAGGACGCCTTCAGACGTTATTCACAGCCCAAACAAAAACATGAAGGACAGTTTTCTGTTTCTTTATTTGAATGCATTTCGGCGGGCGTTGCTTTTGCGATACAACAAGGGCAGACCGAAGTGGAAATTTCATCTAAGCTTAGCACGCTAGTAGTTACGTTAGCGGATAATCCAAATTTTAACGAAGCAACCAAGCACGGAATGAGAGGAATCAACCGTTTGCCCAAACTTGTTGATCTGGCGCGTGAGTTGTTCAGATAGGTAACCCATGGAGCTAAAATGAAGATAAAATCGATCGGCGACTTTGAAGCTGCAATAGATAAAGATTTTCAATGGCGCAAACACGAAATCACCACAATAAAACTTGCTCTAAAATCCGCCCGAGCTCATCAAGTGGACGTGTATTTTAGATCAGGAGTTGTATTATTATATGCTCACTGGGAAGGCCTTGTTAAGTTTTCCGCAAAAGCCTATTTATCCTATGTAAATAACCAAGGATGTTGCTACCACTTGATGCAGCCAAATTTTTTGTTTTTTGCAGTAAAAGAGTCCCTAGAAAACTCAGGTAAAGTTAATCTAAGTAACTATTCACTTTTTGAAAAAACACAGGATTTTTTCACAACCTCTAACACACAGAAATTTTGTGTTAATGCTGATCTTCACATCTCCACCAAAGAAAATCAGAACCTCACCTCTGCTGAATTTAAAGCAATAGTGTGTAAATTAGGCCTGCGGTATCTAACGTTGTATGAGTTAAAAGAGAAGCTGATTGATAACCAATTATTGAAATATCGGAATAAAGTAGCTCATGGCGAGTCTTTAAGAGATGAAATATCTGATCCACTGGACACATTCACTACTCTGACAGATAAGGTTCTTGAAAATTTGGAGAGTTTGTGCTCTCAACTTAGGCAGGCTGCTCAGGGCAAAAACTTTCTAAAACCTGCGGCTTAAAAGCTATCTCACAAGATCACCCTCTCCTTTCAATTTAATATAAGATATTTATGATTGATAATTCCATTAATGGATTAAGTATTTGCGAATAGTGCGCAAAACAGAGAACTCTAGCTGAATATCAAAATATCTCTTTGCCGACCCAGACTCAGTTAGCCCCACTCTAAGCATTAGCGTAATATATTCTTCGTTTCGCGAGTCCCGCCTTATCATCGGCGTCAAAGTTTCACCAGTGCTGGTTTGCTGGTCTCTCAGAAATTAACCTTACGCTCCAATATAATTGGTGGAGGAAAAGCCTCGAATGCATGGAAAAGAATTCCCATACGATTCACTGCTTTACAGCCCCCTCAGAAAACAAGCTGCAAAGTGGTCCTAACAGTGCTAAAGGCTCTGCCCCACATGCTCACCCTCCGCGACGTCACCAAGACTTTCAATGCCCGAACGCTGTTTACCGGGGCCAACATGACTGTGAACTACGCAGAACGCGTGGCTCTCGTCGGCCCGAACGGTGCGGGCAAGTCCACGCTGTTTTCTCTGATCCTGAAGGAGGATGAGCCGGACGCGGGCGAGGTGATCCGCGATGAGTGGACGACCCTGGGCTACCTGCCGCAGGAGAGCGAGCCGGTGGGCGAGGAGACCATCCTGGATGTGGCCACGGGCAAGGCGGGGCTGATCGAGGAGCTGGAAAAGATCCTCCGCGAGTTCGAAGAACGCGGCGATGTGGCAGCCCCGGAATACAATGAGGCGCATGCCAAGCACGATGCGCTGAATGATCCGCAGGCCGAGGCGAAGGCGAAGAAGATCCTGAAGGGGTTCGGTTTCAAGGAAGAGGATTTTAGCAAACCTGCCCGTGAATACTCGGGCGGCTGGGTGATGCGTGCGCACTTGGCGCGGATCCTGGTCATCGAGCCAGATCTGCTGCTGCTGGATGAGCCGACCAACCACCTGGACCTGCTGTCCCTGATGTGGTTCCGCAATTACCTGAAGAACTACCCGGGTGCGATCCTGCTGATTTCGCATGACCGTGACTTCATGGATGAGCTGATCGAGACGGTGTACGAGATCGAAGAGAGCAAGCTGGTGCAGTACCAGGGTAACTACACGCAGTACCTGACGCAGAAGGAAGCGAACTGGGAGCGCGCCTACCAAGCCTGGAAAAACCAGCAGAAGGAGATCGAAGCGATCCAGGAATTCATCGATCGGTTCCGCTCCGTGACCTCGAAGGCGGCGCAGGCGCAGAGCCGCGAGCGCCAACTGGAGAAGATGGATAAGCTGGACCGGCCGCGCCCCTTGCGGAAGGCCTTCCGTTTCAATTTCCCGCAGCCTCCGCGCGGCGGCCAGCGTGTCATCGCGCTGACGGACATCCATCAGGCCTACGGCGAGAAGAAGATCTACCAGGGCCTGGACCTGGAAGTGGAAAAGGGCGAGCGCACCGTGCTGGTGGGCCCCAACGGCGCAGGCAAGTCCACACTGATCAAGATCATGGCCGGCGAGGTGCCTTTCCAAAAGGGCGAGCGCCGCTTTGGCACGAACATCAAGATGGGCTACTTCTCCCAGCACCGCGCCGATACGCTGGACCCGGAATGCACCATCCTGGAAGAACTAAAACGCTGCGCCCCTGAGTTGCGTGAAGACGATGCCCGCAGCATCCTGGGTAGCTTCCTCTTCAAGCGTGAAGACGTTTACAAGAAGTGCAAAGTCCTCAGCGGGGGTGAAAAGAGCCGTCTGAATCTGGTGAAGTTCCTGGTGGATCCGCCTAACCTACTTTTGATGGATGAGCCGACGACGCACTTGGACATATGGGCCATTGAGGGCCTGATCCTGGCGCTGCAAAAGTTTGAAGGCACACTGGTCTTCATTTCACATGACGTGCACTTCATCCGCAGTCTCGCGACGAAGGTGCTGCACATCAATGCCGGGGTGGTCACGCCTTACAGTGGCGGTTATGACTACTACCTGGAGAAGACAGGCGCGGAAGAGAATGCACGCGCGGCGGTGATCGCAGGCTAGTTAGAGTCCAGCCCCACCTGCACACGGACGAACTTGGCCCTCTGGTGGCCGAGTTCTGGCGTCACCCGGACCTGCACGGTCTCGGTGAGGCCGTCGTCATTGGGCGTCACAGATTCCTCCACCACATCCTGGCCGGAGGAGTCCCAGTGGGTGAGGTTTTCACTGGTCTCGATGATGTAGTGCAGGCCGCTGCGCTCAATGTGACGGCGATAGTTGAGGAGCAGGTAGGTTTCCCCGGTGGTGAGGCTCCTCCCCCGAGATGCGTGTGGCAGCATGGCGGGCCCCTGCGTGACCGCTGGCGGGATGCCCAGGGCGTGATCCAGCAGATCGGCGATGCCATTGCGATTGTTATCCCCAGCGGGATTGGCGATGCGGTAGATGCGGCTGATGACCGTGGTGGTATTCGGCGGACTGGCGCGGTCTGTCGCCGTGAGGGTAAAGACATTCGCCCCGTCCTGCAACCCTGTGAGGGACTGGTGCCAACTCGCATACCCATTGGCACTCGCCACAGGCTGGCCATTGATGGAGACGGAAGCGAGACCGCTGCCTGCATCCGCAGCCGTGCCTGAGATATCTGCACTCGTCCTGGAAAGGCAGCGGATGACAGGCGTGAGCAGGGCCAGAGCTGGCGGGGTGGAGTCCTGCGTGGAAGCAACGCTGGCTGAGGGAGCGGAATAAACAAAGGTGGGCAGTGGTAGGTGACTGACCGACCAAGAAAGCGCACCTGCGGCCCCACCTGTCACAGTACTGGTTAGGCGAGCACGCAGTCTGATGGCAGGTATGTCTGCCCCGCCGGTCAATGCATGCAGATCCGTGCCAGATGGCACGGCCGTGGCGAGAACCTGCCCCGACGGCGCTAAAACATCCACCATGACGGTGGTCTGAGCAGGCTGGTCCGGACTGAAGAGGAGCGTGCCCCAGCGGTAAAGCGAGGTGGGCTGGATGATGAGCGATTCAAACGTGCCCGCGCTTGCGGAGCCGATCTCGCTCGAGCTCCAGGTCACCTCGCCCGCTGTCACGGTCTGCTGCCAAGTCTGCGGTGTCACCGTGCTGGTGGCCACACGGCTGCGGGCGCGGTAGTGGTAGGTCTGCCCGTCCACGAGACCGCTGAAAGTGTAGCCCACCCCAGGCACCCAGGTGCCGATTTGAGATTGGGTAAAGGCAGCGTCTAGGGCGGCCTCCACTTGGATTTCCACTCCTGTAGGCACCGCAGGCCAGAGGATCTGATTCGCCAGGCCAGAGGTGAATAGCGGCTCAGGATTCAGCGCTGGAACAGGCACCACGAGGCCTTCGGGAATCGTGGTGGGGTTGACATCGAAAGGCGGTGAAATTGACACCAGTCCCCCAGGCGTAGTGATGACGAGCACCACGCTGCCACGGGCCTCGCCCAGGCTCACCGCACCCACCCAGGTGCCCTGCACAAAGGTGATGGGCGCGGCGGGTGTGACGGGCAGTGGGTAAGATCCAGAACGAGCGGTGAGGAGTGCGGTGCCGTGGTAGGGAATAAGCGCCCCGGTTTCATCCTTGGCCGTCAGGCTTAGCTGGATCGGCCTGCCCTGCACCTGGGGTGAGGCGATGGGACTAACCGCGATGTGAGCAGGCTCATCATCCAAGACCTGTACCGCGACACTGCCCCCCAGCAGGCCCGCCGAGCTGACCCGAATGAGCGCGGTCTGCTCGCCATCGCGTAGCGCATCATCCACCGGGGCCACCTCAAACGAGACACTCATCTCCCCCGCAGGCAGGATCACGATGGGCGGCACAGTCGCCGCAGAGGTGTCGCTGGAGGATAACTCCACCACGGTATCCTCACTGCGTGGCCCGGAGAGAGTGAGGGTGACCTCACTGGCCACACCCCCTTCACGCAGTGGGTCAGGTTCCGTCATGACGATCTGAGCGCTTTCATTGTCGAGCACTGAAAGTGTAGCAGTGACGGCCTGCATCCCATTCGCACTTGCGGTTAGGCTGATTTCCTGCGCACCATCGAGGAAGACATCATCCACGGCCGAGATGGGAAAAGAGGTGCTATTTTGTCCCGCAGGGATCGTCGCCACGCTGCTGTGCACCCTCACTTGGTCAGGGCTGGCTGAGCTGAGATAAACCGGGATTGGGTTTGCCAAAAAGGACGACATCTGGACCGTGGCTGTCGCGGTGGGGTTCCCCTCCATGACGGATACAGGAAGAGATAGGTTCAGCGAGGTCACTTCATCATCCAGCACGCGGATGTGGTTGTAGCTGGTGGGTTTAGCCGTGGCAGCAGCGGTGATGATGACGGCTTTGCCCAGATCGGCGATCTGATTTTGCGGTGCGCTGATGAGAATGGTGGCAGAGGTCTGCCCGGCAGGAATGGTGACGCTGCTCGGCAGGCTGAGGCGTGCCCTCGCATTGCAGGTGAAGGTCACGGTCGTGTTGAACAGCACCGGAGAAGCTAGAGACACCTGCACAGGCACATTGAGGCTGCCTTCCATCATCGTGGCTGGCAGCGCGAAGCCTATCGCACTGGTGGGATTTGCCCGGATAGCAATGCTATCCAGAGCGATGCCGTCGCTGGTGGCCGACTGGTCATCATACTGAGAAAAACGAATCTTAAAGGTGGCATTGTAGCTCCAGCCCAGGTGCTGAAGAATGGGGTCCAAATACACGCGAGTGGCCGTGCTAGCGTAGCTGGAAGATAGGCTGACGAACGAGGATATTTCATGCCAGGTCACCCCATCTTGACTGATGGCCACGCCATCAAAGTTCGCGGTGGAGCCGAAGGTGCCCAGCGGCCCCATGGGCGAGGCCGGATGATTATCATCGGAATATTCCTTCGCATACCACTCCACGGAGACATGGCTGCGCCCGGCCAGATTCACCGTCAGCGTGGGGCTATTGCGGACAAAGGTGCCCGTGGAGGAAGTGGGTGCATCCAGCAGCAGGTGATAGCTGCCAGACTTGGGCGTGTAGCCGGAAACGACTTGAGCCCGTGCGGTAGGGCTGCTGTCTGCCGTGCTCCACTGCGGCCCTAAGAGCCCGCTTTCAAACCCCTCAAAGAGCACCAGGTCTGAACCGGTGACCAGAGAAGGAGAAGTGGTGAAAATGGGCGGGCTGAAACCCACAACACCCGATGGGGCCTGGGCCCGCAGCCAGAGGGTATTCGTGGGTGATACTGGCATGAAAGCCTGCACCCCCGCACTGCCGACGCTGAAGGATAAAGGAGAATTGACGATGGGCCCCACGTTCTTGAGTTCGTAGTGCAGCAGGGTCGGCAGCTCGTCGCTAATCACAGCCACCGGACCTGTTGTCTGCGTCCAGGCGAGGGGATCTCCGTGTTGCCCATCGCTGGTGCCGGAGAGCATCCTGGCCGGGGCGGTGGTGCTGCAGCGCACGGTGGGAGCAGCCGTGGGGACCGCATTCCGAAAGGAGATATCTACCATGAGGTTCTGAATGCCATTGTAGAAAAACGGGCGTTGAAAAGCAGGGTTGGTAGCGTTGACCGCGAAGGTCGCAGCACTGAACACCGTCGTCCAGCCCCCCTCCTCCCAGGTGGCTCCAGCCAAGGAATCGCGATGGGTATGCTTGAGCCGTAGGGTGAACTGCCCCAGGGTCTGGCCACTGTCCTGATAACGGCTGAAATCCAGTCGGCCTAACCAACGAGCAAAAGCGCCTAGCTCCTCCGCAGTGTAGAGGATCTGCACACGGGAATCACGCGCTGTTGTGTTGTAAACCCGCGAAGTATTCGTGGCGGTGGTGGTGGAGCCCACGGTCTGGGTGAGCGTGGCCATCCAGGTATCCACCAGCGTCGGCTCCGCATAGCTGGAGACCGTCTGGCCTACATCGTCCACCGCTGTCACGGTGCCTGTGATGGGGGCATCTGTGGGAGTCTGAGTGGGCAGATCTGTCCAAACAAAACCATCATGCTGCACGGCGTCCACGGCAAACGGTAAACTGGTGCCCGTGCGCCCGTGCGCATCCGTGGCAGTGAAGGTCATGGAGGAAGTCGTAGCCGAGACCGCTATAGACGCAGTCGCGACGCCGTGAGAAAAATCAGTCCACGTGGCGACCGAAAAAGGCACCGCCCCTACTGCCGAATCAGTGCTGAAGGCGATGTCTCCCCGATGATTGCTGATGACTTCACCATTCATATCAAAAGCTGTTAGGCTGACCGTGAAGGGCTTATTGCGTTTTTGCGTGCTGCCGATGGGACCGAAGGTGTAATGGTCCACCTCATTATCCGCCACCGTGACCGTGCGTGTGGCGGAGGCATAACCCACAGCACTGGCCGCGATCACGACCTGCTGCGTGCCATCCCGAAGTGCATCATCCACCCCCGTCATGGAGAACTGCACCTGAGACTGCCCTGCTGGAATCATAACAGAACTAGGCATGTCCAATTCCGATGCATCACTGTTGGTTAGCAACAGGACTCGATCTGAAACCTGCACGGTGTTAACAGTGGCGGTCAGAACCACGGAGCTATCCCCTTCCCGAGTAAAACTAGGCCCCGTGAGCAGGATGGCGGGTGCGTCATCATCCACGAGCTGCGTGACTGCACTGGCGGAGACCCAACCGGGCACGGTAGCCGTGACTGTGACAGCCCGTGTCCCCTCAGCCACGGCATTGTCTGGCATCGCCATCGTCCAGCTCACAGGTGCTGTGCTGCCCGCTGGGAGTGTGACCACCGCAGGCACTGAAAGACTAGCATGATCGCAGGCCAGCATCACCTGGACTTCACGCGCAGGCGGGCTGCTGACCTGGAGCTGCCCACTGAGGACGGCGTTGCCCTCAGTGATGAGGCTGGGCAGAGTGAGTGTCAGCGTAGCACTCTCGTTATCCGTCACTGCCACAGTGGCCACGCCGGGGGCAATGCCAGAGGCGGAAGCGGTAATGCGAACTGTTTGAGTTCCATCCAGCAAGGCATCATCCACAGGCTGCAGGCTGAAGGTCTGGCTGACTTGCCCAGCAGGCAAAAGTAGGGTCGTAGGAACCAACGCAGCCGTGGCATCACTGGATGTAAGCGTCACGCTCATCGCGTGAGAACGAGGTGCATCCAGACGCACGGTGCCTGTGATGGGGGCTGCATTTTCAGCCACCGCCGCTGCCAGCTCCAGCGTGAACTCGGTCTGCGGCTCGGCCAGAAACTGAATGTCATCCACATTCCAGCCGGAGTAGTTGCCTGCATTCGTCAGAGGCTGGTAGCTCCACCGCACCTGCACTCCGGGGTGACCATCCACCACAGTGGAAATGTCATAGTCCATCAACTGCCAGTGATCATCCAACGTTGGATTACTATCGTTGACAAATACCTCCCGCCAAGGTCCATCCAGACGACGAACCTCCAGGGTGATTCGATTGTTCGTTAGGCCGGGAGTATTCAGCCATCGCTGAAACCGCAGGCGCGTGTTTTTATAAGCGGTAAAATCCAGTGCTGCAGAAGTCAGATAAAAAGGGCCTGAAGGAGTGCTGGTGGGATTGCCAGAGAGATTCACTCCATACACTTGACTGCCCGTTGCCCCTGCGGCGGGATCTGCATATCCACTCCCTCCCGTGGCCTGTCCCCCGTTGCCGCCAGGCACTCCATGCACCCATTCGCCCGTCGTCGTCCAGCCTGCGGGAGCCTCGTCCAAAGTGAATGAGTGAACCACTGGGGGAGCGATGTAGAGACGCACGCCGATGGGCTGCTTAAAACCCGTGGCCGAATTTTGAAACACCACTTGGCTGCTGTGAAAACCCGCCTTTTGTGCCCCTGCCTGAAATTGAACAGTGACGACTGTCTGAGCTCCTGGCTGCAAGCTACCACCTGAAGGCGAACAACTCATCCAAGCAGCGTCACTGCTAGCGGTCCAGGACAGAGGTTCTGCGCCATCGTTGCGAAGGGTCAAAGTCTGCGCGGTTGGGGTAAAAGAACCGCCTTTATTTCCCATCACATTCCAGCCACTGCGGTCACTGATTTCAAGCGCATCCGGAACGGTGTAGGATTCAGTGAGGCCAGTGGTGGTGGTGCTGGTCGGAGCCATGGCCCCATCTCCGAGACCGCGCTTCGCAAAGGCGGTCCAGACCTCTCCTAGATCTTCGGCATGATGCACCCAAACGGCCTGAAGGATGCCGTCCCGTGCCTGCACAAAGTTGGGATTGGAAGGGCATAATTTCATGCCTTCAGTCACCAAAAAAAGAGCCCGCTCATTGCCAATGGCAAAGCCGTGTTTCAGAATGAGATTCGCCCGCAGTTCCCATAAAAAAACGCACCACACCGTGCCCTGATAATGCACCTGAGTGGCATCCTGCGTGGCAGCGAAAGTGGGATTTCGCGGCACTTCGGGATGCCAGTTTACTTGAGTCGGATCAATGTCCCGAAAGGTGTGGGGGTTTTTCCCCATATCGGTGCTGTAGCTGTAACGCCTCGCTCCATAGTAGTAGTTTTCAGAAAACCAGTCACCGCCCAGGTAACGGGAGTAGCCTCCACGTGCCCAGTTACCATGGGGATTGTCCTGTGCCTCTGCGGTGAGCGCCATGCCGTAAAAGTCAGACCATCCTTCCCCCATCCCACGCGTGCTGAGGGCTGAAATGGTGACTGAGGGCCCTCCTACCAAACGATTGCTCAAACCATGCGCGTATTCATGCAGCACCACCTCTGCCTCGAAAGAGCCATCACGATCAGGGCTGGGGCCCGTCCAGTTAAACATCTGCATGCGCCCGCGCCCACCATCCACGGGGGTGGAAAAGTTCGCGTTGTTCGTGCCGGATCCATCTTGGGCCTCCGCATTGACCGGGTCATTTCCCTCTCCACCCCGGCCGAAGTTATCGAGCTGGAAATTGCCCGCAGCCTCAGTGAAGCCCAAGTCATAGAGGCGATCATGAGCAAAGTTGGTCCAGTAAAAAAGTTGCGTCACTGAAGCATCCTTATTCGCCCAAGGTTCTTGCGTCAGATCCAACGGAAAGTCGAAGACACGTTCTGGAGAGCCTGTGGTGAGGGGTAGATCGGCCAGGTTATCGGCATTCGCATCCACGTAGGTGTCGGTATTGTTGCCACTTGTGGTTAGACTTCCCGCAGGAATCCATCCGCCGGGGGAAGCGAGAGGACTGAGCGCCGTGGTGGTCACATTGACACGCTGCACGGGTGCAGGCTGAAGGCTGGATGGTGACTCATGCCCTGGAGAAAATGGTGTGGGGCTTTCCGCGGTAAAGACACGATACGTGGCCTCGGCATTGTAGGCGGTGAGTGAGTGACGCACTAGTACTGAGGCCGTTTCAGCATCCACCAAGACCCGATACATCTCCCCACGACTGCGGCTGGTGAGGGTGACATCCCAGGCAAGGCGTAGCGTGGTCGCATCCATGGGCACCCAAATCAAGCGCGCCTCGGCATCCGTCAGCACGGCCGCACGGAACCGCTGTTTCCGGTCTGGCTGGTCCTCGGGTGGCCCCATCGGGCGCACGGCTGTCTCGGCAATCTTTTCCCCCACGTTCTGTCCCGCCGCAGCCACAGCTTGCGCCACCGGCACTGGCGGGGCAGCCAAGAGCGCTGCGCGGTCCTTTTTGCCAGCCGCTTTTTCCGGCTGCGCTATGAACTGGCTACCGACATTGATGAGCGCGGAAGAGGCCGTGAGATTCGCCTGGAAAACCGCCTCGAAAATATCAATGCCTTCCAACTGCTGATGCCACACCACTTTGCGACTGTTGCCGCGAGGAATGCTGTAGTCTGTCACGCGTCTTGCACGATCGAGCGCCTCAGGTCCATGACCGAACACGTCATGATGCTGCTCAATAAACTTACGAATCGGAGCATCCGCATCTTGAGCTGCTAGAGAGCTTTGCCCATCGGTCAAAAAGCCCGATGTCGAAGCCACCCATTTGGGAGCTTGCGAAATGGGATCAAAATCCACCGCTAGGTGAGGCACTGCCTTTTTTAACTGGGCGACGGCACGGGCTCTTTCGAGTGGTAAATGAAGCTCGATCCCTTTTACCAAAGGGCTTCGCAGATCAAACGTGGGAAGCATTTGAGATGCTGAATCTCCCTTAGATTCGTAGGACAGTGTCAGCGGAGAAGCTTTAGCACTCCTGATTTCCTGTACCTTTTTACCTTCAAGTTTCCGAGGTAGATCAAAGGTAAACCAAGTCACCACTAGTAAAATCAACACAGCCAGAAGCAAAGCAACGGAATGTGTTGGAACTCTTTTCATCGGGGTGTTTTGTTAAACATCCCTGAAAATATCTGATTTATTATAATTACTACAAGTCATTTTTCATAACTGAAACAAGTACTTGTGCTTATATTCCAACTACGAATCTTATATATTTCCTTAGGTTCTTATGTTTGCATAATAAATTCTTATTGGTCTATAAATTTATTTACTCGAAATACGTCATTATCAATCAATGAGGTCTAGATCATGCAAAACACGCGGTGAACGTGAACTTTCATGGCCTTGAGCGAGCCTCAATATCTCCGCATCGCTCTGGAATCCCATGAGGTAAGAGAGCCTGTAACGATGCTGCGAAATCGAGTGAACAATGCCCCTGGCCAATCGCTGCATGGCTGGGTTGGCTAAACGCGCTGACCAAGCGCGATACTCTTTGAGTGCCCAAAGGCAGGTTACCCACGCACCGCCCCCCTGCCAGACCTCTCCGCTATCCGCCATGACGACGATTTCTTGGTCCGCCTGCAAATGCCGGATGCTAGGAAGCCGATGTGCAGCTTCAGGCGAATCATAAGGGACAAATTCCAGCCTGACATACGCTGGCTGACGGCTGAGCCACCCCCTGACCTGCGAGCATAAGCCACAATGGGCATCATAGAAGACGGTGAGGGTTTTCATCAGGCATTGGGGTAGAAGTTTCTAGCGGCTCTTTACAGGGTAGCGCCGGGCGAGATAAAGGCTGGCCGTGAGGCCGCACACAGCGGCCAGCAAAGACATCGCAAGGAGGTCGGGCACGTCTGGTTCAGGACTGTTGAGTAAGGAGGGCACAAACAGGGTCAGAAATCCCGCGACACCTCCGGCGAGTGCAGCCGGTTTGGGGTGTCGCCACCTGGACGTCTCACTCACGCATAGATCCACTGGCAAAAAGACCAGCAACCAAGCTCCGAAAATGACAGCGGCCGTGGCACCCACCCACAAAGGCATTTCTCCAGTTACCTTGGGGAGGTGGTCGAAACGAAACTGGTAATGCCCCCACGAAATGAGAAAGGTCACAATATTGCAGGCCACCCATCCCCAAAACATGGCCACAAATGTGCGAGAGAACTTGTGCTTTAGTTTCATGATGGTTTTTCTTGTTAGGCCTCGCCATGCTCGCGCCTACATGAGCGCAGGCAGGCGAGTTCTGGGTTATCCGACATCCACTCTCAGCATCGGGGGGACGGGAGGTGGCATGGTGGCGAGCTGGCCACGCCGACGCATCCTGGTGAAGACCACCAGATTGAAGAAGTGCATGCCCCCCAGCACCAGCAGCACGATGCCCATCTTGCCACTGAGGATTTCAAAGACGCCTTGCGCCCCAATCACACTCTCCGAGGTCTTCAGATAAAGCGAAACGAAGCCGATATTGATGAGGTAAAAACCCACGACCAGGAGGTGATTGACACTGTCTGCCAATTCCATGTTTCCTTGGAAACATTCGACGAGGAAGATGCGCCCATTCTTGTGAAGCGTTCGCGCCACCCAGACGGTCAGGGTGATGGCAAGGACGAGGTAGAGGGCGTAAGTGAGGGTGGTAGCATTCATCTTTTTGGTTAGGCTTGAATTTTTAAAAGGTGTTTCAAAGAGTGAAAAAGGCCGTGGCACGGTGTTTGGAATGCGCGTCTTCGGATGGATAAAAAATCGTCCTTAGCAGGCTGTAGAGTGTCTTGGCTAGCCCTTTGGTTGGAGCGAAATTGAGAGGTGCTAGTGGTGGCTTTGTGGGAGGAGGTGTTTGGTTCATAATGCTTTTATATTTCGTACTTTCGGTAACTTCTGAAAGTTTATGGCAAAAAAAGAGACATCAGCTTAACAGACGCATGGCCCACTGAAGGGCTGAGGAGTGTTTCATGCCTGAGACGGTGTCTGAAACCTTCATGCCGAATTCGACGAACTCCTGGAGCTCCTTCATCTGTCGGTGAAAGTCTTTCCCGGGGCCGCTAGGTTCTTCTTTGGTCTGCTCTGCACAGCTTTTGAGGACCGACAGCGCTGGGTCCAGTTCACGGCGTTTGCGCTCCCGCGCGATGGTGATAAACATCTTCCAAACATCCTTCTCAGCCTCAAAGTATTCGCGGCGTTCGCCCTTTTTTAGAACACTGCGCACCAGCCCCCATCCGACCAACTCACGAAGATTGGTATTGGCATTGCCACGACTGACCTGGAGGCGTTCCATGATCTCTTCCGTGTGCATGCACTCAGGGGCGGTCATCAGCAGCGCGTGGATTTGAGCCATGGTGCGGTTGATGCCCCAGTTGCTGCCGAGGGCTCCCCACTGCGCAATGAACTCCTCTCGCGAGGTTTCCCAATTGGCAGCTTCATCCCTCATCTTATTTTCAGATTATACTGAAAGTACAATCTCACAAGAGGAATTTTCAAAGTGCCTCAGCACCTGCCAAGAGTTCATCCACTAGGCGCGGCACTTCCACACTGGCCGAGCCAGCACGACGCTCGGTGAAATGGCTGCTAATCTCAGTTGATTCGAGGTTAATCTCGATCAGCCGCTTAGCGCCCTTCGACGCGGCCTGTCGGGCAAAGCCTGCGGCCGGGTAAACGACGCCCGAAGTACCGATGCAAATGAAGATATCCACCGTTTCGAGCGCCTGGGTGATTTCCTCGATGTAATAAGGTATCTCACCAAACCAGACAATGTCAGGCCGCATCTTCCCTGCCTTTTCACAGATGGGGCAAGCCGTAGAGCAATCCAAATCTGCCTCCCAAGGCATGACATTTCGGCACCAGAGGCAGCGCACCTTCCGCAACTCTCCATGCATGTGGCACAGCTTTTGGGCACCCGCCCGTTCATTCAGGTCATCCACATTTTGAGTCACATGGAGAAAAGAACCTGGCCAGCCTTGCTCCAGCCTAGCCAGAGCCTGATGCGCGGGATTGGGCTCCACGGTGTGGAGTGCGGCACGGCGTAGATTGTAGAACCGATGCACCAATTCGGGCGTTCGGCGAAAGGCATCCGGTGAAGCAACTTCTTCGATTTGATAGCCTTCCCATAAGCCATCCACCCCACGAAAGGTGGGCACACCGGATTCAGCCGAAAGACCAGCCCCGGTCAGGACCACTAGATTTGGATGTGTGAGGCCAGCCATGGTCACTTTTTAGGAAGCTGATATTGCGTGGTGATCAGCACCTTGCCCGGCGTTTCATTGTCACGGCTGATCATGAGAGTGATGGTGGATTTGCCGTCGCTCTTGGTCCCATTCATGGAGACGGATTCATGGTCGCCATTGACGATGCTCGTGACTTCATAACCCATGGTTTTGAGCACACCTTCATAGTGCTCTTTGACCTGAGGTACATCGCCATTCACACTCCCGATAGTCATGCCACCGACGGACTCCGGCTGGTCCACTCGGTAGCCGCCGCCCTCTTGCAAAATGAGGCCTGGATACTGAGGCACCTCGGCCGGAGGAGCCGAGGCTGCGACGGGACCTGCGGTGATGGTTTTACCATCTGGGCCCTTAATAATGACACCTTCAGTTTGAGCCTTGGAGGCGTCAAAACCATACTCTTCACCTTTGTCGTTCTTGATGGTGAGTTTCCCCTTTTCCAAATCTTCATAAGAGATGGTGGAAGTTTCACCCGTGGATTTGTTTTTGAAAGTGATCTCTCTTTTGGCATCGTCCTTTTTCAGGACCTGAATGTCAGGGTTCATTTCCAGAGCCCAGACCGCCGCCTTCGCCGGATCTTCGGCAAAGTTTTTGATCTTGGAAGAAATCTTAGCCACCAGGAAACCGCCTCCGAGGAACGCGGCGAGGAGCAAGACACCACAGCCCATGCCTGCGATGGCGAGACCGGAAAGACCTTTTTTCTTTTGGGGATTTTGTGGATGGCTCATGGTTCAAAAAGAAGTGCAGTCGTTTAGACACTAACCTATGAAGGTTAATTCCATTTTCTGGTAAAGAACAACCTCTTTTGATTACGCGATCTGACCTGCTGATAGACATGCGATGGAGGCTGATAGATTGCGCCGTGCCTTCGCCTCGTATCGCTCGTGGAAATGAGGTGTGGCATAGAGCTGCGGACGCTGTAAAAAGTCCTGCAAGACACGACTGCGACCCACCAAATAATCCGCAAGGGGGACATGCACATACTCTTGCCGAATCGCCTTTTCATAGGCCCAAAACTGGGGCTCATCCTTGCCCAGGATGGCGAGGTCAATATCACACATCAGGGCCGCATCCTGCGTGGTATCTGGGACATGCTTTTTTGTCAGCAGAATGAGGGACCGCACCTGCTGGATGAAGTCGCTGGCTACACCACCTGTACTCAAAGCATCCATGGCCAAGTCTGCACTGAGCGCTTCATTGTCTGAACTCGATTGTGAGTCATAGACAGCATCGTGAAACCATAGAGCTACTTCCAGAGCCAAGGGGTCATGTGCCAGGGACTTCACCTCATCCAATTCAGCAAGGCATTCACTCAAATGCCGCAGATTATGATAATGGCGATGCGGTTGCGAATAAGCATTCACCAAATCGCCAAAGCAGCTGTGGCCATCTCCCTCAGCTGGAATGGCCTTCCAAAGATGTGACCAACGCGAGAGTTGGATGTCAGAATCTGGGGAAGGCTCATTCAGTCTCATAGTCTTTTTGGTTAGGCCTGCTGAAGACCTGCCTTACCTGCCTCCACGGCAAAGGAGGTGCGAGTGATCAAAGGAGCACCAGGGCGGGTCACATATTCCACGGCCTGATAGTTCGTTTTCCAATGCTGGGGCGTGACCTCACAACTCACATAACCGCGTTCCGCGCTGTGGAATTTGACGAAGGGATTCTCGGCATAGATGGCATCCAGGGTCTTAGGTTTCAGCAAGCCATCGCCCCCTGAACTGATGGAGGTGCCAACGAACTCTGTGGCGACCACTTTCGACTCCAAATCATCGAAGTCGGTGAGGAGGTTGTTCGCCCAGTTGCTATGGATGTCCCCAGTCAGCACCACAGGATTGGAGATGCGCTGTTCATCGAAGTATTTCAGGATGCGGCGGCGCTCCATCTCACAGCTCGGCCACTGGTCCATGCTGTAGCCTTTTTCTTCGCCGACCTTGCGATCGGCGAGCCCCATCATGACTTGCTGAGCCAGGACGTTCCAGGTAGAGGGAGACTTAGCCAGACCTTCAAACAACCAATCTCGCTGGATGACGCCAAGTAGGCTGGAATTCGGATTCAAAGCTTCGGCGCAAAGAGGCTTGCTGCCATCCCCACAGGGCTGATCACTGCGATACTGACGAGTGTCCAGTACATGGAAATCGGCGAGGCGGCCATAACTCACATTGCGATAAAGCAGCATGTCTGGCCCTTTAGGCATGGCGCTGCGGCGCAGAGGCATGTGCTCATAGTAGGCCTGATAAGCGGCAGCACGGCGGAGCAGGAAGTCTTCTTTTTTGACGTCCTTTTCTTCGGAGATGTCACTCGCATAATTATTGTCCACTTCATGGTCATCCCAGGTGACTAACCAAGGGACAATGGCATGCATGGCCTGAAGGGCAGGATCTCCTTTATACTGTGCGTGGCGATTGCGGTAAGCCTCCAAAGTATTGATCTCTGGCCCGGTGTGTTTGCGCACGCGTCCATCCAGCCCTTCCTTTTCATAAATGTAGTCACCGAGATGGACGACGAGGTCCAGGTCCTCCTTCGCCATGTGCTCATAGGCCGTGAAGAGACCCGTCTCAAAATGCTGACAGGAAGCGAAGGCGAAACGCAGTTTTTCCGGCAACGTTTCTTTCGCGGGGAAAGTCCGCGTGCGGCCCTTGGGACTCACCTCACCCCCGGCTTTAAATTGATACCAATACCAGCGTTCTGGCCGCAGCCCATCCACCTCCACATGCACGGAATGCCCCCACTCAGGTGTCGCGATGGCGGTGCCTTGACGGACGATTTTGGTCATGCCCTCATCTTCCGAAACCTGCCAGGAAACCTCCACTGGCACAGGCTCCATCCCCCCGCCCTCCAAGGGCTTGGGGGCTAAGCGTGTCCAGAGCACCATGCCATCCGCCGTCGGGTCTCCCGATGCCACACCCAGGGTAAAAGGGTAGCTGGAAAACTTGGGCGCAGATTTCACGGCGCCAAAGGCACGTTCACAAGCCAAAGCCGCCAGCGCCAGTGAGGCTGAGCCGGTGACGAAAGAACGGCGGCTGGAAACGCGCGCAGGGACCAGGGGATAAACGGGGGGTGTCATGAACACTCAACGAAACGCCTGAGTGCGACTGTTTCATCCAAGAAGATGCGACAGAAACGTTGCTCAGCGGTAACGCGCATAAGTCTTCCTCCAGAAAGGATCAAAAGCGGTCAGGAGTTTTTCGAAGGCGGAGCGCTCCGCTTTTTTCCTGGCGAGGTCACTGCCATCAAAGATGAAACTTCCGCCCACCTTGTCGTTGCTCTCTTCAAGCGCACCATAGATGTAACCTGTGCGTGTATCCATGAGCACGGCCGAAGCGGAAGCGGTGATTTCAAAACGATTCACGCTCAACAAACCGAGCGACAATACCGTCAGCGGAGGCACCACGTCTTCATTTCGAAACTGGGTGCTGACAGTGTAGATGAGAATAGCATCGGCCTGCAATTTTGCAGCGGCCTCCCGCAGATCTTCGTCGCTATTGAGCGACTCCGGCAGCAGCAGACGATTCAGCGTCGCCACGCCTTCCAGGCCAGGGAGATTCTGAAGTTTTTCCAGATCGCCCGCGCGCTCAATGTCGCGTGTGGTGACCACACTGTAAGCGCCTGAGCCGTGAGCTCGCCCTGAATCGGAGCGGTAGCCGCTCTCTTGTACACGTACCACGGCGATGTTGGCTGGAAACTGGATGGCTGGGCGGGCGACGTAGGCCTTCTTCACTTTCGGGTCCGTGAATGTCCCCAGATCCGCAGGCCGCCCCGGCGTGGTGTAATACGATTTAACTACATAATCTGGTGTAATAGTAAAATTTCAAATAGCGTTTAGTTTTGACAGTAGGTAGCCCTTGCCGATCAGTGAGAAGACTTTTCGGCCATCCTCCCAATAGCCTTTGAGCACCCGAGTGATGTCCTTCTCCACTTCTTCAAGTGTTTCATAGACCCGGTTGCACAGGCTGTCTTTCATGAGGTCCCAGAGTTTCTCCACCGGATTGAGTTCCGGGCTGTAGGGCGGCAAGGTCAGGATGCGCACATTCTTGGGCACTCCTTCCTGCGGGCCTTTCTCACGATGGTGGAAGCCCGCTCCATCCCCGATGATCACATGCATGGCACCCGGATCACGCCGCGATATCTGTTCCAAGAAGTTGCGGTCCGCTTCCTTGCTCACTTTCGGGCTGAACAAAAATTCGCAGCCTGCTCCTCCGATTTGCAAGGCTCCAAACACGTATCCCCACTGGTATTGCTTGTTGACCGGGCACACAACTTCAGTCCCTCTCCTGGTCCACATGCGCCGCGTCACCGGTGCCAGTCCATAGCGAGCTTCGTCATAGATCCACAGCCTCAACGAACGATCCCTTGGCAAATCAAGATCCATGAGCTTTTGGGCCAGTGTTTCTTTGAAGGCGACGACCTTGAGCGGGTCTTTTTTCGTGTGGCAGGGGCGCGTCACCTTCAAGCGCCCTCCGAGCTTTTTTAGATAGCGATAGGTCTGCGGCAGACCAAACTTGACGTTAAAACGCTCCTTGAGCCAGGCGTAAGCCTCCTTGGCCGTGCGCCAGCGGCCTTTTTCCAGTTCAACGGCCAGTTCCTGCATCTGGCTTTCATCCAGCTCTGGAGCAAAACCTTGGCCGCGTTGCTTTTGCTCCAGAAGGCCTTCAATCCCCTTCTTTCGGTAGAGGTTGAACCAACTGGTGATGGTTGTTTGACTGTGACCAAGCTGGGCGGCGATGGCCTTAGAAGAAAGCTTTCCTTCCAGGCCAAGCTTGACGGCAAGAAGGCGCTCACGCCTCCAGCCGACTTTTTCACGGGGGTGGAGCGCCAAAACTTGGGCACCTTGATGCAGCGGATCCAATGGATTTCGAGGTCGGGCCATAGACAATTTTAAACCCATTCCCTTAATTATGCCAGATAAAGTTGTGAAATCGTATAAGTGGCACATGAGGCGAGTGAAAGCAGTAAAATGGCAGAGACGAGCGTGGGTTTGATATGCATGGCTCTTCTCCGTGCGAGATTCCGCACAAGAAAGGATCATGCGGAGAAAAAAATCAGCGAGTCTTCAAGGCACCCAACACGGCCTCGCGCAAACGAGCCACCGCCTGCGCATCCGCAAAATGATTCACCATCAAGGCAAAACAAAATTCACCCCCGGAGGCAGATTTGACATAACCCGTGTAAGAACGCACGCCGGACATGGCCCCACCTTTCCACCTGACAGAGCCATCTTCCGTGGCCAGCAAAGATTCGCGATAGACGGCACCCTGAGGTCCAGTGCCGGCCACATGCTGGAGGCGAGCAAGATCCAGAGGCCGAATGAAATCAGCGCGTGCGAGACCGCAGCCATCCTCCATGCGCAATCCCTCAAAAACCAACCCTCGTGACTGCCAGTGAGCCCGCAAAACCTCATCGGAAGATTTTCCTTCACGAACACCTAACAAACGATACAAGCACTCTGTCTCGTGATTGTCCGAAGTGGCATGGATGCTGGTGACGATCTCCCTCAGGGTGGGCGAAGCATGTTTGATTAAAATCTCCGACGCCTCAGGTACGGACCCACCCGCGTTGCGCAGTTCGCTGGCGCTAGCAGCCTCTCCATCCACCTCGATCCCGGCATCCACCAACAGCACGCGCAGGTGATGGGCTGCATAGAGTTCTGGGTCTGGCACCGCCGCCGTCACTTCAAAGTTACCCGCACTCAAAGGCACAGTTCCACGCAAATGCAGAACTCCAGTGCGTTCACCTCCATGAATCACGACGCCATCTCCTGAATTCGCAGCACCGGTGGTCGCTTCATTCACCCACTGAACGTTCGGCACCTGAGGGTTGGCCACTAGAAACATCGCTTTGGCCCCCACCTCCTCACCGGGGCGAATCCGGATCAGGCTACGGTTATGCTCCAGATTCAGCCCAGAAACGCCGCTGCCGTAGCCATTGCCGATGTCTCCCCAATTCCAAAAATCATCGTAAATGGAGCCGGGGAATAAGCTGCCATCGCCAATGATGCGGCCCTGAATGCGCTTTACCCCTTTTTGGAGAAGTGTGAGCACCCAGCCTTCGAGATCATTCAAAGAGAGCATGGGATCTCCACCGCCGCGAATGATCACATCCCCGGTTAGGCGACCTTCTTGAATGGGAGCGGTGGTGATTACCGTCGTTTCCAAACGATGATCAGGCCCCCATTTCTCCAGAGCGGTGGCGGTGGTGAGGGTCTTGAGGGTAGAAGCGGGAATGAAGGCCGTTTGACTGTTGAGTTCTTCGATCACTTGGCCCTGGGCATCCAACAGGCAAAAGCCGATGGCAGCCCCTTTCATGCCAGGCTCTTCAAAGACCTGCTGGAAAATCTGACCCAACGCTGTCGCAGGCGGTGCGTGACTTTCACGATCGTCACGAAAATGAAGCACCAGTAAGGCCGCCAATGCGGCCAGCAGGAGGCAAAGAAAAGCGTTTTTCACTGTGTAGAATAGCCCGTTTTCACCTTTGTGCTCAGCGCTTCTTGGCCAACCAACTCAACACCACATCCGGGAAATCCGTGAACAGGCCGTCCACCCCGGCCTGGGTGAAAAGCAAGTCCATGAGATCATCCGCCGAGTGTGCGAACTTGGGCAGTTCATCGGTACGCAAAGTGTAAGGATGGACTTTGAGACCCTGAGCATGAGCGTCTCTGACCAAGGCTGTCACGCTGCGATCTGCGGCAATGATGCTGCTGAGTGCCGGGCCGATGCCATCGGCCACCTGTTTCAACTCCACCAGCCCAGCCGGGGAACGCAAGTGGGCAAAGTCGGTGCCGTCTGTGCCTTGAGCCCCAGCCCCCATGAGTATGATGAGGCGACCTTTCCAGCCTAACTCCAAACGTATTCTTTTCACCTCTTCATACTCAAAGCACTGCACATGACATGCATCCTCGCGGCTCTTGTAACCATACTTTTCCAGGATGGGCAGGACGATGCGACTGATGTCATGACCTTCCTTGCGATGCCAGGCAGGCTGTTTGATCTCGGGATAAATGCCCGCCTGCCGCCCAGTGCTGCGGTTCAGTCCCTGGATCAATTGCAGCTCCTCCTCCAGTGTGGGAATCTGGAAGGTGGAGGTATGGATCGGAAAGCGTTTGGGAAACACCTGCTGACCTGTTTTGGCATGAAACCGTTCGGTGACGCGAAGTTGCTTCAGCTCAGCAAGAGTGAAGTCCAAGGCGTAAAAGCGGCCATCTTCGCGCTGCCGACCGGGAAATCGCGTGGCCACGTCGCTGATGGTATCCACATGGATGTCATGCAAGACGACGGGCACATCGTCCTTCGTCAGCACCACATCCTGTTCGATGGAAGGCGCGCCCTGAGCATGAGCCATGGCCTTGGCTTCCAGCGTGTGTTCAGGTAAATAACCACTGGCGCCACGATGGGCGATGACAAGGGGAGAAGGTTCCTGAGCCATAAGGGGTAAAGCGAGGAGGGGGAGGAGATATTTCATACGCGTGAGGTGTTCTTTTCAGCCCGGTGCCCGAGGGTCATGGCGCTGAAGACGATGGTGAGCAAGCTGCTAAGCCCCATGATGACGAAGGCCCAGCTCCAGCCCCAATGATCCACCAACCAGCCGACGCCTGTGCCTGCGGCAGCCGAGCCAAAAGCGTATCCAAAAAAGCCTGTGAAGCCCGCGGCTGTGCCTGCGGCCTTTTTCGGCACTAGATCCAGAGCATGAAGCCCAATGATCATGACCGGGCCGTAGATGAAAAAGCCAATGGCCGTGAGGGACGTGCAATCAATCCAGAAAGGCCCTTGACGATTGAGAGCATAACCTGTTAGGCCAACAAAGGTCAAAGTCATAAACAGAATGGTGGCAGGGGCACGGCGGCCTTTAAAAATTTTGTCCGAGATCCACCCACAGAGGAGGGTGCCAGGAATCGCTGCATACTCAAAGCATGAAACGGCGATGCTAGACTGCTGAAAGGAGAATCCTTTGGCCGTTTGCAAGTAGGTAGGGATCCAGTCTGCGATGCCATAACGGACGAAATAGACAAACGCATTGGCCACGGCAATGGCCCAGAGAAACTTGTTGTTAAACACATGGGTGAAGAAGATCTCCTTGAAGGTGAACGTCCGTTCATGCTCTGCCGAATAGTTCGGAGGATAATCGTCTTTGTAAGCCTCAATGGGCGGCAGGCCACAACTCTGGGGGGTGTCCCGCATGAGCCAAAAAGCTAAAACGGCGACGATCCCAGCAGCAGCAGCATTGAAGTAAAACTTCGCGCCCCAGTCATCGAAGAGCCACACGCCCATAGCGGCGAGTCCTGCCATGCCCCCGGCTCCGACATTGTGCGCCACATTCCAGATGGCTACGGTGCGGCCCCGCTCGCGCGTGCTGAACCAATGTACCATGGTTTTGCCACAAGGAGGCCAGCCCATGCCATTCACCCACCCATTAAGCGTCTGCAAAATGACAATGATGGCCAGGGATGCATAGACCTCTTTCACCAAGCCAAAGACCGCGATGATGGAGGCCGAAAGCAGCAGACCAAACGGCAGGAAATAGCGTGGATTGCTGCGGTCTGAAATGGAGCCCATCAAAAACTTGGACACCCCATAGGCAAAGGAAAGGCCTGTCATCGCCGTGCCGAGCTGGGCCTTGGAATACTGCGGAAACTCCCGTAGAATGTCCGGCATGGCTAGAGAGAAATTCTTCCGCACCAAGTAGTAAGCTGCATAACCGATGAAAATCCCGATGAACACCTGCAGCCGCAAGCGTTTGTACTCAGCATCCGTTCGGTCCGCCGGGAGGAGCGGGGCATCTGGGGCAGGGCGAAAAACAGAAAACATGAATCCTCATGCTGACAGACTTCCTGTACTGCCGTCAATATGAAGAATCTGTGCCATGACACCTGCACCTTTTACCCTCAATCGTTACCCCGTCCGACGCTGTCGTGGAGCTCTCTTGGACTGGTCTGCTGCTGTGTGTCTAGATCGTTTCACTTTCCCCTGGGAGTCCACAGTTCCACCCTCGACTCAGTTCCGTGCTCTTTGGGATGAAGAGCGGCTGCACTTCCGCTTTGACTGTGTGGATGAAGACCTGGTGCTCGGCGCGGGTGAGACGGTGAAGGAGCGTGTGCTGAGATCTGACCGGGTGGAGATCTTTCTGACACCCGATCTCACACTCACACCTTATTACGCCTTTGAGATGAGTCCAAGCAGCGAAGCCCTGGTCTATGCGGCGCGATTCTACCGCGAGTATGACTGGAACTGGACCTGCCCGGAGCTGCACTTAAATGCAAGTATTCAGGGCCATCGTTATCAGGTGCAGGGAAGTCTGCCCTTAAATCTGCTGC
This sequence comes from Prosthecobacter dejongeii, assembly GCF_014203045.1. Taxonomy (NCBI): domain Bacteria; kingdom Pseudomonadati; phylum Verrucomicrobiota; class Verrucomicrobiia; order Verrucomicrobiales; family Verrucomicrobiaceae; genus Prosthecobacter; species Prosthecobacter dejongeii. The sequence continues at coordinate 878,093 of NZ_JACHIF010000001.1, forward strand.
GTGAGTTGAATGTGCTGAAAGCCGGAACCTCGGAATTTTATGCCGGGGTGTATCGAGCGGAGTTTTCCCACACGGCGGAGGGCGGCATTCACTCGGGCTGGATGCCGTGGGTGAACCCACAGACAGAGAAGGCCGATTTCCACACGCCAGCTTCTTTTGGGATCTTCGAGCTAGTGGAATAGCGCGTTAACGTGGGTCTGTGCCATGGACTCCGGCCACTTCGGCCACGGGGAGTTTCGGCTTGGAGGCCGAGGGACGATCTTCCGCGAACCAATGATTGTTTTCAAAACGAAAGGTCTCAGCAGCCACGCCACTGCCGATGTTGACATCCACCTGCACCTGAACGCGACGGAAGACGAAGCGGTTGTTTTTCACCCAAACATTTCGGCAGGGCACAAAGCCCGGCTCCTGGGTCTCCTGCAGGATGCGGAAGAGCCACTTTTCGGGAAACAAGATCGTGTTGCCACTGAACTCACAGCCATCCACTCCGACAAAGGCGGCGGCGCAGGGGCTGCCCTCCATGATGTTTTCACGTACCACGATGCTGTGCGCTTCATGCTTGGCCCCTTGCGGGCGGAAGTAGGCGAGGCCTGTGGAACCACCGATATTCAGCGGACGCTGCCCGGCATTCGTGAAGCGGCATTTTTCCACCACGATCTCTGAGGTACCACCTTTGAGCTGGACTCCTGCACTGGCGGAGAATCCCACCTTACCCACGAACTGGCAGCCCGTGATGAGTGACTTGTGACAGCCGACAAAATCTATGCCCTGCCCACCCCAGCCCGTGAGGGTACAATCAAGGATCGTGAGGTTTTCCAAACCGGAGCATTTGATGCCATCGTGATTTCCTTCTGGGCCGATGTCGCTGATATGGACGTGCTCGAGGGTGATGCCCTTGACTGGGTTTGCTAGATCACCGCCATCGTCTAAATTGAGGCCATTGCCACTCTGGCCACTGATGTGGACATTCCGCAGCGTGAGCCCCGCACATTTGGAAAACTGCCAGCCATTTCCAGCGCCTTTGAAATGCGGCGGAGACTGGGGATCCAGGGCCTCGATGGTCAAATTCTCCACGCCTATGATATGCCAGCCGCCAGGGTAGTCCCCAGGGGCGATTTTCATCACCGTGCCCGCTTTCAGCCCAGCCACGGCAGCCTTCAGAGCGGCGATATCATGGATGATCAGGGACTCGGCACGAGCCCAGGTTCCCAGGCAAAGTCCCAGCAGGATGAGGCAGACGCGTTTCATGAAAGTGTCTCAGTGGCGAGTAAGTCCGGCAGGCAGTTCCTTCAGGCGCTGCACCTCCGTCACTTCATGGAAGAACCAAGGTTTACCACTGGCCTTTTTGTAGATCACCGTCTTGCTAGCGTACTTCACGCCGTCGTGCTCCTTCCAGTCGCTGAAAAGGTAGTAGTCCCCCCGCCAGTCGAGGCGGCGCAGGAGCTGGGTTTCTTTGTCAAAGTAGATCTCCATGGCGGGGTCCACCGTGCCGCTGACTCGGAGGCCAAAAAGTGGCGTGCCTTCATGCGTGAGGTCCGGGGCGATCTCCACCTTGGACTGGGGATCCACCAGGATGCCGAGCGTCCAGGCCCAGACATCGTATTTCGCTGGTTCATCCGCACGTTCTTTTTTGCCCAACCACCAGTACTTCGGCACTTCCAGCACGGACTCGCGGGAGGAGGCTTTTTTGCCCTCATCAGGCGTGGGGTTGGCACCGAAGTGAAAGGTTTCCTTGATGCGAAAAAGCGTGAGCAGTTTGTCCTTTCCGCCTATGGCCGTGACCACTTTGTCAATGATCGGCTGAACTGCGGGGGCTGGTGCAGGGGCGGTTTGTGCCGGGCTGGAAAGGGCTGTGGAAAGGAAAAGTAAGCTGTAGAGGGAGCGTAAAAACATAGTCCGGGAGTGAATGGCGTGGCGCTTTAGCCTAAACGCAGCCGCCCGGCCCTTCATGCGCTGGCACCTGAATGAACAAAGCTAGCAGCGGAAAATCCAGCTACGCCCTTGAATCTGACCGCATCGCCCGCCATCTCTAGGCGACTATGCGTATCCTTTCCGGCCTCCAACCCAGCGGACGTCTCCACATCGGCAACTATTTTGGCATGATGGAGGCGGCCCTGAAGCTGCAACACGAAGGCGAAGCTTTCTACTTCATCGCCGATTACCACTCCCTCACAAGCATCCACGAGGGTAAGACCCTGCGCAGCAATGTGCGTGACCTTGCTATTGATTTCCTGGCCTGCGGTCTGGATCCCGAGAAGTGTGTGTTTTTCCGCCAGAGTGATGTACCAGAGCACACGGAGCTTTCCTGGATCCTGAGCACCGTCACCCCCATGGGCCTGCTGGAACGCTGCCACAGCTACAAGGACAAGGTAGCAAACGGTATAAAGCCCAGCCACGGCCTCTTTGCCTACCCGGTACTCATGGCCGCAGACATCCTTATGTATGATGCCGATCTGGTGCCTGTGGGAAAAGACCAAAAGCAGCACGTGGAGGTGACCCGCGACATCGCCATCAAGATGAACGAAACTTTTGGCCAAGACCTGCTGAAACTGCCCACACCGCGCATCCGCGAGGAAACCGCCGTGGTCCAGGGCACCGATGGCCGGAAGATGAGCAAGAGCTATGGCAACACCATCCAGCTCTTTGAAGAGCCTGGAAAACTGAAGAAGGCCATCATGGGCATCCCGACAGACTCCACCCCGGTGGAATCGCCCAAACCTATCGAAGGCAGCAGCATCCTGGCGCTGTATCAACTCGTCGCCTCCCCGGCCGATTACGAGGCGATGGTGGCAGATTTCCAGGCCGGAGGCAAAGGCTACGGCGACTTCAAAAAGCGCCTCCTCCAAGGCATCACCGACTACTTCGCCCCCTTCCGCGAGAAGCGTGCGGAGCTGGTGGCTAACCCTGAGTATGTCAACAAGGTGCTGGCTGAGGGGGCTGAAAAAGCCCGTGCGGTCGCCCGTAAAACGCTGGATCGCGTGCGCCAGGCGGTCGGTCTTGGAGATTAATCTGCGCTCTTTTTTGGATGAATCCCAACGGCTACGAACTCCTCGACAGCGGCAACTTTCAAAAGCTGGAACGCTTTGGTGAAGTGGTGCTCTCCCGCCCCTGCGCTCAGGCGGTGTGGAAGCAAACGCTCTCCCCCATCATCTGGCAAAAGGCCACCGCCACGTTCTTTCGCGATGGCGGCAACCAGTGGCGCGGACGGGATCGCCTGCCTAGCACCTGGGACATCGGTGTGGATGGCACGCGCTTTCAGCTCAGTAGCACGGACTTTGGTCACCTGGGCATCTTCCCGGAGCAGCGCGACCAGTGGAAACGCATCCGTGAAGTGTGTGGCGACTACCGCAAAAAACACAATCGCGCCCCGCGTGTGCTGAACCTCTTTGCCTACTCCGGTGGCAGCACGCTGGCCGCCGCGCATGGCGGTGCGGAGGTGTGCCATGTGGATGCCTCCAAAGGCATGGTGGACTGGGCACGCAAGAACGCCACACTGAATGGCCTGGATGAAAAACCCATCCGCTGGATCGTGGATGATGTGACCAAATTCCTCGACCGTGAGCACCGGCGCGCGCGCAGCTACGACCTCATCATCCTGGATCCGCCCAGCTATGGCCGTGGCGCGAAGGGGGAGATCTTCAAGATTGAAAACGATCTGCCGCCGCTGCTCTCCTTGATTGGCAAACTGATGTCCGATCAACCCCTGGGCGTGCTGCTTTCCTGCCACACGCCCGAGCTGACGCCCATCTCTTTACATCATTTGTTAGTCCAACAGTTTGGCTCCTCCGGTGGCAGCCTGGAACAGGGAGAGATGCAACTGCGCGGCGCGGCGAATGTGCTGCCCGTGCCCAGCGGCAGCTTCTGCTGGTGGCTGAAATGATCTCGCGTCATGCCCGTCGTCACCTCCAGTTACCAGGCACCCCGTTTCCTGCGTAATGGCCATGTGCAGACGGTGCTGCCAGTGTTTCTCCCGCGGGCGCACCCGCCCCAGCCCAAGCATGAACGCCTGGAACTGAGCGATGGTGATTTCCTGGATCTGCGCTGGTATCATGCTGGGAACAAGCGATTGGCCATCCTCTCGCATGGGCTGGAGGGCTCTGCCGAGGCCATCTACATCCGCAGCATGAGTGCCGCGCTGCTGCGTGCCGGATGGAATGTACTGGCATGGAATTTCCGGGGCTGTGGTGGGGTGGAAAATCGCCTGCCACGCTCCTACCACAGTGGCGAATCCAATGACCTGCGTAGCGTCATTGAGCATGCTTCAGATGCCTACCCGCAGATGGCCCTCGTCGGCTTCAGCCTGGGCGGTAACATCACGCTCAAGTGCATCGGCGAAATGCCCGCGCATCCACACATCGTCGCGGCTGTGGCGGTCTCGGCTCCGGTGGATCTGGCCTCCAGCGCGCGCGTCCTGGATGAGCACAAGGACAACCGCGTTTACCTGAAACGCTTTTTAAAAACCCTCGTCCTCAAGATGGAGGCGAAAGCGCGGAGGTTCCCTGAAAGCTTTGATCTGCGTGGCATTCACAGCATCCGTACCATCAAGGAATTTGATGATCGCTTCACCGCGCCGCTGCATGGCTTTCGCGATGCCGATGACTACTGGGCGCGCGCCAGTTCCCTGCCTCACCTGACCAAACTGCGTGTGCCAAGCCTGCTGCTGAATGCGCTGAACGATCCCCTGCTCACCCTGCCGTCCTTCCCGCAAGAACTCGCCTTTCACAGTGACCTGCTGCACCTGGAAACACCAGACTACGGCGGTCATGTGGGCTTCCTGGATCATCGCCTCCGCGGCTGGCATGAGCGCCGCGTGATCGAGTTCCTCAACGCTGCCTGCGTTTGAGCCACAGCAAGCCGATGCCCATGAGCACGAACAGCCCGGCACCGATGATGAGCGGAGTCCTGGGAAACTCGGGATAGACCCGTGTCACTTTGACATCGGTCACCTGGATGCCTTCAGTTTGGGTGATAGCTGGCGCAGCCACAGGAGTCACTTCCGCCGCCTTCGTAGTCTGGGTGAGTTTAAAGGGGCGACTGGTTTCGCCAGGAAAGATCACCTGCGGCTTGCGCTCGTCATTGCCTTCTTCGCTGTTGAGTAGGATGAGGCTGACGTTGGCCCCTTTGCCAAAGGCGATCTTAAAGCTGTCAGTCCCCCCAGGAACTTCAGCCTTCGCGGTGGCAAGTAAATGCGTCTCTGCTGTGTCGGGTTTCACCGGCTCATAGTTGGCCCCATCCAGCGCGACAAATTCACAGGCGGGCAAGGGCAGCGTTTGATCATTGAATGTTAGGCCGACATTTGCTTTCAGATACTCCGTGGCCTTTGCATAGGTCGCGGCTTTCTCCGTCTCGCTCTGGTTCAGGTACCAATCTGCCGACACCGGCGGCAGCGAGGTGGGCTGATCACTCAGAAACACCCGAGGATCCAGGTTCATCTTCAAGGTGAACTGCCGCCCCTGGGTAAACTCCGTCTCGATGGTCATGTTCGGCACCACATGCGCGAGCGCTGGGGTCACGAAGAGGATAAAAAACAGGAACCAAGGAGAGAAGCGCATGAGGAATAAAATCCTTTATTTCAGAATCGGCTCGCCCAGGTGCTTTTTGAAGAAAATCGCGGCGATGTCCACTGTCTCGGCGCACCAGGGATCGCTCATCCAGAACGGATGAGGGGCATCTTTGAGAGTGGTCACGGAGGTCTCGATGCCCAGGGCTTGGAGCTCGTCCATCATTTCGGCCCGGCCGATTTTTAGGGTGTCCTTTTCCCCTTCGATGAAGATCGTGGGCGGCACGCCAGAGCGCACGTGGGTGATGGGTGAGGCGGCTTTGTACACCTCCGTTTTTTCCTCTAGGCTCCCGCCGAAGAAGAGAACGGCCCCTTCGTTCTTTTTACCCACATTGGAGGCCACCAGATCCTGTGTGGCAGCCATGACGATGGCCGCTTTCACTGTGCTGGATTGATCTTTAAAAGGGCCCGCACCTTCAAACTCAGGCAGGCCACTGGTCATAGCGGTGAGGCCTGAGAGGTGCCCGCCGGCAGAGCCTCCCATGCAACCGATGCGCTCGGGGTCAATCTTGAGTTCCTTCGCATGCGCTCGCAGGCAACGCAGGGCCGCTTTGCAGTCATGCAGGGCTGCCGGGTACTTCGCCTCTGTGGACAGGCGGTAACTGACTAGCGCGGTGACAAAACCGCGCTGGGCGAGACGCTCCATCATCGGCTTATCCGCCTCCACTTGGCGCTTCTGCCAGCCGCCACCATGGATGTCCAGGATGCAAGGCCAGGTGCCCTCCGCCTCAGGTACATAAACGTAGAGTTCCACCGTGTGCTCCGGGTATTTGGCGACTTCCAGGGTCTTCAGCGTGAAGCCTGTCGGCGTCTGCGGATTCAGCTTCTTCCATTTGGGGCTTTCAGAAGCGGGTTTTTGAGCGGCAGGCTTGGTATCAGCCGCAGACAAAAGTGGAACTAGACTGATGGCGACAAGGCCAAGGATAAAGGATTTCATAGTGGATAATAAACAACGGTCGTTTTTTAAAATAAAACAGCCAATCAAGCACCTCCAAGGTTTCGATCTGCCCTGAGATGCCCGTCTATAACAAACTCTCTCATTTTGGCTGCCTTCTGTCCTGCCTTTAAAAGAGTTTCGTCCTTGATCTTCGCACGCTGAGACAAACGAATTTGCACATAAACAGCCAACGGAATGTCTGGCGATTTTTTGAAGGATTTGCGATCCACTCGGGCAACAGTTTCATCGTCCTTTGTTAAAGCCTGAATCAGGGCTCGGCGAAAAGCCCGACTCGCCTTAGCCTTACGTTTCGAAATCGCTTTATTGGCGACGGACCTCGACTCAGCACGGCCATTCCTTCCGTCCTTGGCATAGCTATAAAGCTTCTTTTGCTGAGGAGTCAGTCTCGTTTTCATCCAGTTATTAAAACTCCTCCTCTTCGTCATCCTCGTCAGGATCATTTAAAAAGATACGGATGCTGCGTTCCTCCAAGGCAAAACGGATGTCCTCAATGTCCTGGTCATCAATGCTCAGCCAGACATTGGCCCCTTCACGTTCCACGCCCCCGGCCCTCACCGAATGCAGGGCAAAGCCAAACCTGCCGTAGAACGGCACGGAATGACGCGTGGTGCGCAGCCAGAGATCCAGCGGGCGATCCTCCGTCTCCAGCAGAGCAATACGGGCGGCTAGCAAGGTGGTGCCCAGCCCACGGCGATGGTAATCCCCATGCACCATGCCATGAACAAGGGTGGCGGAGTCTGAATCGCCAATCAATTCCAGGCCACCACAGGCAACGAGTTCGCCATCATACTCAATCACAAGGATGTAAGAGGTGCCCACGGTCAAAAACTCGGCAAAGGCCTCCAGACCTTCTTCAGGCAACAAATCAGGCGTGTTGGAACGGTAGATCTCCAGGCAGGCTTCAAAATCCTCTGGCAGATACTCGCGGACGCGGCAGGGAGTGAGCTTCGGCACGATCGCCTGCAGGAGCGGGGATAGCTCGCGCTCAGCCTCGGAATCGGGTTCAAAATCGCTGTATGACATGGAGAGACAGTTTGTGTGGGTGCCTGACTCGCTCGTCAAGCTGTGCGTGGGGACAAAAAAGAACCGCCTTTCCCAGTGAAGGGAAAGGCGGTTTTAAAGACAATAAAAAGAAGGATTAACGGGCCACCACGGCTGCCGTGCGGGCAGCAATCGTTGCCTGATGCGCTGCGCGCAGACCTTCCAGACCACGGTAGGTCTTGCTGACCTTGGCACAAAGGCCACGGCTCACAAGGCCCTGAAGCTTCTCATAAGAACGCAGGCGGAGCATTTCTTCGCCCCCACTCACAGCGTTCTTCAGCTTTAAATTGTCATAGACCAGTTTGAACAACGCGTTGAACTCAAGAGTGTCCCCACTGGACAATACATTGACGAGCTCATCGGTTACATGGTCAGGGACGCGGCGGGAGAAACGTGTTTTGCGAGTCGGTGTCGTAGCCATAGAGGTCTTTAGAATAACACGTTATTCGAAACTTGCGACGTATTTGTGATAAGAAGCTGTTATTTCTCTGATAACTCGCTTTCCTGATAGAATGCGGTTCCCAGCGCGTTTTTATGCGTCCGATGGCCTAAAGAGCAAAAAACAAAGCGGCGTTAGGGCATATCCAAAGGTTACTTAGCGGCAATTTTGAAAAGTTGTTTTTTGGTGCGGATAAAAAGAGCTCCCTCCGCCACCGCAGGTGCCGCAGTCATCGCATCCGGTAGGACGTTTTCGGCCAGCACCTCAAATTGAGGGCCTGCACGCAGCACCCGGGTATCTCCACGGTCATTGCTGAAGTAGAGGCGATCCCCGGCTGCGATAGGGCTGGGCAGGTGCTGGCCTGTGAGGCGTTCCTCCCAAACATCTTCCCCCGTGACGGGATTCATGCAGGTGACAATGCCACCCCGGGTGATCTGAAAAAGGAGCCCGTTCACCAGCACTGAATTCGCCTCGCTGGCGTTGCGCTTTTCGCGGTCCCAAATCACATGGCTGGCTGTGATGTCACCTTTCATCTGGGCATCAATCTTTACCCCGACGGTATGCGAGCGCTCAGACCCGGTGTTCAGCACCAGCACGTTTTGATAAACCAGGGGGCGGATGGCCGCGTTGAAACCGCCATGGCGCACAGTCCACAGTTCTTTGCCCGTCTCCACCGCATAACCAAAAGCAGCGCGAGAGCCAATGGACACCAGGGTTTCCACGCCGGCCAGATTAAAAACACTAGGCGTGTGGTAGGCCTTCCGCATGTCGCCATCGCGGGTGGGTTTGCCCTCAGCATCCAGGTCGCCATAGTCGGTGGTGCGAGCGGTCTTCCAAACAGTCTCACCGGTCTTTTTATTGAGGGCGGTCACAAACTGTTGGTCAATGCCGTCAAAGGTCAGGATGAGTAGATCGCCATGAATCATGGGTGAGGAGCCGGGCCCCCGATAATGGCGGACATTGATATCTCGACGCTCCCAGACTTTTTTGCCCGTGGCGGGATCAATACGAGCCGTACCGTAGGTGCCAAAGTGGACATACAGGGCATCCGCCTCCAGCACGGGCGATGGGGCGGCGTAATTGTTCAGCGGATTGCCCAAACCCTCGGGATCTGCATTTTCAAACAGCACGTCATGATGGATGATCTGGCCGCTCTGGCGGTCAATGCCATAAAGAAACTGCTTCTTCCCATCCGTGGTCGCTGAAGTGAACCAGATGCGATCTCCGCCAATGACAGGGGAGCTATGGCCATCATCTTGAAGGTCCACTTTCCAGACGATGTTCTCCCCGGTGGTGGCATTCCATTTCAGGGGCAATTTAGCCGCCTCAGCCGCAGGCACCACGCCATCGAAAGTCGGGCCATTTTTATCCGGCCAAAAAACCGGGGTGGTGGCTGGCTGGGCCGCAAGAGCTGCCGCAAAGGCGAGCGTGGAAAGCTGGAGACGGAAAATGGCAGACATGAGCTTCTAGTCACGGGTGGTGACGTGCGCTTCTTTCGTCAACCGCAGAACAACTGTCCATACTGTTCTTTTTGACAACCGGCTAAAAAGCCGGAACCAGGGCGGGGATGACGCCTGTTTTAAGCTCTACCGGGCAGCTCTGAAAATCTGGCGCTAGCTGCCCCCACATCTTCCGCACGGCCTGTGCTAGCAAGTGCACATCGCCCCGGGCATCATGGCGCTTTACCCCATCCGAGGATAGTCCCAGGCGATGCAAGATCGGGTCCAGTCCATGACCGCTGCGGCCACCCCAGATCTTCCGCGAGAACGCCCGAGAATCCATCATGGCCGTGGGCCGCACGGGCAGCCCGTGGCGTGTGCAGTTTTCCGCGATGAAACGCATGTCAAAGCCGGGGCCATTGTGCGCCACCAGCGTCGTTTCCTCACCGATAAACTGCGAAAAGGCCTGGAGGGCCTCCGCTGGAGTGGGGGCCCGCTCCACCTGCGCCTGAGAAATGCCCGTCAGCCCCGTGATGAAGCGCGGCATCCTAGCCTGGGGCCGCACAAACGAATCAAAATGACCCAGCGGTTCCCAGCAGCCCACCTTGACCTTCACCGCCGCAATCTGGATGATTTCGTGGTAGCGCGGAGAAAGCCCCGTGGTTTCGAGGTCGAAGATGATGAGGGTCATGGCAACGCGAGCTTAAGCCACCACGCCGAAAGCGGTGACTTCGTTTTTATTCGCGCAGAGGCGGGTGAGGCGGAAGTCGGCACACAGAGGTGGGGCGAGTTCTTTGAGAGCATCCATGAGGTGATACTCGTCACTTCCTTTAAACTTGAGCGTCACGATGAAACGACGCATCTGGCGCTCGCGCAGCCAATCCATGAGAAGATCCACACTGCGCTGGGGCGCAGCGATGATGTCACAGATCAGCCAGTCCACGGGCTGTTGGGGGCGGAATTTGAAGGCATCGGCCTGCTGGAAGGTCAGGCGAGGATTGCGCATCAGGTCATCCCGCAGAGGGCTGCGGTCAATGGCGGTGACGTAAGCTCCGCGCTGAATGGCCACGTAGCTCCAGCTGCCTGGGGAGGCACCCAGATCCACACAGGTCTGGCTCCGTTCGATCTGCTGGCCCAGGCGCAGCTCAGACTCAATGACTTTGGCAAAAGCGCGACTGGGGGCAGCTTTGTCTTCGGCATGGGGAATGTCCCCGGCCAAGAAGGGCGAAATGAGTGCAGGCAACTGCGAAGGCTGCGGAGCGGCACTGACGGAGACAAAACCTGCGTCTGGCCCCGTAAGCACAGCCTGCACGAGGGAAGTTTCTGGCGTGAAGGGGGCGGCACTTTCTTCCAAGGAACGCGTCAGGGCGCGGCGGCGCTTTTTCAGCCGCTCATTCAGCGCGGTGCGAATGAGGTCACAGCGATGCAGTCCCGCCTTTCCTTCGCCATAGGCCGGCCAGAGGTGCAAGCGCCAGGGTTGGGCGTCCGGCAAGATCCCGGCGATGCGGGTGATGATGTGGTCTGCCCACGCATTGATGGAGGCCTCTTTCACCTCGCTCGCTTCCGGCAGAGTCTGACGAGCGAAAGCCAGCCAGGGGAGCGCGGGCAGGGCTGGCGCGTGGATGAGACCTGTGACGGCATCTTCCGTGGCAGAAACGCTGGCGCGCTGAAGCTCCTGGACCAAGAACGGGCCGCAATCAATGACAGGCAGAAAAACGTGCATCAGAGGAAAAGACTGCGCAGGGACTCCAGCTCAGGGGCCTCATCGCACACGGAGGTGAGATTCTTCACTCCGGCAGGGATGTGCTGCTCAAAGTGGGTCTTGCCCTGGTTGCGGCTGAGATTTCCATAGGCCCCGAGGGCCTGCATGAGGCGCTGGGCAGCACATTGATACACCACCTGGCGCAGCTCTGGCAGGGGCAGGCCACGGAAGTCTGCGTAGTATTGCAGCAGCTCGCCACGCTCACTCCGGCTGAGAGTCACGTAGGGGTCAAAAAGCAGGGAGGCCAGATCATATTCGGCCAATCCCGGGCGTAGGCCCTGGTAGTCCACCAGCCAGGCTTCACCATCCCGCAGCAGCACGTTTTGACTCTGAAAATCCCGATGCACCAGGCAGCGCGGGAGCCGGGCGAGGCGCTGACGAAGGTCCAACAACACCGCGCGGGCTGGTGCATGTTCTGGCATCTCGACATCCCGGCGGAGGACACCCCGCACGAAGTGCTCGATGAAGTAATTCTGCTCCCATTCGTAGAGCGCCTCATTGAACTCAGGCTCCAGAGTGCTGAGGTCTGCGGCGGACAGGCTGGCTGCACCCACCGAGTGGATTTTCGCCGCCTGTCTCAGGGTGGCCTGGTAGTAACCCTGACGGATTTCCCAGGCATCTTCGCGGTGGGCATGCAGGTCATCCCGGCCCAGATCCTCCAGCCAGACGCACAGCCGCTGCTCATCAAAGGCATAAATCTTCGGCACGTGTACCCCAAGCCCTGCCAGCCGATGCGTAGCGGGGACAAACTTGGGATTATCCCGGCGGGCCATGGTGTAAACCATGAGAATCATGGGCGGGTGAGCGGCCCCCTCCCAGATAAAGCGATAAAAATGGCGGTCCGACCCGCCTTTGACGATGGGCTCCACCTGGCAAGGGACATCCCTCAGCGTGGGAAACTGCTGGCGGGTCAGGATGAGAAGGGCCTCGTGTTCAGGTGGCATGGGAAACAGCCATTAAAGGGCACGCCGGGCAAAGCTGCAACCCTAGGATGAGGACAGGCGTAGAGCACCAAAAGTCCATTCTTGAGCACAAGCGTGCATTTGGCATTCGCGGAATCCGTGTTTACATTCCGGGACATGAAGCCTGTCTTTGAGAAAGTCCCGCGCCGCGATTGGGAATCGTTTCATTGTGAGCTCGTGCATGGTCCCGACTACGGCACCCGCTGGCACTTCCACCCGGAATTTCAGATCACCCTGGCCATCCGCAGCCGTGGTCACCGCGTGGTGGGGGATAACATCGCCCCGATCACCGATGGCGACTTGGTCCTCGTCGGGTCCAACCTGCCGCATGTGTGGCACCAGGAAGAGGGTGCGGGCATCGTGGATGCAATCATCATCCGTTTTGAAGAGAACTTTTTGGGTAAGGACTTGATGGCCCTGCCTGAGCTGGAATCTGTGCGCCGCCTGCTACGCCGTGCGAGTCGCGGGCTGGAAATCAAAGGCCCAGTGCGGAAAGAAGTCTCCCTGCGCCTGCGCCATCTGGCTGAAAGTGACGGCCTCACCCGCGTGGTGGACCTGCTGGCCATCCTGGATGTGATGTCCCGCGCCAAGGACCTGAAACCTCTGGCCAGTGCCGCCTACGAGCCCACTCTGCACGCCACGGACCAAGGCCGCATGGAACGCGTGTGTGACTACATCCACCAGCATCTCACGGAGGACATTGATCGGGCTCAGCTCGCGAAGCTGGCGCACCTCAGCGAAGGGGCATTCAGCCGCTTTTTCCGCTCCCGAACGGGCAAAACCGTACCGGAGTACATCAACGAAGTCCGAATTGGCCGCGCCTGCCGCATGATCGCGGAAGACCAGAACAACATCACGGATATCGCTCTAGACTGTGGGTATCGCAATCTGGCCAACTTCAACCGCCGTTTCCGTGAAGTGGTGGGCAGCACCCCCCGTGAATATCGCGCGCAGATGCGGACTTTGGGCGGCAAGCCGGGCTGATTTCCCTTTCGGCCTTGCCACTTCGGAAACCCGGCCTAAGGCATGGGCATGAACCGAGTCGGCATTGGCTATGATGTGCACCCCTTTGAAGAAGGACGCCCCCTGATCCTGGGAGGCATCGAAATCCCCCATATCCGTGGCCTGAAAGGTCACTCTGATGCAGATGTGCTATGCCACGCCATTGCCGATGCCATCCTTGGTTCGTTAGGCCTGCCGGACATCGGTTTCTACTTTCCACCGACGGATGCCAGCATCGAAGGCATCTGCAGCCTGCGCATTCTGGAAAAGTGCGCGGAGCTAGCGCAGGAAAAAGGCTACGTCATCACCAACGTGGACTCCACCCTCATCGCCGAAGCTCCGAAGGTGATGAAACATGCGGCGGCCATGAAGGATAAAATCGCCGAGGCGCTGCGCATCCAACCAGATCAGGTCGGCATCAAAGCCACCACCAATGAGCGCATGGGTTTTGTCGGTCGTGAAGAAGGCATGGCCGCCATGGCCGTGGCCTGTGTGGAGAAGTAAGTGGTGGGATAGCGGACGAACTTGGCTGCTAACCGCTCTGCGGCTTAAGGGCCACTCAGACCTTCCCCAGAAAGCCGGATAGTTTGGCGATGAGCTTTCCACAAGAACGGAGTGCCTACGCGCCAAACACATCCGGCCTACGTTTGACCGCTGGTTCGTAGGCCGGATGTGTTCGGCTCGAAAGGATTTCGCACAAATCTTCGACCTTCTTCGCCGAACTATCCGGCCGGTTTCTGAATGTTCGAAGTGCATTCAATTCCCGCTTCGGAGTCCTTGCTCTAAAGCCGCTTGCTGGTAAACTGACGGCTCTGCACCACGGCGAGCACGGCAGCGGAGAAGTGACCTTCGTTGGTAGCCAGGTCGGTTTTGATCTTCTGCATCAGCAGCTTGTCCGTGGGCAACACTTGGCGACCTAAAGCGAAGCCGATGAGCTTGCGCGAAAAGTGGTGAGTGAGCTGGTCATCCTGGGTTTTCAGATATTCGCGCAACCCTTCAAAGCCAACAAATTTGGCTCCGCCTTTGACCTGTCCCGAGGTGTCCAGGGGCAGTCCACTTTCGTCCTTTTCCCGATAACGCCCGATGGCATCGAAGCCTTCCAAAGCGAAGCCGAGAGGGTCAATGCGATCATGGCAACCGGAGCAGGATTTGGAGGCGCGGTGCTGCTCTAGCATTTCACGCACGGTGGCAGGTTTTTCGCCATGCTCCTTCAGCTCGGGAACATCCGCCGGCGGAGGTGGCACGGGGGTGCCTAGCACGGCCTGCAGCAACCAATTTCCACGCAGCACTGGGCTGGTGCGGTGGCTGCGAGAGGTCTTGGTGAGCAGGCTGCCTTGGCCTAACAAACCACCGCGATGCTGGGCCGCGACGTTGACCTTTTTGAACTCTTCGCCCGTGACGCCTGGCACGCCATAATGTTTGGCGAGGCGTTCATTGAGGAAGGTGTAATCCGCCCCGATGATCTCCTGAACTGGCCGATCTTCGCGGATGAGGTTGGTGAAAAACAGAGTGGTTTCACGATCCAGATCACGACGCAGTTCGGGGGTGAACTGAGGGAACTTTTTGTCATCCACAGCGGCGTGTTTGTCGAAGCCTTTGAACTCCAGCCACTGGCCCGCAAATTCCTTGGCCATGGCTTCGGCCTTTGGATCCTTGAGCATGCGCTTCACCTGTGCGGCCAGCACTTCAGGCTTCAGCAGGCTGCCATCGGTGGCGGCTTTGCGCAGTTGCCAGTCGGGCTGAGACGACCAGAGGAAGTAGCTGAGGCGGGAGGCGAGTTCCCAGGCATTGAGGGTGACTTCAGTCGGGGCGGCGGTAGCAGGAGGGGATGCGCTTTGAGGAACGCTGGTGGTCTGGCCTTCGATGGGGCGGGCAGGAGTGCCCACGCTCCCCTCGGGAGTCTTATTCGGAGATGTTTTGGCAACGGCGGGACTCTTGGGAGCCTCGTTTTTGCGGGCAGGAGTGCCCGCATCACTTTCCGCTCCTGCCACGGTGCCGACTTCGGTTTTATACAAGAAGTTAGGCGAAACCAGAATGAGCGTGACGACTTCACGTGCAGCGGATTCGCGATCTAGATCTTTGGTTAGGCCGTCCTGATACAGCTTCGAAAGTTGCGAACGCTCTGCCTGGGTGGTGGGACGTCGCCAGGCCTGGCTGGCGAAACGATGTAGATGCTGGCGCATGAGATCGTCATACTGGACCTGCTGTTCTTTTTTCAGGGTGTCACGGGAAAGGAAGCTCCAGTCCAGACGCATCTGCTCCAGGCGCTTTTTCTCCACTTCAGGGATGATGGACTTGAGCTGCTCATCGCTGAAGTAATAGACGCCGGGGCCAGGTTTGTCGCTGTAGAGGTTGCGTGCCACTTCCTCCAGGCGGCGCTCCAGCATGTCTGGGAACACGGTCTTCATGCGGCCAAAGTCCGCCATGGTTTGACGATGGGCATCGGTGTTGCGTTTCCACACGGTCAACACGCCGGGAATGATCTCCTTGGTGTTTGGAGGTGTGCCCACAACGAGGTCCCACTGCACGGTGGCGAGATCCACCTCCGAGCTGCGCATGTCCAGACGGCCTGAGCCGAAGACTTCAGTGGTGCCTTCTGGAAGCGGCAGGGTGATGACCCGAGGGGCCTTGGCCGCGAGGACATTTTCACCGATGCCGTTTTTACCCAAAGGGTCTTTGCCAAAGTAGGATAGGGCTTTCTCAGCGGTGGCGATCCGCTGTTTCAGTTGCTCCAGCGTCAGTTCTTTGACGGCCGCTTTTCCCGCCTCGATGTCCTGCACCTGTTTGCGGAAAGCATTCCGTTCCTGGCGCATGTAGGCCGCGTATTCATAGTTCTTGCCCTGACGGCGAATGCTGAGGCCTGTGAAAGTGACGTAGTCACCGCCATTGCCATCGCCTGTATCTCCAAGCACGACGTGGAATTCCTTGTGCCCTTTGACCTGCACACGGCTGCCCCCATAGGTGCGAAGGCCATCCGCGTCCTGCTGGCGGCGCTGCACGCCCGTGCCGGGTTTATCGGGATTTTGGGGGTTATTCCAGGAGCGACGCTGATCCTGAATGGCCTGCAAAGAGGCGAGCACGGGAGCGGGTACTTCCTTGGGTTTGGCCGCATCTGGCGGGGGCAGATTGCGCCAAGGCAGCTTCGTGAGGTCGAGGAAACGAGACTGGATTTTGGTGTCGTTCAGCATCGTCCACCAGTTGTTCAGGAAAGGGACGGACAGCTTCGCTTCTTGGGCCAGTTGCTCCAGCGAGGTGGCTCCGGTGAGGTCCTTGTGCTTCCATTTCCAGCAGGCCAGCATGTAGTCGGCCTCACGCAGTTCACGGTCATAGGTGGGTAGGTGCGGGCCGGACATCTTTTGATACCAGACGTAGAGCGCCTGCTGGGCTTGCCCCTTGACCTGAGCATTGCCCCGCATGCCCACCCGTTGCGGGTGAAAGGTGACCCCCGTGCCGGGCAGGATGGTGGCGTGGTCCGCCAGCTTGCGTGCTGCGGCCAGATACTTGTCGAGTTGGGCCGGATTAACAAAAAGCGTGTCACCCGTGTTGGCGAAACCTTCGCCCCCGCCACCATCGGGCTGGAATTCTTTGGCGAGGCCGTAGTTCACACCCGTCAGGTCACGGATCGTGTAATCATACTCGGCATTGGTCAGGCGGCGCAGCGTCACCGCTCCGGGGTCTCCCGCATTCGCAGTAGCGACGGCATCCATCGCCCCAGTGGCCCAAGCGAGGAGCTGTTTTTTCTCTTCAGCGGAAAGCTGGGTCTCATCTTCCGGCGGCATTTCCCCCTTGGCCACCACGTCCTTCACCTTTTCCCAAAGCGCATATTCCTTCTCCACCGAAGGCTCTTTTTCCAAGCGCTCCAGGTCCACGCCACCCTTGGTCTTTTTGCCATTGTGGCAGTCGTAACAAGTCTCTGCCAGCATCGGCTGCACAGATTTCCACTCCGGTGCCGCATGAAGCGACGCCGCGAGAGACGTGAAGATGAAAAGGCGAACGGAAGGGGTCATCCGGTGAAGCATGGGCAGGGCCAGAGTTTGGGGGGAGAAAAGGATACGCCCCAGAGAGCGTACTTTTGCGATGAATGCCCGAGGTTTTGTGAATTGGGGGGGAGTTAGCGATGATGCAAGCCCATTCGAGAAGACCGCGTGGAGCTCACCACAACGGGGTGAAAAAACGAGTGAAGCCTTTTTTTCTCAAGCCTGTTTCCAAGACTCGGTCGCTAGTCCAAAACAGCGCATCCATATCCAAAGTAAGCGCCACATAGGCGGTATCGTTTTCATCCACGTCCCTGCATAGCCGCCATGATTCAGTCCAGCTTCCCAGTCGGATGCTGTCTTCATCAATGAATTCTATTCGCTCCAAGATGCTGTGAAGTAGCGACAGTAATTCGTGCTCAGGCAGTCCACTTGCAGAGACAATGCGTTCTTTATGCTTAAAGATCTCTACGAAAACGTACTTTGGGCAAAGAAAACGGGTGTTTGGCAATGAGGCGAAAGCGCGCCGTAAATGATGGTTTGCCGCGATCAATTCTGAGAAGATGCGATTGGCATCAATGACCACACAGGCACTCATCCGGCATCTACCTGCGCCAAAATTCTTTCGCGATTTCGAGACCACCAGGAGGAATCCACCTCCTGCGCCAGAGCTTCGGCGTCTTGTTGGGAAAACCGACTCTGCCGGGCGGTCCACTCCGCTTTGACGAAGGCAATAAAACTGGCCTCATCTGCATGTGGAAGTGCCTTCTCAGGGAATGAGAAAACGATGCGACCATCGGTGTGCAAAGTATCCAATGTTGCGGACATGGTCAGTAACTTAACCTCCGCTTTTTAAAATTCAACGCATGAGTTTGATTGAGCAACCCTACTTTTTCGCAGGCGCTGCCGGGCCGGTGCCCTGAGGATTTTTGGTGCCAGGGCGCTCGATCTTTTTTGCGCCGGCGGGCAGGGTGGTGGGATCAAAGGGGAGGACAGGGACCTGTTTAAGTACCTTGAGCCGCAGGTCTTTGATCTGGACGGTGTTGGCATTGCCGCGATGGAGTTGGATGGCCAGCAGGCCCTCCAGGGTGCGACCTTTGGCGTCGTGATCCACCAACTCCGAGGTGGTCTGGCAATTGACCTGATGAATGAGGTGATTGCCACGGGCAATGATGGTGTAGTCGTTCCACTGAGCGACATCCACTTTCACGGGCTCGTGCTCGTTGGTGAGCCAGCGCGTGCCTTCAGGATCAAGCAGCACGTTTTTGCCATTGAGGCCGAAGATGCCACGGCCCTTTTCCTCATAGGTCATGCCGGTGTGCTCAAGGGCCGGATGGATATCGAGCTGATAACCCGCGATGCCCCAGGGGCCAGCCTCCGGTAGCGGACGGCTGCGATACTGGATGCCAGAGTTGTTGTCCCCAATCACGCGCATCGTGGCCTTCAATTCAAAGTCCTTCACCTGCCCCCCGCGCCAGATGAGGAAGGTGTTGTTCACCGGACTGTCCGGGCCCGTACAGATGCCTGTCACAAGACCCTCTTCTACCTTCCAGAGTTTCGGATCGCCGTCCCAGCCGCTGAGGTCCTTGCCATTGAATAGCTCGACAAAACCCTCCGCGTCTTTGTCCTGAGCGAAGCCAGGAGTGATGAGGGCGATGGAAGTAATAACAAGAAGAATAGGTTTCATGATTTAAAGCCAGAGATAAAAAGAAGAGACTGTATATCGTGTGCTTTACGACAACGTGTTGCGATCAATTCTATGTCCAATAACCAGCCTTGGCATAGCACGTATCAGTCACTAATATACCCACAACATGATGAAAAAGGCTTTCCTCATAGCACTTCTCTGTATTTCCTCTTTCTGTGCCGGAGCCATGTACGTCAGCAAGCATGAAAAAGGAAATCGTGAGTTCGAAGAATCACGGCATCTTGCTTCGATTGCGCGACTTCGCCAAAATATTTATGGTCCCAACTTGTTTCATTGGAAATCTGAGTTGTCAGAAGCCAATCGAAAACTGTCAAAGTTTGATGCTTCAATCAGCAAAGGCTTTATGACCCTTTCATATCGTGGAGGGCTAGGAGCTTCTAACATCTCGCTTCGAGTGAGTGGGGATGGCTCTATCTATGTTTTAGAACCGGGCCAAGAAAATCGTTTGGTATGTCCACCAAATCCGCAACGAGGAGCCGATTTTTTCAAACGAGTCCTGAAGAGTGGCATTCTCAATTATTCGGATGCAGTGATCGACCTAAAGGTGGATTTGCTAACACCTCTGCGGCATGCTTCGGTTTCGGACTCGCCTCAAACCATTTTTGATATCGTCATTCCTGAACTGGATGTGGATTGCCACTTTGCAGTTTATGCCCCGGAAGTTAAGTCGCAAAACTATCCGGACATTATCGAATACAAATTGGCGCTAGAAATCGAAAAAACGATATTACAACTTGTTCCGCCAGATGACCCATTTTGGAATTAGCTTGGCCACATTTTTACTTATAGTGGCCACCAACCAGCCACGGCAAGTTAATCACAGGATCCCCGCAGCTTGACGGATGGCCTCAAGAACCGCCGGGCCGTAAGGTCGGTGTGGGGATCGCACCCCTTCCAAAAGGGCGGACTCCAGGGCTGGTGATTCATCGCATTCCTGACGTTCCAAAACTCGCAAAGCCGTTCTCACCACATCTGCTTCGTCGGCATAACGACCAGTATGCACCAAGTGCTGAACAAATGGGTCAAGTCCTGGGGGATGGGCGATTTCCATGCTTCAGTATTCTCTCACTCGAGGAGAATGGAATACATCAATGAATTTGCCTTTTTCATCAGCGCCAATATACAGGTCAAAGAATGAAGACCCTACTGCTCTTTTTGATGCTGGCTGTGAATTGTAGCTTCGCAGTAGAACCGCTGATTGTCCTGACTCCCAAAAGCGAGGAAGCCGAGGAGTATGATTATGGCGAGCAACTCATTGAGAAGTTCAATTTGCTGTTGGAGAAAGACTCGCTTTTGAAAGAGCAGTTTGAGGAACTGGAGAGTGCACCCAAGGAACGAGCTGGTGGCAGATACGGGGGATTCAGCCAATCCTCATTTATTTTACATCGCTCTGAAGATTTTGATTTTGGCAGACAAGGAAGCTTTAGCAACTATCGCCAAACCGTCGTCATCCATTACGCATTTGATGAAGGGGGACGTAAAAGTATGATGTCCACGACCGGCGTTTTTGCCATCTTCCATCTCACTGGGAAAAAGATGTATAACTATTCTGAAAAGAAAGAGGAGTGGGAAATTTTAACCCATGAAGTGAGCGCTAAATTTAAGGAGTTTAGCAAAACCTTAAATGCCGATGAAAAACCCGGGGAGGATAAATAAATCTCGATCCTTAACTCTGAATTCTGGCATTTTTCGTGGTCCGGCCCATCATCGGCTTTCACACCCACATGACCACCACCCGCAAGACCCCTGAACAACTGCGCTCCTGGCGCTGGTATGGCCGCGATGAACTCCGTTCCTTTGGGCATCGCTCGCGGGCGAAGCAGTCGGGCTGGGGCGCGGAAGACTATGTGGGCAAGCCGATCATCGGCATCCTCAACACGTGGTCGGAACAAAACTCCTGCCACATGCACCTGAAGCTGACGGCGGATGGCGTGCGCCGGGGCATTTTGCAGGCGGGCGGGCACCCCATGGAGATCCCGGTGCTTTCGGCAGGCGAGATGCTGACAAAACCGACGGCGATGTTTCACCGCAATCTGCTAGCCATGGAGGCCGAGGAAGTGCTGCGTGGCAATCCCCTGGATGGGGCAGTGCTGCTGGGCGGCTGTGACAAGTCCACGCCAGGCCTTTTGATGGGCGCTTTTAGCATGGACATCCCGGTCATCTACATGCCCTGCGGGCCGATGATCAAAGGCAACTGGCGCGGTGAAACGCTGGGTTCCGGCAGCGATGTGTGGAAATACTGGGATGAAAAACGTGCGGGCAATCTGAGCTGGGAACAGTGGTGCGAGATCGAAGACGGCATCGCCCGCAGCCCGGGCCACTGCATGACGATGGGCACGGCCTCCACCATGACGGCCCTGGCGGAAACGCTAGGCCTTGTGATCCCTGGGGCCTCCTCCGTACCAGCCGTGGATGCCGCGCATGTGCGCATGGCCGCTGCCGCAGGTCGGCAGATCGTGGAGAATGCCTGGAATGACCTGAAGCCTTCGAAGATCGTCACGGAGCGTTCCTTTGAAAACGCCATCGCCGTGGATATGGCGCTGGGTGGCAGCACGAACGCCATCGTTCACTTGGTGGCCATGGCAGGCCGCCTGGGCATTAAGCTGCCATTGGAGAAGTTTGACGAAATCAGCCGTCGCATCCCCCTGCTGGCCAACATGCGCCCGGCGGGCAAGTACCTGATGGATGAGTTTTACGTGGCCGGGGGCCTGCGTGCGCTGCTGAATGGCATGCGTGATCTTCTGCACACGGATGTGCTGACCATCACTGGCAAGACCCTGGGCGAAAATGTAGAGGGCTGCGAAATCTACCAGCCCGATGTCATTCGCACGCCCGAAAACCCGATCCAACCCGATGGCGGCACCGCCATCCTACGCGGCAATCTCTGCCCGGACGGGGCGGTGATCAAACACGCCGCTGCAACTCCCGAGCTCTGCCAGCACACAGGGCCAGCGCTGGTTTTTGATAGCTACCCGGACATGAAGGCCCAGATTGATAACTTGGACCTAGACGTGACGAAGGACACCGTGCTCATCCTGCGCAATGCCGGCCCTGTGGGTGCCCCAGGAATGCCGGAGTGGGGACAATTGCCCATCCCAAAGAAACTCATTCTTCAGGGCATTCGCGACATGGTGCGCCTGTCTGACTGCCGCATGAGCGGCACCAGCTACGGTGCCTGTGCCTTGCACATCGCACCGGAAAGTGCCGTGGGCGGACCGCTGGCCTTGGTGAAAAATGGCGACCTCATCGAGCTGGATGTGCCTAACCGGAAGTTGCACCTGCATGTGAGTGATGAGGAACTGGCCAAACGCAAGGCCGAGTGGAAACCCGCCCCGCCACGTTACCAGCGCGGGTTTGCCAAGCTCTTTGTAAACCACGTCACGCAGGCCAATGAAGGGGCGGATTTCGACTTCCTCCAGCATCATCCTGAAGGTGTGCCTGAGCCGGAAATTTACTGAGTTCCTGAAACGTCTGACATCACCCCAGCTCAGATTTCCGTTAATCCGGTTTTCAGACGGCTGCGTCTGCCTATCCTTGCCCTCATGCTGAAAGCCTCCCCCGCTGCTCTCCTGCTGGTCCTCATTGGTTTGGGGGCAGGCGTCAGCGTGTTCCTTTCACAAAAGCCTGCGCCAAAGCCAGCCCCCGTCGCTGTGACTCCGTCGCGGAAAGATCCCCTGGAACTGCCCAAGGCGCAGCCTAGCGAGAGCCCGGAAGAACAGGAAGATCTACGGGCGCAGATCAAGCTTCTGGAAGGTCAGGTGGAGTACCTTCAAGGGCAGGTCGGCACGCTGCAGGAGGAAAACACGCAGCTCCTGCAAAAGCTGGGCACACTGGGCATGAAAGGCGTGCCCAAGATGGAGCCCGTGGTGGTGGATGAAGACCCACCAGACTATGTGGGCATGGGGATCGAACTGATGAAATTTCGCAAGCTCCAGGCCCTGCCCATCCCGACCACGGGCGTCACCCAGCCGGAGGTGGAGCGCGCCATTCTGACCTGGCTGCGGCAGCAACAGCCCGATGATGAAGGCCCCCGTTTTGGATTGGCTCTCACCGCCCTGGGCTGGATTGATAAACCTGTGGACCCCCTGCCCCTACGCGCGGCCCTGTGGGCCCGGCAACTGGGTGGCTGGTATGATGAAGAAAGCGGCACGCTGCTGGTGACGGAGGAAAATCCCATCCCCGGCAAACCCGCCCCAGATCGCCCCATGGCGATCGCCTTTGGGCAGCTCCTTCGGCAATACGGCAGCACCCTGTTTCCGAAAGAGCGCACTGAACCCTTGACCACGGATGAGCGGCTGGCGCGTGAATCTCTGTTGGCGGGTGATGCAGGTTTGACACGCTTTTTGTTCAGCCTGCAGAATCCCGAGGCTGCGCCGAAAAGTGACCTGCCTGCAGAAGACCCAGACCACCCGCTCAATGAGGTGCCCATGCCGGTGTTCCTGAAAGAACTGGCACTTTTCCCCTTTCGTCCCGGGTTTGAATTCGCCCAAACGCTGCACAGCGCTGGGGAGTTCGGTCAGCTAAATGCGGCCTACTCCCGCCCACCCCGCGATTGTGCGGAGATCATTGAAGCTGAGAGATATCTGGATAACTCCGCACTGCCATCCACGCGCCCGCAGTTTGCCAGCACTCGTGTGGCGGAGAGCACACCTTATTGGGACGATAGCCTGGGCCGTTTTGCCATTTTCAATGCGCTGCGTACTTACAACAGCGATGAAGATGCCGGGCAAGCTGCGCGCGGGTGGCAGTCGGATCGTTTGTTAGCCTACGCAGCCCCAGATCATCCGCGCGATCATGCCGCCTGGCAGACGCAGTGGCTCACCC
The DNA here is from genome assembly GCF_014203045.1 of Prosthecobacter dejongeii. Taxonomy (NCBI): domain Bacteria; kingdom Pseudomonadati; phylum Verrucomicrobiota; class Verrucomicrobiia; order Verrucomicrobiales; family Verrucomicrobiaceae; genus Prosthecobacter; species Prosthecobacter dejongeii. Next base: position 901,762 of record NZ_JACHIF010000001.1, read on the forward strand.
CGGCACAGGCGGGGGCTTTTTTCAAAGCCATGCGCAACTGCCTGCTGCAACGTTACGATGTAGAACCTACGCAGGATTCTGCCGAGGAAATGGCCCTCACCGCTGGCGGGCGCTCCATCCTGCTTCTGCGCAATCGCCAGGGGCAGGGTGTCCTGCTGGTGGATGCCGCGACGGCGGAGTTTGCCAAGGCCTTGCGAAGCACGCTGGATGCCGTATCCAAGACAGCTCCATGATTGCCAAGCAAGTCATCTACACCGGTCGCGTCCAGGGCGTGGGCTTTCGTTACTCTACCAAACAAATCGCGGCGGGGTATGAAGTCACAGGCACAGTCAAAAATCTGCCCGATGGTCGGGTGCAGTTGCAGGCCATGTCGCAAGATGCCGAGGAATTGGAGGCCTTTCTCGCGGCCATTGATGAGAGCAACTTGGGCTCGCTGATCAAGGAACGTGAAGTGTCCGTGATTCCCGCCCTGCTCGGCCAGCGGAGTTTCAGCATCGAGCGTTGAAGCGCCGGGAAGGGCGAGCGACAAGATGGTGCGGTCTCCAGAATTGCTACCGAAGCTGGCGGATTCCGCGCTTGCTCTCTGGCGGGGTTCTGATGCATCATCCACGTTCCTGTGAAATTCCTTTTCCATCTTTTGCTGCTCATCGGCCTGAGCGCCCTGACCGGTGCGGCCTGGGTGGCACACCGGCCTACCGCCATCGCGCCGGTGGAGCCCCCCAAGCCCGGCGCACGCCAGCGGGAACTGGTGGATGATCTGAAGCAGGCCGCCATCAAACGCTCTGCTGTCTTTGAGGTCAGCGAGGCGGAGCTGAATCGCCACCTGGCCAAAACTCTGAAGGGCACCCTGCCGCAGCCCGCTGGAGAATGGGCCACCTTTGAGCGCCTGGCCCTGGAACTGGAGCCTGAGATCGCCCATGCCACCCTAGTCTGGAAGGTGCGCAATCACCTCAGCACCGCCACGGTGGATTTCCGCATCGCGCGACAGGAGAAAGCTTTTCGCGTGGAGGTGGTGGGTGGCCGCTACGGTCACCTGGAAGTGCCCCACGGTCTCTTGCGTCCTCTGGCTCCTGCTTTGGAGAAACTGGCCGCCACTCTCCAGGAAGAAATTCAGGCCTTGTTCCAGATGAATCAGATCCAGCTCGCCCAGGACAAGCTCGTGCTCGACCCCCGTTTCCCGTAACCTTTTTGCCCGCATGTCACGCGCTGCTGCCCTCGTCTCTTTTGTTTCTGCCTCCCTGCTCCTCAGTCTGGGTCTGCCTGTGACTGCCCAGGAAGCGGCGCCCCCCGTCCCCGCTGCACCTCCGGTGTCTCCCCCACCCGCGCCCGGCAGCGCCCCGGTTATCCCCGTGGCCCCTCCCCTACCGGGCCAGCTCCAGGCCGCGCCTGCGATGCCGCCACCCGCCCCAGGGGCCCTGCCGCCCGCAGTGGGCCAGGAAGAGGCCACCTCTCCTGCCCCCACAGGACTTTCCGGGCTCCCACCGCCGACCTTTAACAGCGCCCCCAGCGTGCCGCTGACCAAGCCAAAGGCACGATCCTCCACCAGCACCAGCGGCCAGTTCATCGTCCACGGAGATGACCTCACACTGCGCAGCGCCCTTTCCGGCAAATGCGAGGACATCGCCACCGAGCTACGCAACCTTTTGCATGACAAGCAGCCCTGGGCTCTGCCCATCGTGGTCCTGCTGAACTCAGGGGAAACAGCCCGCAAAGCGGAAAAAACGGCCTCCACTGTCATCTCGCAGCTCACCCACGGTGGCTTTCACATCCAGGTGAATGTGAACATGCGGCCAGACCTGCGCCCCACCGACCTGCGCAAGGAGGTCATCCGTGCGCTCCTGGCTGAGCGCATCCTGCGTGACCGCAAGGAGATCACGACGCAGCGCAAGCTACTTCTACCGGACTGGCTTTTCCAAGGTGTCTTAGAAGCGCTGGACTACCGCCAGCGTGCCCGCCCCAGCGCCCTGTTTGCTGCCATTTTCAAAAGCGGTAAAATCTTTGGCATCGAAGAAATCATCGAAGCCTCCGCTGCGGACATTGACGACGCGCTTTCCAAAACCATCTACCAGACCTCCTGCTGCGCGCTCGTCCTGGCCCTGCTAGATCAGCCTGACAGCGGCCTGCGAGTGGTCAAATTCCTCAATGCCCTGGCCAGTGACCCCCGCAGCGAGCGCGAGCTGCTAAACCAGTGGTTCCCCAACTTCGCCAGTAGCGAAGCAAGCCTGAATAAATGGTGGGCGCTGCAGCTTGCCACCCTGGCCAGTCCCGGCATGGCCGAACCCCTCAGTCCGCAGGATACCCTCATCGCCCTGGAAGAAGCCCTCACCTTCCGCTATCAGGCCAAACCGAGCGAGATCCCGACCTCATCCCGCCGGGTCGTGGCCGCCGTCAAACCAAGCGCTCCCAAAAGCCTGGAGACCGAAAAGCCTGCCACCAAAACCGCCGAGCCCACACCTGCCGAAACCAAAGTCGAAACTGAAATCGCCACAATCAACGAGGAGCCCCAGGAAAAACGCGGTTTCATGAGCCGCCTGAATCCCTTCTCGCGCCGCAAGAGCAGCGATGACGAGATCGCCGCAGCGATTGAAGAAGCCGCGCGAGTCGAGGCTGAAAGCTCCGGTGCAATGCCCGAAGCCCCGGAACCACCTGCGGGAGCGGCAGAATCAGCCCTGCCTGAAGCCCCAGCACCCGCCCCGACCACTAGCGGCACGCGCCGCAAACCGCTGCTGGACCGCTGGTTTGACGAGGATAAACCCAAGGCAGACAAGCCCGTGGAAGAACCACCCCTGGAGGAAGCCAAGGTTACCACGCCCGCCCCCCCCAAGTCAGCGACTCCCGCCCCCACAGCCACGGTAGAAAAACCGAAGGGCGAACCTGAAGCGAAGTCCGAAGCCGAAGGGGACAAAAAACCCTCCACGCTCAACCCACTGAACTGGTTCCGGGGGGGTAAAAAGGAGAAGGAGGCCAAGCCTGAAGAGCCTTCGGAAGCCCCAGCCCCAGCTCCGGAAAAAGAAACGAAGGAGAAGAAAACAGTCCTTTCCCAAAGCGCAGATCCCCTCATCGCCCAACTTCGGAGCGGCCGCCCCATCTTCGCTCTGGCCATGCAGGAAGTGGCCGTAGAAGCCCCCGAAGAGGAGGCCCCCGCCGCAGAGAAAAAGCGTCTGTTTGGGCTATTCGGAAAAAAGAAGCCTAAAGACGACCCCGCCGAGCCAGAAGCCCCCAAAACGCAGGAGGAGGCCCCAAAGCCCACCAAAGAAACCAAGAAAGCCAAGGAAGCCCCCCCCGCTGCCGAAGCCCCAAAAGAAGAGCCTGCCAAAAAGGAGTCTCCCGAGCCGAAGGTGGATGAGGCGATGCCCGACGCAGCGGCTGAACTGGAAAGCCCCAAAACCAAACGTCAGCCCGTGCGGTTGCGCCTCTTTGGCTCTGAAAAGAAGGAAGAAAAAGCCCCTGAACCTGAGGCGGAAGCCCAGGAAGAGATGCCCGCAGACACACCCCCTGCCCCAGAGCCCAAACCCACCGCTCCCTCTAAACCCAAAGAACCCGCCGCAGCAAAACCCAAGTCGTCCAAAGATGAAGCACTGGTGACGGCCTCCATCCCCATCGAGGACTACGCAGCCATTCTCAAACGCAAGGACTTGGGCAAGATCATGGAGCGCAATGTCAATGCCCTGGCCGCTCTGCAAAATCGCGCTTCCGTCCTCTACCGTCCCCTTGTGACGGAGTATGTGTCGGCCATGGAAGACATCCTCAAAGGCAAGACCAAGGGACTGGATGCCCGCCTGCGCGATCTTCGTGCCCGGACCCAAGAAGCCACGAAGAAAACCGATGCGGTGCGCGACCTTTTGGACCTCCACGAAGCCAATGGCGCTCCCGCCATGTCCGGTTTGTTTGAGGATTACCTCAAGTTACCAGAAACCATTCAAAACGAGCTCCCCCAGCGCACCGATGCCATTTCCAAGTATCTGGACGCCCTGGACAAAGAATTCTCGAAGGAGTGAGGGGCGGTGGAGGGCTCTTGTCTAAAGGGCACCCTTTTGCGAACGTGGTCTTTCCGTGTTGCGACCACCCCCTCACCTTAGCCTCATCCCCCAATTCGGGGGAGAGGGAACGCGTTTTTGGAAACTCTGGATGAAAGAGCGAACGGAGGGCGGCTTCAGAGCAAATGTTGGCCGGTTGGTCTTCAGCAAACGAAGGCCAAAACACATCCCCCCTCTCCCCGTTTGTGGGGAGCAGGGCCCGGGGTGAGGGGCTGTGGGGTGGTCTTGGGGTGAAAGACAGAGGTCTCGCTTTTGGCTAATGTGCACCCCTTCTCGAACGAAGTTCCTCGTGCTGCCCCCACACGGTACCTCGCTGGATCAATACCCCCGTTTTTTAGCAGGCATCGGCATCACGCAGCGTTCTCGGGCATCCAAAGTGCCACATGCGCCACACTAAAGTGCCAAGTGCCAGCGCAGTTGTGCCATAAATGGCACTTTTAGCCCACACAGAACATCTGCCGTGCATTAGCCCAATTTCCTTAATCCAATGATAATCAACGGTTTACACTTTATCAAACCAAGCTGGCACGTCTCTAGCCAAGTAGAAACCAGTAATACCAACCTGTTTTCCCAAGTTTCAATCTTTCTCCTAACCATACATCATGAGCAAAATCCTCGGCATTGACCTCGGCACCACCAACTCTTGCATGGCCGTCCTCGACGGTGGCAAGGCCACGGTGCTGGAAAACTCTGAAGGCGCACGCACCACGCCTTCCGTCGTCGCTTTCACCAAGAGCGGCGAACGTGTCGTCGGTCAGGCTGCCAAGCGCCAGGCCGTGACGAACCCCCGCAACACCGTTTTCTCCGTGAAGCGCCTCATGGGCCGCAAGTTCGCTGAACTCACTGAGGCCGACAAGCGCATGCCTTACAAGATAGTGGCCGCCGCCAATGGCGATGCCCACGTGCAGGTGGAAGTGGGTGGCGAAACCAAAACCTACTCCCCCCAGGAAGTCAGCGCCATGATCCTGGCCAAGCTGAAGGCTGATGCTGAAGCCAAACTCGGCGAAGCCATCACGGAAGCCGTGATCACCGTCCCTGCTTACTTCAATGACAGCCAGCGTAACGCCACCAAGGCCGCAGGCGAAATCGCCGGCCTGAACGTCCGCCGCATCATCAATGAGCCGACCGCTGCCGCCCTCGCTTACGGCCTGGACAGCAAGTCCGACGAAAAAGTCGCCGTGTATGACCTGGGCGGTGGTACCTTCGACATCTCCGTGCTGGAAATCGGCGACGGCGTCTTCGAAGTGCTGGCCACCGATGGCGACACCCACCTGGGCGGTGACGACTGGGACAACACTCTGATCACCTGGATCGTCAACGAATTCAAAACCGACAGCGGCATTGACCTCAGCGGCCAGCCTGACGCGCTTCAGCGCATCAAGGAAGAAGCTGAAAAGGCCAAGATCGCCCTTAGCTCCAGCCAGAGCTACGATCTGAACCTGCCCTTCATCACTGCCGACGCCACTGGGCCAAAGCACATCATGAAGACCCTCACCCGCGCCAAGATGGAGCAGCTCACAGACAACCTGTTCGAGCGCACCATCAAGCCCGTGAAAGAGTGCCTGGCTGCTGCCAAGCTGGACGCCAGTAAGATCGACGAACTCGTCCTCGTGGGCGGGATGACCCGCATGCCGAAAGTGGTGGAAACCGCCAAGAAATTGGCTGGCAAAGACCCTCACCAGGGCGTGAACCCAGACGAAGTGGTGGCCATCGGTGCTGCCATCCAGGGCGGCGTGCTGAAAGGCGACGTCAAGGACGTGCTCCTCCTCGATGTGACCCCGCTGACGCTCTCCATCGAGACCGCAGGCGGTGTGGCCACCCCGATGATCCCACGTAACACGACCATCCCGAAAAAGCACAGCCAGGTGTTCTCTACCTACGCTGACAACCAGCCGGGTGTGGAAATCGTCATCCTTCAGGGTGAGCGCCCGATGTCCCGCGACAACAAGACGCTGGGTACCTTCAAGCTCGACGGCATCCCGCCGCTGCCACGTGGCCAACCCCAGATCGAAGTCACCTTCGACATTGACGCCAACGGCATCCTTCACGTCTCCGCCAAGGAAAAAACCACGGGCAAGGAACAGCGCATCTCCATCCAGGGCAGCTCCGGCCTCAGCCAGGACGAGATCGAAAAAGCCAAACGCGATGCTGAAGAGCACGCCGAGGAAGACCTGAAGCGCAAAGAAGCCGTGGAAGTGAAGAACAAGGCGGAAGGCCTGACCTTCGAGATCGAGAAGACGCTGAAAGAATGGGAAGGCAAAGTCCCAGCCGACCAGCTCACCCCGATCACCGACAAGGTGGCCGCGCTGAAGTCTGCTGTCGAAGCCGGTGACACCGACAAGATGAAGGCCCAGACCGAAGAACTGGAAAAACTCTTCGCCGCTGCCTACCAGGCCGCTGCCCAGGCTGGTGCCACCGGTGCCCCTGGCGGTATGCCCGACATGGGCGGCATGGCCGGAGCCGCCGACGCAGGCGCCTCTGCCTCCGAACCTAAGTCCCAGGACAAAGGCAAGGTCGTGGACGCCGACTTCGAAGTCGTGGACAAAGATAAGTAATCGCCTTCCAAAAAAGCATGCGAAGCGTGATGACATCGCAACCGCAAGGTTGCCAGCACAGCGACTCCCCAAGAGGGTTGGCCCAACGCCAGCCCTCCCAGGAAAGCCCGACCGATCTCGCATCGGCACGCGCTGCTGTGGCTGTGGTAGGCATCGCGCTTCTCATTTCTTGTGGCAAAAAGGAAACTGCCCAAGCCCCGGTGCTGGCACCCACTCCTAAAGCAGCGGTGGTTTCCGATACCAAGATCGAGGCCGAGCTGTCGCAAGCCCTCGCTGAAGATCCCAAGAAAGCCGCAGCAGAAGAAAACGAGGCACTGGCCGATGAGGCTGAGTCCATCTTGGACAAGTACCCGAATAAACCTGCCGCAGATCTCCTGAATCTGCCCGAAGTGAATGAGAGCCTGAAAGTGGCCCTCACGAAACTCGGCCAGGACAAAGGTCTGCAAAACCAGATCAACTCCACCGTGGAGCTGGCCGCCAAGATGAAGGGGCTGGAAGGCACCCCCGGCTCTGTCGGTCTAGATCTCGACACCAAAAACTACAACCGCGACCAGAAGTCCCGCATGCTGCAGGCCGTCCTTTCGAAGGATCCCAAGCGCATTGTCAGCTTCCTGGTCGAGGAAATCGGCGAGGCTGCCCCTGAACTGAGTTACGGCGGCAAAGATCGCGCCAGCAATGGCATCGCCATCAAAGAAAACCAGCCTCCAGCGAAATAAATCCCGCTCCGCTCCGACTTCCTCTCCCCCCAACAATTTTCCGCCCGGCTGGCCGCCACACATCGCATGCGTGACTGCAAGCCGGGCAGATGAACAAACCAAACCAGAACAAGTAAACCGCTAGCAGAAAATAGACCAACTATGGCTACCGCAATCACCCCGCTTGGACGTCGCGTCCTCCTCAAGCGCTCCATCAGCGAAGAAAAAACCGCCGGTGGAATCTTCCTTCCAGACACCGCCAAAGAAAAGCCACAGGAAGCTGAAGTGCTCGCCCTTGGCACTGGCAAGGACGACGAAGGCAAAGACGTCAGCACACTCTTCACGGTGAAGGCTGGCGACAAGGTCCTCATCTCCAAATACGGCGGCACCGAAGTCAAAGTGAACGGCGAAGACCTCCTCATCGTCAACGAAACCGACATCCTGGGCATCATCGCCTAAGTCCACTGGGCGTGCTTCTGATGGCCGTCCCTGACTTACACATTCACAAACCACACCTCACACGCTAACTTACTATGGCAAAACAACTCCACTTCGACGAATCCGCACGTCAGGCCCTCCTGCGCGGCGTCACCAAACTGGCTCGTGCCGTCAAGGCTACCCTTGGCCCTGCAGGCCGTAACGTCATCCTTGAAAAGAAATTCGGTTCCCCAACGATCACCAAAGACGGTGTGACCGTGGCCAAGGAAATCGAGCTTCCTGATCCGTATGAAAACATGGGCGCCCAGCTCATCAAGGAAGTCTCCTCCAAGACCTCCGACATCGCTGGTGACGGCACCACGACCGCTACGGTCCTGGCTGAAGCCATCTACTCCGAAGGTCTCCGCAACGTGACCGCTGGTGCTAACCCAACCTCCCTTCAGCGCGGTATCCTTAAGGCGACCGAAGCCATCGTGGCCAAGCTGAAAGAAATCAGCACCCCCGTGAAGGACAGCAAGGAAGTGGCCCAGGTCGCGACCGTGTCTGCCAACTGGGACACCGCGATCGGCAACATCATCGCCGAAGCTATGGACAAAGTGGGCAAGGAAGGCACGATCACCGTCGAAGAAGCCAAGTCCATCGAAACCACCCTCGACGTTGTCGAAGGCATGCAGTTCGACAAAGGCTACCTGTCCCCTTACTTCGTCACGGACGCTGAGTCCATGGAAGCGAACCTTGAGTCCGCCTTCATCCTCATCCACGAGAAGAAGATCAGCAGCCTGAAAGACATGCTTCCTCTGCTTGAGAAAGTCGCTCGCTCCGGCAAGCCTCTCCTCATCATCGCTGAAGACGTGGAAGGCGAAGCCCTGGCGACTCTCGTCGTCAACAAGCTCCGTGGCACGCTCAACATCGTGGCCGTCAAAGCTCCTGGCTTCGGCGACCGCCGCAAGGCCATGCTGGAAGACATCGCCATCCTCACCGGTGGTCGCTGCATCACCGAAGACCTCGGCATCAAGCTTGAAAACATCGAGCTTTCTGACCTGGGCCAGGCTAAGCGCATCACGATCGGCAAAGAGTCCACCGTCATCGTCGAAGGTGAAGGCGGCAGCGAGGCCATCTCCGGCCGCGTCAGCCAGATCAAGCGCCAGATCGAAGAAACCACCAGCGATTACGACCGTGAGAAGCTCCAGGAGCGTCTTGCCAAGCTGGCCGGCGGTGTGGCCGTCATCAACGTCGGTGCTGCTACCGAAACCGAGATGAAGGAAAAGAAAGCCCGTGTGGAAGACGCCCTTCACGCCACCCGCGCTGCGGTGGAAGAAGGCATTGTTCCTGGCGGTGGTGTCGCACTCATCCGCGCTCAGGCCGCCATCGGCGACCTCGGCCTCACGGGTGACGAGAAGACCGGTGCTGAGATCGTGGCTCGCGCCATCGAGGCTCCTCTTCGTCAATTGGCAGCCAATGCTGGCGTCGAAGGCGCACTCATCGTCGCTGAAGTCAAGAAGGGCAAAGGCAACGAAGGTTACAACGTGGCCACAGGTGAATACACCGACCTTATCAAGGCGGGTGTCGTTGACCCAGCCAAGGTGACTCGTAGCGCTCTCCAGAACGCTGCCTCCATCTCCGGCCTGCTTCTGACCACAGAGTGCCTCATCGCCGACATTCCGAAGGAAGAGAAGGCCGATGGCGGCCACGCTCATGACCACGGCGGCATGATGTAATGGAATAAATGAGTTCTTTTTGAACTCATAAGGGGGGTGGCCTGTCTGTCATGGCAGGTCGCTCTTCAAAAACACTTTTTTGTCTTGAGAGATCTGTCCTCGCATACCGGGAGCTTGCGAAGACAGACCTTACGATAAAAAACCCAAACCCCCAACGACGGGCCGGAAGGAAACTTCCGGCCCGTTTTTGTTGGTTTGGCGAATGAGGTGTTCAGGAGAGGATTGCTCTTGGAGATCAGAGCTCCAAAGGCGGTCTCCTTTTTCTTTGAGAGGTGAAGGCTTAAGAACCTGGGCACACTTTGCGGACGATGTTTCGCGTGCTGCGACCACCCCTCACCTGGGCCTCTCCCCAGTTCCTGGGGCGAGGGAACGCGTTTTAGACGCTCAGGATTTGATTGCTAACGAAAGCCAAACGACGTCCCCCTCACACCGAGATGCGCCGATTGCGCGCGGTGATGGGCCAGCGCTGGGTGGCGGATTTCCCCTCCACGACTACGGCTTCCCCGTGCATGGAAACGGTGGGGCAGATGTGGCGCGGGATGCCATGCAGAGCCTGGCCGATCTGGAACTCGTGCGCACGGTCGGTTTGCAGCACCAGGTGCTCCTCACTTTGCATCAGCACCTCCGCCTCAGGCAGTTCCTCGAACCGGACACGCGGATGCGGGTTTTCTGGGGCCACGGATTTGTGACCGAGGTCCAGAGTCAGGCGATTCGTGCCTGGTTTGCTGATCACCCGGGCGAGCAAAACAGCGGCAGGCAAAAAAGGTAAATCAGGGTGTTTGTCCCCATACCCAAAGTCCCACAGCACCGTGGTGCCTGGGGAAAGCGTGCGATCCAGCAAAGGTGCGTGGATGCCGAAGGTGGGGGAGCCGCCGGCGACCAATTCCCCCACGGGCACGCCCTCCCCCTCCAGACGCTTGCGAAATTCCAACACGGGCGCATAAGCCGCCTCACAGCGGCTGCGGCGGGTCTCGAGATCTGCATCATGGATGTGCCCATCATAGGCATGAAGGCCGCGGAAAAGCAGTCTCGGGGTGTCTTTGATCACATGCACGAGGAAAGCCGCCGCCTCTCCAGGGATGATGCCAGTGCGGCCCATGCCGCAATCTAGCTCCAGGTAAACGCCTAGCGTCACACCGTGCTGCTGGGCCGCAGCCGCGAGCGTGCGCAGCGAGGCCTCGTCATCCGCGATGGCGGAAAACTTCACTTCAGGAAACTTTACGGCCAGCAGGGCCAGGCGATGGCCATTCGGCCCCACGCAAGGCATGGCCAGCAATACATCGGTACCGCCCCCGGCTGCACACATTTCCGCCTCCGCGATGGTGGCGGCTTTAAACTTTGTGATGCCCAACTTTACCTGGCGCTGGATCAGCGGCTGCAGCTTGTGGGTCTTCACATGCGGTCGCAGGCGTTCAGGCCCACCAGCGATCTCCAGCATGAGTTGGAGATTATACTCAATGCGCTCACGGTAGAGCAGCAGGGCAGGCGAGGCGATTTCGGCCTCATTTTCGATGTGGTACCAGGCTGGAGAGAGGATCATGCAGAGGTTTCTTTCTACGCGAGACGAGGGGCAGTCTTCAACCTTCATCCAGGCCCGCCCTTGTTTCTGGTGCTTTCGTGACAAGTTGACATCTTCCGCGCCTTTTCCTTGGCGGTTCCTCACTCTGCCGCTACTGTTTGCGCCCCCCATCATGGTTCGACTCATCACCCAGCAAGGTCAGCTCTTCGATTGGCAGGACGAGAAGGTACGTCCCTTCCCGGACAATCTGGTGTACTTAGACCTCCTGAATCCTTCCCGTGCGGAGGAACTGGAGGCGGAAAGCTGGCTGGAGCACGGCCTCCCGACCCGGGAAGAGATGCAGGAGATCGAGGAATCCAGCCGACTCTACACAGAGCACGGTGCCCTGTACATGACGGCGTGGATTCCCGTAGGACTGGACACGCCCGATCCTGACACCACCGCCATCACCTTTGTGCTGGCTCCCGACTGCCTGACGACAGTCCGTTACGCAGATCCCATGGCTTTCCGGGTCATGGTGGAGCAGGTCCGCCGCCAGTGTTCCTGCCCCATGAGCAGCGATGCCGTGTTTTTGACCCTGTGTGAACTCATCGTGGCCCGCATCGCCGATGCGCTGCAGGCCGTGGAATCCGACCTGAAAAAGATTGGTCGTGAGGTCTTCAGCCTGGATCCAAATAAGGCGAATGCCGCTGTGGAAAAAGACCTGGGAGACGTCGTCCGCACCCTGGGCCGCCGCAGTGCCCTAGTCGCGAATCTGCGTGAAAGCCTCGTGAGTGTGAACCGCATGCTGCAGTTCTTTTTAAACAATGCCGCGACCTGGATGCGCAGCGACCTCGCGGCCCAGTTCCGCAGCGTGATGCGCGACGTGAAGTCTCTGGATGACTACACCAACCAACAGCAGCAGGAGATGACCTTTCTCCTCGAGTCCACCCTGGGCCTCATCAACATCCAGCAGAACCAAATCATCAAGATCTTCACCATCGCCAGCGTGTTGTTCATGCCGCCGACGCTCATCGCCAGCCTGTATGGCATGAACTTTGAGCACATGCCTGAGCTGAAGCTGCCCTGGGCCTACCCAGCCGTCATCTGCGTGCTGGTGATTTCCGCCCTGCTGCCCATCTGGTGGTTCAAGCGTAAAAAGCTGCTCTGAGCCTCTGTCAATCGTGGAAAGCCCAGCCACGGATCGTCCCGCCATGAATCATCCCCTGGTCTCCTACCCGCAGAATCCCGATACACCCACCTCGCACCTGCCCTTCAGCCCCAGCGTGGTGGTGGGGGACCTGATCTTCGTTTCTGGCCAAGCCTCCGTGGATGAAACGGGGAAAATTGTCAGCGACAGCTTTGAGGGCGAATTTCGCCGTTCGGTGGAAAACCTGCGCAAGGTGCTGGAAGCGGCAGGCAGTGACCTGGCCCACGTGGTGCAGACCCGCAACTACGTGCGCGATGCAGAAGACGTGGCCACGTTTAACCAACTGTATCGCGAATACTTCAGCGCTCCCTTCCCCGCCCGCACCACGATCACGAACTGCCTGCCGCCTTCGTTGCGGTATGAGATCGAAGCGGTGGCGGTGAAGGCGAATCGAGCCTCTTAGACAGTCAGGGGTTGTTTCCCCCTGAGGAGTAAGGGTTCACACCTCCGGATACATCACGGCAACCAGCCCATGCTGCCCATCCATTCAGCACAACGGGCGGGCCAGGCGTTGATAGGCTGTTTGTTATCCCTCATGCCAAAGCCATGACCGCCGGCGGAAAAGAGGTGCAGTTCGGCAGAGCGTTTTTGCTTTTTATACTCCAGGTAAAGCAGGGTGGCAGCTACCGGGTTATTGCCATCGTCACTGGCACAGGCGAGGAACATGGGCGGCGCATCGGCAGGCACCGTGAAAGCAGGATTCAGCTTGAAGGGATCCGCAGGATCTAGGAAACCGCCGCCGTAGATCATGATGCCAAAATCTGGGCGCTGAGCATTCGTCTTGGAATCGCGATCACAGGCCAGATGGCCCAACAGATTGCCCCCCGCGCTAAAGCCGAGGAGGCCCACACGTTTGGGGTTCAGCTTCCACTCAGTGGCGTGTTGACGGATGATCTCCAGGGCCTTTTGAGCATCCTGCACCGGCTTCTCATGGGGAGGTGTTTCATCCCGCGTGGGGGTGCGGTAAGTCAGCAGCACGCCCGTGACTCCCAGGGTATTCAGCCATTCACAGACCTGCGTGCCTTCATGCACAGCGGAAAGAAACGCATAGGCCCCACCTGGAGCTACGATGACGCTCGTACCATTCGGTTTATCTGGCTGGTAAACCGTGATCGTAGGGGAGGTGACGTTCGTCACCGTGCTCTTGCCCGCCCGCTTCTGAATGAACTCCGCCGTGGCGGCAGAGGGGGCTTTCATCTCTCCAGGTGCGCCTTCAGGCCACAGAGGTAGCTTTAACGGCTCGGCCGCGGTGAGCGTAAGACTGAAAAGAGGAAGAAAGAACCATTTCATGGGTAAGCATGAACGTCGCAAAGCCGATGATCCTTCGGTGTTTCGTGAGCGGTGATCACTTCGCGGTGTAACCCCCATCCACCGGCAGATTCACCCCGGTGATGTAGCGTGAAGCTTCACTGAGCAGGAAGACGACAGCTCCACCCAGATCATCGTCATCCGCCATGCGATTCAGCATCGTGTGCTCGCTGTAACGCTGCACAAACAACTCGGGCTGATTGTTGTAAAACCCACCTGGTGCCAGGCAGTTCACCCGCACGTTTTTCGGTCCATAAAGCGCCGCATAAAAGCGCGTGAGATTCAGCATGCCGCCTTTGTGAAAAAAGTAATCGGGGGGCATGTCACCCATGCTGGTTCCCGCATAGAGCTCATAGCTGGGGCCGATCATGCCCTGGATGCTGCCGATATTGACGATGCTGCCGCGCCCCGCTTCAGCCATGGTGCTGCCAAAATGGCGATGCATCAGCATCAGCCCCGTGGCATTCACCCGCATGGAGTCTTCCCACTGACTCACATTGCCCAGTGTGCCTTTCATCGGACGCAGCACGGAGTTATTCACCAGCCCATGGAGGGGACCAAAGCGAGATTCAATGCGGCTGCGCAGGGCTAAGATAGAGTCTTCATCTCCCTGATCAAAAGCCTCCGCGTGCACCCGGTGCCCACGCGCGATTTCCGCAGTGGCCACGGCCTGTAGATTTTCCGCGCTGCGGGAGGCGATGATGAGTGTGGCCCCGGCTTCAGCCAGAGCAGTGGCCAAGCCACGGCCAAAAAGACCCGCAGCCCCAGTGAGCAGGATGGTTTTACCTTGGAGAGAAAAGGAAGAAAGCATGGCCGTTATTTGGAAGCGTAAACCGAGTCCGTCTCACCGCGCCCTGCCGCCCCGTGGAAATCTGTCACCATCTTGCGCATAGCGTTGCCAAGCTCGATCACATCCGCCCCTAGCGTGAAGATGCGGGTGCCTTCGGCGATGACCTCCTCCTTTTGACCAAAGAGCGAGGCCACGGCGACATGCTTGCCATGTTTCAATGCCGCCGCTGCCACCCGCTTGCGGGCAGCGACGACTTGCGGGTGGGTGGCCTGGCCTAACAAACCCACGCGGTGGCTGAAATCCCCCGCTCCGAACAGCAGCGCATCATACCCCGGCACAGCGGCAATCTCCTCCACCTGCTCCAGAGCTTCGGGAGACTCGATTTGTAGAATAACTAACTTTTCAGTATTGCAGTGGTGAACGTATTCACTCAGCGACACCTGACAAAAGAGTCCATCCATGTTTCCCCCATCCAGCGCTTTGCTACCCACCGGCCGACAGCGCACCATGTCCACCACTTGCCGTGCCTCTTCAGCACTGGTGATGTGAGGCACCATGATGCCAGTTGCATCGCACTCAAAGGGCTTCACATACTCACTGTAACCGCCCTTATTCACCCGCACGATGGTGTCCATGTCATACAGCTTGGCAGCACGGATCTGGTGTTCCAGATTCAACCAATCGTTGGGCACATGTTCATTGCAAAGCCACACTGCCGAGGCCCCAGCTAAACCAGCCAATTCGATGATGCGCGGATCAATGAGATTCAGTTTAAGAATCGTGGAGGACTCACCTGCACGCAGTTCGCGCAGGATACGGGAGGGGCGTAGTTTCATGGAAGAGTGGATCAAATCAGACCCGCTTTTGGCAGCAGGGATTCCAGGAGCGATTGTTCAGGACAGGAGCATTCCGTCAAGCCTCAAGGAGCGAAACGCAGGGCATAGAGATCGGCATCCTTCATCGAGATGCGGAGGCGTACGGCTTTGCCTTGGAGAAGGCCAAGATCGGAGCCCTTCTTCCATGTCACCTCGGCTTCAAATTCATCGCCATAAAGCTCTGGCATCTCAGCCAAGGCGAATCCTGGAATGGCTTTCCCCGCCTCATCCTGCACCTCGATCTGCACACGGCCTGTGCCTGAAGTGGAGTAGTTGAGCAGCAATTTTTTGCCTGTAAAAATGAGCGGAGGTGTCACAAATTCACCGCCTTTGACATCGGCGTGCACGGAGGCAAAACCCTGCTTGCGAAGACTGAGGCGACGCATCCTGTGATCTGGATAACGATAGTGCTCGCTGGCGTAAAGAGACCACTCACCGGGCCCCGTTTCGACGATGCCCGAGGCGACCATGTTGTTTCGGTCGGTCCAGTTCAGCGGGTCCGGGCCTGGACGTAGCCACGCCTCTAAAAAAGTGCGATCCCAATTCACCCCATCACGACTGGTCATGAACACCGTGTCTGAAACTCCAGGCAGTGCGTGTGTGGCGATCTTTTTGCGGCCAGGCATGTAGCGTTTTGGGAAAGCAAGATACAGGTGAGGAGCGGTGGGGCAAGGGATGGTGGCGGAGGTATAAAAATGCTCACGCGGAACTTCTGCCTCATAACGGTTCAAGGTAGGCTCCCCCCAAGTCAAAAAGTCCGTGGAGGGGCTGCTTTGAATGTCACGGATCTTATTCGTAAAGATGCGCGTGTAACTGGTGTATCGTTGGTTAGGCTCGTCCCAAAAAGCAATGTTTTGAGAATCGAAAGCCCCCTTGGTCATCACCGTTTCTGGCCGCATTTTATTCCACTTCAAACCATCCGCTGAAGCAAACGCATAAAGACCGCCAGGGGTTTCCCCCGTCATCCAATTTTTCCCAGGCTCTTTTACCCCACCCAAGGCTTTGTAACGTTCCATCGGTTTGGCGGCAGGGTTGCTATCGAGAAAGACCGCGAAGTTGTGCGACTCCACGCCGCGCCAAATGACATTGTTCTCCTTGGTGCCGCCAGCTTCAATCAGTCCCAACTTAGGACGGCTGAAATGAATGCCATCTTCACTTTCTACCACGCATGTCACTTGGTCCGCTGAGTGATCTGAACCGCCAGCAGAGCCCCGATAATAGAGCCGCACTTTCTTCCCATCTTGAATGGCGGAAAAGTATGCACACGTGGGTCCTTCCCAGGGCTGATCCGTCACCAGCACCACTTCCCGGCGCACAGGTTCATGCAGTTTCAGGGTCACCCCCTTGACCTGGGTCAGCAGGAGCGAATCCATGAAAAGCTCCCACCGAGAGCCGATGTTCAGAGGCTTTGTGGGGCTGGCTGCTGAAAGCAGCAGAGGAGACAGGAGAAGGGCGGAGGAGAGCAGCGCTTTCATGATCACGCGGATACCAACGCCAATCGCACCCTTAAAAACACGAACTTCTTTTGGTCTCTTCATGAGACCAGTCCTCTCCTGACTCTGCGGATTTATTGCGGGAGCAACTGCACGGCATCTGCGCCCACGATGCCATCCGTGGCCTGAGTGCTGATGGTGATCACGGCATCCTGATCTGCTTTAAATGAAAAGGTGCCCAGACTGATGAAGAGCTTATCCACCGGGGGGACTTTTTTCTGGTTCACGAGCACCTGGGTGCTGCCTTTTGCATGGGCAATGCTGACGGGTACATTGCTGGCACGATTGGGAGCGGAAGCGTAAGAGACACGCACTTCATAGCGCCCCGTGGCGGGGACTTTGAGACGGTAAATGACACTCTTGCTGCCTTTCTCCAGGTTTTCATCATGGCGGCTGGAGCCATCCAACGTGCTCCCGTAGGTGCTACCCTGCCAGTGGCCCACACGCTCGGCATCTTGGTCATCCATGACGAGTCCAGGCAGTTTCGAGGAACGAGCCATGGTGGCGAGCTCCGCCAGTTCCAAAACCGCTTTTTGATCCAGCAGCTTCTGTTTCAGCGCTTTCGTATCAATGGCCTGCACCGAAGTTTTGTTCTGCATCGCCATCACTGCTGCCAAGCCTGAGGCCTGCCCCAGAGCCATGTACACGGGCTCCATGCGCAGGGAACAATACGCGATGTGACTGGCGGAAAGGCAGACGGGAACGAGCAGGTTTTCACACTCCGTGAGCTTCGGTGTCAGGCTGCGATAAGCGATCTGATAAGGCAAAGCGGGGGCATCTGGAAAACTGCCTTCATCCCTCACCGTGCCGTCCTCCGCGAGGATGCGTTGCACGATGTGACAATCAATAACGAAGGAACCCATACCCACAGAGTCCTCTTTAAAAATGTCGTTTTGCAGATCCTTTTGCACCATGACGTACTCACCGATCATGCGACGACCTTCACGGACGTAGAGGGCGTAGGGCCAGTATTGATTGTCGGCAAATTCGTCTTTGCAGAGTCCCCAGGAGTTGCACTGATCTCGCAAGCTCTGCGGAACGCGTTCATCATGACCTAGAAACCAGAGCATGCCCTGAATGAAGTCCACATGATCCTGCCAGATCTGCGCACGCGTGGCCGCATCTCCTTCCGGATAGGCCGTATTGGCACCTGGATAATCGGTGGAAAACAGGCCCTGGGCATTCAGGTCATACTTGTCGTTAGCCACACCCCCGAGATGAAACAAGCGGCCAAAGCGCACGCCTGGAAAAGCCCGAATGAGACGCAGCAGCAGCTCGTATTTGGCTGGGTCATAAGTCGCGGGTTTGGGAAACGGCACTTTCAGGTCGGGTCGCTGAGTGACGCAGATGCGGAAGTTGTAAGCCTGGGTGCGGTGATCTGCACTGCCCGGCTGGAGCTGCGGTGCGGCATAGACCCCAAAGATAGGTTTGCCTGCAGCATCCAGCCCTGAGATCCCAGCAGGGGTGCCATGAATGTAACTGGGCCCTGTGCCGCCGATGCTGGGGCAATCACTCTCCATCACCTCCACCGTGCGCGGGCGGATGGGCATGGGGTAATAACCTGCGAGCGATTCCCCATAATGCGCCTGACTTTCCCGGCCAACGATGTAACTCACCTTGGCAGCGGCCATGAGGTCGCCCTCATAACTGGCATCCACAAACATCTTCCCCTGATAAGTCGTACCCGCACTGGTGGTGAGACGGGTGATGCGCGGGCCCTCCTTCGTGATGGATTTCAAGGACTGCGCGGTGACCACTTCCACGCCCGCTTCTTCAAGCATGGTTTTGAAGGTGGCCAGATTCGTCTTCGGCTCCGCATACCACATGCTGGTGCCGGGTTGTGCGGCGGCGGCGCGGCTGAAGAACTCACGTGGGAAACCTCCGATGGTCTGTTCCCGCCCCACGTCCGTACGGCACAGCCCGCCCGTGACAAGCCCCCCGATCCACTGGGTCGGTTCGATAATGACCACTTTGGCCCCTTCGCGCGCGGCGGTAATGCCTGCGCTGATGCCCGCTGGGGTGCCGCCATAAACGACAAGGTCCACCTCCGCCGCTGAGAGAAGGGACGTGAGGCAGAGAAAGGAAAGAAGCTGCGTGCGCATGGTCGAAGAATAGCAGAGGAGAACGGGTGGCGTCTTGTGAGTGAGCGCCATCTTTTGTTAAATCCCTGCCATGATCTCCAGTCTTCAAACCGAGTTTTTTTCTCTCATGTTGGATCCACAGATTCTGCGGACCATGTTGGATCATCTCCCTGGGGTCTTCTTTTTCGTCAAAGACGCCGAAGGCCGTCTCATCGCCGCGAATGCCGCCAAGTTGGAACGTCTGGGCTTAAAGCATGAGAAAGAGCTCATCGGAGCGACAGACGATGCCTTCTTCCCACCAGATGTGGCACTGGCTTTCCGCCAAGATGACCAAGAAATCATCCTCACAGGTAAGCCTGTGGTGAACCGGCTGGAGTTATGGCTGGATGAGCAGCGAGCACTGAATTGGTTCATGACTACCAAGCTGCCCATCACGGGTAAAGATGGGACCATCATTGGCATCATGGGGCTGAGCCGCCGCTGTGAAGAAAAGGGTGCACAACACGCTGTCCGCGAGGTGGCGGCAGCGGTGGCCTACATCCAAACACACCTTTCCGAAAGCCTAACAGCCTCCGATCTGGCCAAAGCGGTGAATCTTTCTGAACGACAGCTCCACCGAAAACTGCGCGAGACGCTGGGCAGCACTCCTCATGAGCTTATTCTACGACTGCGGATCCAAGCCGCTGCGGAGGCCTTGACTCAGACGGGGAGCTCCATCGCCGAGATCGCCTTGGATCATGGGTTTTGCGATCAAAGCGCCTTCACCCAGCACTTTCGCAAACGCACAGGCATGACACCTCGACAATTTCGTCAACGCCATACGATGGCCTGACTCCTAACAAAAAGTGCGGATGGAGAAGCTCCACCCGCACAGAAGGGTTTTAAAAGATCCATGTTACAAGCCCAGGGAAGCGCCGACATTGGCTTTCACTCCAGTCTTGCTTTGGTGGTGGGAGTGCTTGGCCTTACCATGCTTGACGCTGGCTCCGCCCCCCGCATTGACGTTGGTCGTGCAACTAGGGAAGGCGAAGGCCAGCATAGCGGAGAGGGTCAGATAGACGATGGATTTCATGGGAGTGAAGAAGGTTAGGTTGATGCAAAAGAGAGAGGGTTTTTAGCGGAACAGGGTCACATCGCCGCGAACTCGGGTGCTCACGCTGGTGGAGCGATAAGGGACACTACGACGGCGGTCATAATCCCGGCGGCCATCATAGTCGCGATAGCTGGAACGATAACGAGAAGGGCCGCGGTAGGCTACCGTGCGGCCGTCATAATAGCGGCTGCTGCCATAGTATGGGCCGTGGTGATGGCGTGGAGCGGTGCGATAACCATACCCAGCGACATAACCAGGACGTGCAGCAACGTAGCCAGTCTCTTCGACATAGGTGGTGCAGCTGGACAGTCCGAGGGCGGCCACAGCTAGGCAGAGGATTTGCAGAGTGCGTTTCATAAGGGTGGAATGGTTAAGTTGAGAAATGGGCCATCCGAGTGGACGGCGACTACTTTCCCTTTAGCTAGACTCATGCCCCGTGATGTTCGGCACACCCAAAGCGCTGAACATCAACGCTTTAGCATCCTTAGCCATTCATATCGGCGGCGACTTTCCCATGCCGATTGCAGCGATGAAAAAGGCCAGAGGCTGCCTTTTGCACGATATTACATCGAGCCTCAATCTTCAGCGGCCCAGGCGGCCAAAATGCCGGAGGCTTTATGCAGCGTCTCTTCCCATTCCTTTTCAGGGATGCTGTCTGCGACGATGCCAGATCCCGCATGAAAGGTAATCTCCCCGCCTTTTTGCACGGCCGTACGGATGACGATATTCCACTGGCTTTCGCCATCGAAACCAAAGTAACCCACCGCCCCCGTGTAGGGGCCACGGGGGTAGGGCTCCAGCTCTGCAATGATCTCGGAAGCGCGTTTTTTCGGCGCACCGGTGATGCTCCCTCCAGGGAAACAGGCCCGAAAAGCCGCCGCATGACTGATGCCAGACCGCAGCGTGCCCGTGACGGTGGAGACGAGGTGATACACCTGGGCGAAACTTTCCACCCGCCAAAGATCTGGCACCTTCACGCTGCCAAACTCACACACCTGGCCGAGGTCATTGCGCTCCAGATCCGTAATCATGAGGAGCTCCGCTCGCTCCTTGTCGCTGGCTAACAACTCACGGGCAGAGGCGTCGTCACGGGCAGGATCTGTGGGAAAGCGTGGGCGGGTGCCTTTGATGGGATGCGTCGCGATAGTGCGGCCAGAAAGTTTGAGAAACAGTTCAGGCGAGGCGGAAAGAAGGGTGGTCTCTCCCAAATTCATACAGGCCGCATGGGGCGCTGGGGAAACCCGGCGCAGACGTTCGTAAAAAGGAAAAAACGGGGTGCCCACGGGCCATTCAGCACGCCAGGGCTGGGAAATATTCACCTGATAGATGTCCCCAGCGATGATGTACTCCTGCGCCCGACGAACCTGGGCCAAAAAATTTTCACGAGAGACCAAGGGCGCAAAGGGCTGCCGCGGCAATGTGAGGGCGGGAGATTCTTGGGGATGAGAGGGGATCGAACTTAATTTCTGAGTAAAATCACCACATTCGAACCATTCTCCCTGCGCGTGGTCATACAGCAGCGCATGTGGATAAAGGCCCAACACAAATTGCCCATCATACCCCACCCAACCGAACAAACCGCCGCTGTGAGCAGCTGCGGTTCCTTCATCCAGGGCTTCTTCCACCGCAGTCCAGTCCTGGGCGAGAGTCCCCTCAAGCAGGCGATCTGGCCAAGCCGTGAGCAGAGAGACCGCACTCGGACCCGCCACGGCGCTATCCAGCCAAATAAAGCCGGGTTCTGGGGCCAAAAGACGCCCGATTTCCGCTGGGCTGCCCAAGGGAATGGTCACATGTGTCCACAATCTTCCTTTTTCGGGTGGAGAATCGGTGGAAAAGGGCTGGAGCATTGACACTTGAGAGCGCGGAACGTACCATACGAATTTCCTGCGGCAATCGGCATGGCTCAAGCCCCTTCCATTCTCAACGCTGACCGGGGCCGTGCCAGTGCGACGGCCCTCGGAGTTCTCTGCCTACTCGCGAGTGTGCAGGTCGTTTTAGTCACCAAAGTCGTCTGGGACGCCTCACGAAGGCCTGAAATTACGGCCAAACCGGGCTCTTCTCCTGGGGTGAATCCTTCTGAAACGCCGCTGACCCCGGTGCGGCCCACCATCAGCTTCAGCCCCCCGGCCGTTGGGCAGATCGTCCCCGCCCTCCCACCTGTGGCGGCCCCGGCACCTGCGGCACCTAGTTTTTCACCGCCGGCGATTGGCTCCTTTGCCCCGCCGACAGGCACTCCTCCGGCAGTGAGACCCGCCACGCAGCCGACCACCCCGCCAGCACCTGCAGTAGCCCCAGCGTCCCAAGCCCCAGCACCAGTGGCCGCCACGGCTAAACTGCCGACTCCTACGCCTGCACCCGCTGCTAAAATGCCCTCGGCAGATCCCGCAGCGAACATGTCCTTGGAAGAAATGATCGACTTGGCCAAACAAGTGCGTGGGCTAGGTGACATGCAAGGTGCCCTCGAAGTCCTCCGACGCGCGGATCTCCAATATCCGGCGAGCCCGGAGGTGATGTCGGAGACGGCTCAATGTTATGAAACCATGGGGCTGGGAGACAAAGCCGCAGCTCTATGGAGACAACTGGAAAGCATGGATCCCGCACGTGCAGCGGGCTTTCGCGACCTGGCGAAACGCCGCCTCAGCACACCTGCAGCCGCTGCTACCTCCCCAGCCAGCACAGCTTTTTCGGCCCTGACGGGCGGTGAGGGTGGGAAAATGCTTTCCCTGGGAGCCTGCCTAACCGCCCGTGATCCTGCCTCCACCAATGGTGAAAAGGTGGTGCTACGCATCCCCATCTTACGTCAGGGCAATGGCAATGTGGACCCCAGCCAGGTGGACATTGACGTGTACTTTTTTGACCGTGTGAATGGCGAAAAAATCGCCCAAACCATCGCCGATGAACCTGTCTCTGCCTGGGCCGCTGCGCCTGTGGACTGGAGCGGCATCGGTGAAGAACCTCTTGATGTAACCTATTTCCTGCCGGCACTCACTCCGGGAGAAATTGCCGCCCACGGCCGCCGTTCTTACCACGGCTACGTCGTCCGGCTCTACTACCAGCACAAACTCCAGGACGTGGCCGCAGAACCGCGCGACCTCCTGGACTTTGGTTCACGCACGCCCCAGACCGTCCCCGGTGGTGTGAACCCGCTGCTCCCGCCGTTGACGAACTGACGGCCCTGCCCCCCGATACGATGACGATCCTTTTTCTCGATGCCAATGCCGACACTCGCGGCCCCCGAACTGAAGCCCTCCGACAACCACCTGGCTGGACCGTCCACAGCGTGGCCACCGTCACCGAAGGGCGCTCCTGGCTCGGCCGAGCGGCTGAGTTAGACCTGCTGATTACCGAAGCCATTCCTGCTGCCAGTGGCGACACGGGTTTTAATCTGCGTGACAGCGCGCTGACTCGGTTTCCCAAAGCCAAGGTGCTCTTCACCACGCGCTATGACCTGACCGGATTTGAATCCCAGATCGCCGGCTGGCCCGTGCTGCTGGATGCGCCTTACAGCGCGGAAAAGCTTTTGCTGAAAGCGCAGGCAGCACTCACGGCCCCAACACCTCCGTGCTGTGTGGAATTGCCCCCCTTCCTGGCCCCTGGCACCATGCTTGGCAATTACCAAGTGCAGGACCGCCTGACACAGGAAACAGAATCTGAAACCTACCGCGCCATCCAGGTCACGGTCCAGCGGCCCGTGGCCCTGGTGCTACTGCGGCCTGACTTACTGAGCCAACCCGATGCGATTCAGGGATTCAAAGAACGCGAACGGCTGAAAGCCTCCATCTCGCATCCTCGAATCGCGCCGCTTTATGAAGCCGGTGCCGTCAATGGACTGATTTTTTATACCCGTGAACTGCCGCGAGGCCGCAACCTTGAGGAAATGGAAGCCGCTGGGGAGCATCTCTCTGAGCGGAAAATCGCCGAGCTGCTCTTTGGCGTCGCCGAGGCCATGCAGTATGCCGTGGAGCGTGGCAACCACCATCGCCGCCTGTATGCGCGGGATATTTACCTGGATGCCGAGAACCAAGCCAGCATCGTGAACATCTTCCGCCCAGCAGGCAGCCGGCCACGTGTGGCCGTGGAAGAAGTGGCGGCACTTTTAGACCTCGTGCAGCCGCTCGCCAGTGAAGGCAAAGCCCGCGGGCTGCTCGCGACCTTGGCAGACGCCGGGCATGACTGGAATGGTTTGTTGGAAGCTTTGGACGACGTTCGCGATGCCATGCGGGAACGCAGCATCATGCGCCGGATCGAGGCCGAAGAGGGTGCCTCTGCTAGCAAGCGCCCTACCCCCTGGTGGGCCTGGGCTCTGGCAGCAGCGGCCCTAGCAGCCGTTTTTGGTCTGGGCAATCTGGTGGGCACCGCTACGCCCACCACGACACCTTTGCTCAAGGAGGAAATGGTGACTATTCCTGCCGGAAATTTTATTTATCAGAAGAAGGAATCCCGCAACCTCCCGGCTTACCAGATCAGCAAACACGAAGTCACCATCGGCCAATACGGTGAATTTGTGAAGGCGCTGGAAGACTCTCCCACGACCACCTTTGACCACCCCGACCAGCCGAAGACCAAGACTGGCCACACGCCTGCCAAATGGGCGGAAACCTATGCAGCCGCCAAAGCTGGGGCCACCTTCAATGGTCAACCCCTGAGCCTGAACACCCCTGTAACGCAGGTGGACTGGTGGGATGCGTACGCTTATGCCAAATGGAAAGGCCAGCGCCTGCCCACCGAAGAAGAATGGGAAAAAGCCGCGCGCGGTGAAAAGGGCCTGCTGTTTCCCTGGGGCAATAAAGCGGACAAAACCCTAGCCAATCTGGGAGATGACTACGACGCCAATGGTAAAGGCGGTGGTAAGGACGGCTACAATCTCTGGGCACCGGCTGACCGCAAATCTGGCGATGTTAGTCCCTATGGCATCTGCGACTTAGCAGGTAATGTCTCCGAATGGACCGCCAGTGAACGCACGGGCGAACTCTGGCCCGCCCACCCGGATTACCCAGACCTGCGTGTACCTGTGGTACGCGGTGGGCACTTCGCGCTCAAAGGCAGCAACGATCTTTTAACCACCCGCTTTTTTGCTGAATCAGCTTCAGAGTCCACCCTGGCCCGTGGCTTCCGCACGGCCAGCGATCTCACCCCTGCCCCGAAAAAGTGACCGGGAAGCCGTTCTTTGAGGGCTGGAGCGCATTTTAGAGTTTTCTGTTCCTCCATTTTCCGCTTTCAATCAGTCATGCGCTATCTCACCCCCCTCTTTTTCTTTTTGCTCGCGCTCACCGCGCAGGCCCAGTTCCAGGTCGGGCTGACCTTACCCCGAACCAATTATATGGTGCTGGAAGCTATCCCTGCCTCCGTCACAATCACGAATCGCTCTGGTGCCGATGTCGTGCTGGGTGGGCCTGGTCGTGCCGTGTGGATGTCCTTTGAAATGACGGATAGCAGTGGCCGCCCCCTGGCACCTATTGAAGTCTCTGGGGTAGAGCTGGTGCAGATTCCCGCCGGTGGCACCATCCAGAAAAAAATCACGGTGACGGATGCCTACTCACCCACTGAAATCGGCAACTACGGCCTAACAGCACGTGTGGCACACACCCCATCAGGACAATTTTACGCGAGTGCCCGTGTGCGTTTTAACATCACCGATAACAAACCGATGTGGGAACAAGCCTTCGGTGTTCCTGAAGGCTACAAAGGCGCTGGCGAAGCCCGCCGTTATGCCGTGATTTTGTTCACGGATATGGATAACACTTCCCTTTATTTCCGCCTGATTGATGACAAGACGAAGCTGCGCCTCCAGACCTACCGCCTGGGCCCCATCAGTATGGCGCATGATCCACAGATCACCCTGGATCGCGAAAACAAACTCCATGCGCTCTTCCTGGCTCAGCCACACATCTATGCACACTGCATCGTGGCTCCAGATGGTTCCTTGAAAAAGCGCTCCTACTACCGTGAGCAAAATGGAGATCGGCCCCAGATGGCGCTGAATGGCAAAGGCGAAGCCGAGATCCATGGCGGCGAATACTTTGACCCCACCAAACCTCCAGTCGCGCCGAAAAGCCCTGGAGGCCGCAAGGTCTCTGAAAAACCCCCTGGCTTGGAGTGATCCAGGCTGCAGATCACCTGGGAGGGCTTGCTGAGTGCAGCCCGAGCTCCCGTCTAGGACTCAGCTAACAGAACTTAGCAAGTCTCTGCTCTACCAATGGACTATCCTCGCAGCCCTGGGAAGATACACGGCTGAGCCGCGTATCTAGCCCTGATTCCATGTCGCGGCTTTTCCCATTTCTTTGTCTGTTTTCGCCCCTGCTCACTGGGAAGCTGGCTGCGGTGGATTTTTCTCGGCAGATCCGCCCCATACTCTCCGAGAACTGCTTTTTCTGCCATGGTCCCGATGAGGCAAAGCGTGAGGCCGGGCTGCGGCTGGATGATGAAGCGGCAGCTAAGGCTGATCATGACGGCGTACGAGCCGTGGTGCCAGGAAATCCCGCTCAAAGCGCTCTGCTGCAGCGCATCCTCTCCACCGACAAGGATGAAGTGATGCCGCCGCCAAAGCAGCACAAGGTCATTCCGCCGGCCCAGGTGGCGCTGCTGAAACAATGGATCCAGGAAGGTGCCAAATGGGGCGGCCACTGGAGTTACGAAAAAGTGGTTAGGCCACCCGTCCCTCGGATAAAAGACACCCAACCGATTGATGCGTTTCTACTGAAACGGCTTCATGAGGACAAACTGGCTTTCCAAGCCTCTGCCGATGCCTCGACACTGATTCGCCGGGTGGCCTTGGATTTGACAGGACTGCCGCCCACGCTGGAGGAACTGCAGGCTTTTCAAAAAGCCCCGTA
The DNA here is from genome assembly GCF_014203045.1 of Prosthecobacter dejongeii. Classification (NCBI taxonomy): domain Bacteria; kingdom Pseudomonadati; phylum Verrucomicrobiota; class Verrucomicrobiia; order Verrucomicrobiales; family Verrucomicrobiaceae; genus Prosthecobacter; species Prosthecobacter dejongeii. The sequence continues at coordinate 928,386 of NZ_JACHIF010000001.1, forward strand.
TGAAAGGATGGTGGATCATTTCCTGGCCAAACCCGCGTTTGGTGAACACTGGGCCAGGCAGTGGCTGGATCTAGCCCGCTACGCTGACAGTTCCGGTTACCCCAGCGATCAACCGCGCGAGATCTGGGCCTTTCGAGATTGGGTCGTTCGGGCACTGAATCAAAACCTGCCGTTCGACCAATTCACCATCGAACAAATTGCTGGGGATCTGCTGCCCGACCCGACGGACAATCAACTTATCGCCACGGCTTTCCATCGCAATACCATGACCCAAAACGAAGGTGGTACCAGCGATGAGGAATTCCGCATCGCTGCTGTGGTAGATCGAGTCAATACCACCTTTGCCGTGTGGATGGGCACCACCATGGCCTGTGCGCAGTGCCACACGCACAAGTATGACCCTCTCACCCACAAGGAATACTTCCAGGCCTACGCCTTCCTGAATCAGAGTGCGGATGCTGATAAGAAAGACGAAGCCCCCTTTCACGAAATTCTTCCTGCGGAAGTGAAGAAACAACGCCAGCAGTGGCAGCAAGAAGCCGTTGGTTTGGAAGCTCAGTTCGCTAAAAATCCCGAGACTTGGCTGAAGGGTTACGAAACATGGCTGACGAGCAAACCGGCCATCAAAGACAAGAAGGTCACCGAGGCCCTAGCCGCCGCGAAACGGAACCCAGAGCAGCAAAAGACCCTGCAAACTTATTACACCCGCTTTGTCGCGCCCGAAGCCAAGGCCGAGCGTGCGCGATTGAATTTTCTGAACAAGGAACTCAGCCGCACGAAGCCCGTCACGGTGCCGGTGATGATGGACTTGCCTAACAAAGAACGCCGGAAGACCCACATTCAACTCCGTGGTAACTGGCAGGCACTGGGCGAAGAAGTACAGGAAGGCACCCCCGCCGTTTTCCCCCCACTGCCCGCAGAAGCTCCACGGAACCGGCTCACGCTGGCACGCTGGCTGGTGAACCGGGAAAATCCCCTAACCGCACGTGTGACCGTGAATCGCCTGTGGGAAAGTTTGTTCGGCATCGGCATCGTGCGCACCAGCGAGGAATTTGGCAGTCAGGGGGAGTTACCCTTTCATCCAGAACTGCTGGACTGGCTAGCGGCGGAGTTCATGGATAGCGGCTGGGATATGAAGCACTTGCTACGCTTGATGGTGACCACGCAGGCCTACCGCCAAGACTCCCGCAGCACGGCTGAGCTCAATGAGCGCGATCCTGAAAATCGCCTCCTGGCTCGTGGGCCGCGCTTCCGCGCGACGGGTGAATTGCTGCGCGATCAGGCCCTGGCCGTCGGCGGACTGCTGAGTCATAAAATGGGCGGCCCCTCAGTGCGCCCTCTGGCACCAAACATGGGCCTCACCACAGCCTTTGGTCGCAGCAATGACTGGACGCTGAGTGAAGGTGAAGACAAGCACCGTCGCAGCCTCTACACAGAGATGCGGCGCAACAGCCCTTACCCCAGTTTTAGCACCTTCGATGCGCCTAACCGCGAAGTATGCACCATCCGCCGGGGTCGCACGAACACCCCACTCCAGGCCTTTGTCACGCTCAATGACCCCGTCTTTATCGAGACGCATCAAGCCATGGCCCGCAGACTGATGAACGTGGAAGACAAGATCGGCCACCTTTACCAACTCTGCGTGGCCCGCACTCCCACTGACCACGAACGGGCCACCCTGCAAAAGCTGCATGACGAGGCGCTGACCGACTACCGCGCGCAGCCGCAAGAAGCTGTAAAAATGGCGACTGATCCCCTAGGCCCAGCGCCCAAAGACGCAGACATCGCTGAACTAGCCGCCTGGACCACTGTGGCCAACGTGGTGATGAACCTGGATGAATTTGTGATGCGGAGATAACTTTGCCCTGACTGTGCCCATGAACCCCGTCCGCCACGACAGCCTCGAATTCACCACACGCCGCACCTTCCTGAGTGGGGCGGGCCAGTTTAGCCTGGGGGCCATCGCTCTTCAGGCCCTGCAAGGCCAAGGTAAAGCCATGCCTGGAACAGAGAACCCCATGGCCCCGAGGGTGACGCACCACGCGGCCAAAGCCAAGCGGGTGATCTACCTGCACATGTCTGGCGCGCCCCCGCACCTGGACCTTTTCGATTACAAACCGGAGCTGGTGAAACACGATGGGCAGAACTGCCCAGACTCCATCCTCAAAGGTCGTACCTTTGCCTTCACCACCGGCGTGCCAAAGCTGATGGGCACACCTCGAACCTTTAAACAGTATGGCAAAGCAGGCATGTGGATGAGCGATGCCTGCCCGAACTTCCACACCATCGCCGATGAGATTACCATGGTGCGGTCCATGCACACGGACCAGTTTAATCATGCCCCTGCGGAGCTTCTGTTATTCACCGGGCATACCCGTCAGGGACGGCCTTCTCTGGGCTCCTGGGCCACTTACGGACTGGGCACGGAAAACCAGGATCTACCCGGCTTCGTCACCCTCATCTCCAGCGGCACTCAGCCCAGTGGCGGCCAGGGCCTGTGGGGCAGTGGCTTCATCCCTTCCGTCTTTCAAGGGGTGCAATGCCGCAGCAAAGGTGATCCTGTCTTGTATGCCTCTGACCCAGCGGGCATGAACCGGAACCTGCGCCGCCGCACGCTGGATGCTCTGAAGGATCTGAATGAACAGCAGGCCGCAGAACTGGGCCATGCAGAGACGGTGACGCGCATCGCCCAATACGAGCTGGCTTACCGCATGCAGATGAGTGTGCCGGAGGTGATGGATATCTCCAAAGAGCCTGCCAAAGTCATCGAGGACTATGGGGCCAAGCCCGGGGAAGCCAGCTTTGCGAATAACTGCCTGCTCGCCCGCCGCTTGGTGGAAAAAGGCGTGCGCTTTGTACAGCTCTTTGACTGGGGCTGGGACTTTCATGGCACCTCAGAGGCCTCTGGCATCACCGATGGTCTAACGAAAAAAATGGCCGAGACGGACAAGCCCGTGGCCGCACTGATCAAAGACCTGAAACAACGGGGGCTGCTGGAGGATACCCTCATCATCTGGGGCGGTGAATTTGGCCGCACCCCTTTCCGCGAGGGCCGCACCGCTGCTAGCAAGGTGCTAGGGAGGGATCATTACCCCGATTGTTTTACCCTTTTCATGGCAGGTGGTGGAGTAAAGTCCGGCTTTGACTATGGCAGTACGGATGAACTGGGCTTCAGCGTGGCGGAGAAAAAAGTCCACGTTCATGACTTCCAGGCCACGGTGATGCACCTGCTGGGCTTTGACCATGAGCGCTTCACTTATCGTTTCCAGGGGCGTAACTACCGCCTTACCGATGTACACGGTCATGTGGTGAAAGATCTCCTGGCTTAATGGAAGATCTCTCACTCCTGCGAATCTACCACGCAGAACATTGCGATTTGGCCCGTTGCAAATACTGGAATTGTCGTTAGCCTCGCCACGCTCAGTCTCACTTGTGGATGCTGTAGCATTCAAACAAACACGTTACATAACACACTATGAAATACGCCCTCCTCGCTCTCGCAGCATCGGTCATCGCCGGTGGTCTCGTCTCCTGCGCCTCCAAGGCTCCCCCACCGCCACCACCAGCACCGGTGCAGATGAGCAAGTAATTTGAATGGTTTCGAGGTCGTCTCATAGACTACCTGTTTCCAACCGACACTCTCTCTATGATCCGTCTTCTCTCCATTGGCCTCGCTTCTGCCTCCTTGCTCCTCGCTTCTTGCGCTAGCAAAAAGGCGGATTGTTCCTCCTGCACGGCACCTAGCGGCAAAGCTGCTGCGGCCTGCTGCTCAAAGGAAAAGAGCGCCTGCTGCGACTCCAAAAAGGGTCACAAGCACTAAGACTTCAACTCGTGGTTTAGCCACTCACGTCGCACCGCACGCTGGTCACCTGGCGGGCGGTGCTTCATGTACAGGACCTGCACTCAGAGGCCCAGCCGCCGCTGACGCCGCTGGAGGACCTGACGGACGATGCGCGTGAGTTCCGCACTGTCATAGGGCTTGGGCAAAACATCGGCAAAGCCATAGGCGGCTGGATGCAGCATGGCGGGATCACTGCGGTAGCCGCTGGAGACGATGGCATCCACCTGGGGATCAATCTGCAAAAGCAGCTCCATGGCCCGGGCCCCGCCCATCCCCATGGGAATGGTGAGATCAATGAGGACCATATCAAAAGGCTGACCCGCCAACATGGCCTCGCTATAGCGGCGCACAGTATCGGCACCATCGCCTGTCTCGACGATCTCAAAACCTTCCTGCTTCAGATTCCTCACGATGAGCTGGCGCAGCAGCAGGTCATCCTCCAGCACTAGCACCCGCCCCTGAAGCGGGCGGGAGGAGGGAGCTGGCGTGGTCACCTGGATGGGTGCCTGGGCAGACTCCATGGGCACTGTGAGACTAGCCAGCAGGGCCTGCTTAAACTCTGCAGCCGAGTTGTAGCGCTGATTTCGGTCTGGCAGCAGCGCACGTACGATGACCATGTCCAGACATGGGTCTGTGCCCACCAGGGCAGACGGCGGCTGCCACGCGCCACGCGGGACGGTGCCGGTGAGCATCTGGTAAAACACCACGCCCAGGGCATAGATATCCGCCCGATGATCAATCACAGCCTGCGGGTCATACTGCTCAGGCGCAGCATAGTCAGGCGTGCCCATGGCCATGTTACTATGGGTGAGTAGGGTGCTGGGTTTATCGAAACGTTTGGCGAGGCCAAAATCCGCCAACTTGACGCGACCATCATGGGCGATGAGCACATTCGCCGGCTTGATGTCACGGTGGACGAGGCCTTTAGAATGCGCATAAAAGAGCGCATCGCAGAGAGCGGGAAGGATTTCCACCGCTCTGGCGGGCGTGATTTGCCGGGTGCTGAGGAGGTGGTGCAGATCCGTTCCCTCGATGTGCTCCATGACGTAGTAAAGGTAGTCCCCCACTACCCCGAAATCATAGACGCTGACGATGTTGGGGTGGCTCATTTGAGCCAAGGACTGGGCCTCCCTTCGGAACCTTTCTGCGTAAGAGTAATCCGTGCCGTGCTGGCGATGCAGGATCTTGATGGCGACGGACCGGTCCAGCTTCAACTGACGCCCGCGATACACAGCTCCCATCCCGCCTTGGCCGATGAGGGCATCAAAGACATACTCACCCGCAGGCATCATCCCTGTGAGCTCAGAAGGGGAGGGATAAATCTGCATGGGGGCCCAGCCCGCCACACCTTCAGACACCGAAGGCGCCGCCTGAGGAGGCGGCGTGCGTTTGCCGAAGGAGAAAAAACGTTTCATGAGACCCGAAATCTTTGGGTGGGCCGATAGTCGAAACATTGTCCCTCTCCCGCAAGCGTTCTCTTCTCAAACCCGCGTCTTCATGCTATGCCTAAAGAATGGCCGCGCCGTTTTCCAGCTTTCCAGACCCCGAATTAAGCTCGCTGGAGGAGAAACTGGCGCTGAGGCGCGAGCACTTTACCCAGCATGCCCTCCAGCAAAACCCCGCAGCCCTGGTGGAAGGCCTGCCCGCAAGGCTGATCCAGCAGACGCTGGCCAGCATCCAGGCGGATGAAGGTAGCCTATGGCTTGCCCTGGAAAACTCCCAAATCCTATTGCCTGTCTGGAACAATGGGCCCGATGCAGCGCGTTTTGTGGGCAGCTTTCGCCTACCTGCCACCCAGGGCATCACCGGCCTGGTCTTTACCAGTGGCCTGGCCGCCAGTGAGAGCGAGGTGTGTTTTCACCAGCGGCAAAATCAGGAGTTGGATCACAGCCTGGGCGTGCTCACCTGGGCCATGCTGGCCGTGCCTCTAAAATTCGCCGGTGAATTGCGCGGGGTGATTACCGCCGTGCGGCTCATCCGTCTCCAGGATTTGCCAGAACTGACCCGTGTGCCGGAATCCACTGCAGACTTCCCCTCCCACTATGCTCCGCCAGCCGCCTTCACCCCGGGGGATCTAAGCGCGATGGAGACGACCGCAGCGGCAGTGGGAAAATTGACTGAACACCGCCTGACGGCCTGGGTGCTGGGCACGGAGGAATGACCATGACGCACGAGGACCTCCAAAACGCCACGGGCCAGGGCGTGCGCATCGCCATTCTCGATTCGGGGATCGAGACGGCACACCCTGCCCTAGCGGGGCTGACACTCCGGGACGATGTCACCTTTGCCCGAGAAGGGCCTTTTCTCAAAGTCACCGAAAGTGGCGGCGATGCCATGGGCCACGGTACGGCCATTGCCTGGATCATCCGCAGCCTCGCGCCGGAGGCAGAGCTAGGCAGCTTCCGCGTGCTGGATGGGGACCTGCGCAGCCGCACCACCATCATCTGGGAGGCCGCCCGCCTGGCCATGCAGCGCGGGTACCACATCCTGAATTGCAGCTTCGGCAGCCCAGGCGAGGCCCGTTTTGTCATGCCCTACAAGGAATGGACGGACGAAGCCTACCTGCGCCGCACCCACATCGTAGCGGCATGCAGTAATGAAGACGCCAACCTACGCGAGTGGCCAGGCTGGTTCCCCACCGTGATCACGGTGAATCTGGCAGATCTGCCGGATCACCCCTGGGCCCACCGCCCAGGCAGCATGGTGGAATTTTTAGCGCATGGGCACCAAGTACGCGTGCCCTGGCAGGGCGGGTGGAAGGTGGTGACGGGCAGCAGCTTTGCTGCACCTCGGGTCACGGGTTGGCTGGCTCGCCTATTGTCTCTGCGCCCGGATCTGAGTGTGGAAAGCGCGAAGGAGATGATGCGAACGCTGGCCATCCCCATGCCCTAAAGAAGAGTATGCTCAAGCTGCGCGGCTGCGAATGGCCCTGCCCAGGTAACGCAGGTATTCGGGATGTTCTTTGAGCAGCAGAGCCAGGGCGGAGCGCTCTTTGGCGTCGGCCTTACCCGCAGCGAAGGCATCCAATCTCGGGATCAATTCCGCTGGCGGGTCGCCCATGTCGTGGCCTTCCACGTCAGGCACCATGCGGCGGAGGAAATTGGCGAGGATGGAGAGATCGTGTTCGGCATTCATGGCGGGGTATCTATGGGTGGATGCAGGGCCGGTGGGGAACTTGCACAGAAAGTAGCTTTTTATTCCGAAGGGCCTAAAATGGCCTCGGCCCCTTCGCCACAGGCTTCGAGGAGATCCTGCCAGGAAATCTGCAAAGTCGGCTCCTTTTCCGCTAGGTAGGCTAGCGTGGCATCGCGGATCTGCTCCATGGCCTCCATCTTTTTCCGGGAGATGGTGCCCTCATGGCAGCCTCCCCACACGGCGCAGAGATCCCGCTGTTTCACCTCCTGGAGGAGGGAAAGCCGCAGCACCAGCAGAGCCTCAGCATCCGTCTGGGCCAGGGCATGCAGCAGGGCATCTCGCAGCAGTTGGGCCAGCGGTGTTTCCTGGGGCGCGGCCTTGGCCTCTTTGGATAAGGAGTCCAGCGGGTCGGCATCGTTATCCTCGTGGGTCAGATTCGTGGCAGGGACCATGCGGCGGTGCTTGCGCAGGTATTCCAGCCAGACATTGGCTGCCATGGTGCGGACGAATCCCACCAGAGGGCCTGAGCCGGAGTAAGCCTCCAACTTTCTCTGCGCCCAGAGCTTTTCCGTGACGATCCCGATCACTTCCTGGGCATCGGCATGGGTGGCACCCGCAGCCGCCAGTTTGGCCAGCATGGAAGGTTTCAATTCCTGATCAAAACGTGCCCAGGCCGCCTTGTCACCATCCAACAGATCTTGGGCAAATTCGTAATCCGCCGCATGAAAAGTACTGGGCAAGGCAGACGTGGCATGGGCGGCGGGCTCAGAGCTCATGGGGCTTTTTACTCGGAAACTCTCCCTGCCGCCACCTGAAAGCCGGGGAGAAAACGGGTCTAAAGACATTTCAAATGAACAGTGTCTTTTAAGATTGCCTTACTCCGGGTCTGTCGGTTACATTTGCCGTCCGTCTCTTGAAGAAAGCATGATCGCCGCCCCCCCACGATGCTCTCTCCTCTTTCTGTTGTTGTTCTCAGCAGCAGCCGGATCGCTCATGGGGCAGTCCTTGCCTAAAGTGAGCGCCACAGGCAGTGCCGTGGCTAACCCGCCTGCTCCCCTGGCTGTCCCGCGTGTGAACTCCCCCACCATGCCACGGCTGGGCTACTCCAAGTATCCCTGGAAGACGGACATCATGGCCACGGTTTTTTGGGTGGGTGAACAACCGACCGAAAACAACCCCACGCCTAACAACAAGAGTTCTTGGGACACGGAATGGGAAAAGAACTTCGGCGGCTACGATGACCCGGATCCCTTGAAACGTGGCAACAACTTCTGCCCGCTCAATTTTACCCCTGGGCTGAATCCCTTCTACATCGCGCTGCCATACAATGACTGTCAGGACTACTCCACGCACAAGCCTGAGGCCTCACGCGTGATCCCATGGTTTAAGCAGCGTTTCACCAAACCTGGTAAGACCGTGCTGCGCGGCACCTGGGTGGCGATCCGTTATGGCAACCGCGTTTGCTACGCCCAGTGGGAAGACTGTGGCCCATTCGTCACGGATGATCATGAGTATGTCTTTGGCAATGCCAAGCCCAAGAACACGAGCAATCGCGGAGCCGGCATTGATGTCAGCCCGGCGGTGCGAGATTACCTGGGCATGAACAGCAATGGCAAATGCGACTGGCGCTTTGTGGACGTTCACGAAGTCCCTGTTGGCCCCTGGCGCACTCTGGGGAATAACAATCATTTCGTCAAAGCCCAGGTGCAACAGCAGACCCAGCGTAAAGCCGATGTGGCCTCCCGGTTGGAAGAACTGCGCAAGGCCCGCGATGCTTACTTCAAGCAGAATGGCAATGGCGAGCAGCGGCTGCGCTAGTGTTCTGGCGGTCGTTTAGGCACGCCGATTTTCTGGGCGCTGTAAATGCCGGAGTGACCGCTGAAAAAATACGCCACGAAGCAGGCCACGCCGAAGTAAACCGAGTAGTGAGCCCCAAAGAGCTCAATGCCCATGATTGTGCAAGCCAGGGGCGTATTCGCTGCGCCTGCAAAAACAGCGATGAACCCCAAAGCGGCAAAGAGCGCCACCGGCTCCTGGAAAAGCAGACCGAGCTGATGGCCCAGCGTAGAACCGATGAAGAACAAAGGAGTGACCTCGCCGCCTTTGAATCCGCTACCCAAGGTCACCAAAGTGAACAACGTCTTCCACAGCCAGCTCCAGGGTGTGACACCTCCAGTCTCAAACGAAGACACAATGCTCACCCCACCGGCACGATTCGCCTCGACCCCCAAGCCCAAGTAGTCGCGTGTCCCGAGAAGATACACCAGCCCAATGACAACGAGCCCACCAACCGCCGGGCGCAAGGGAGGGTAACTCACTAGCTGGGCCATCCCCCGCTGGAGAGAATGGGTCAACGCGGCGAAAAAGCGCGCCATAAGACCAAAAGCGATGGCGGCCAGCCCCACCTTTGCCAAAAGCAGCCACTCTAAAGGAGCACGCAAACCCGCCTCGGGTGAAACTTCCAGATGATACAGGGTGTGATGGATGCCCCAAGCCGTGCAGGTGACATCCCCCACCAGGCTGGCCACCAAAACGGGAATCAAGGCCTCGTAATTCAACCGCCCCATCACCAGCACCTCCATGGCAAAGATGGCCCCTGTCAGAGGCGTGCCAAACACCGCCCCAAAGCCTGCGGCAATGCCACTCATGAGCATGAGCCGTTGATTTTCTGGACGCACCCGAAACCACCGCGCCAGCAGTCCCGCCAAGCTACCGCCCATCTGCACCGCCGTGCCCTCACGCCCAGCCGAGCCACCCAACAGATGCGTGACCAATGTACCCAGCAAAACCAGCGGGGCCATGCGAGCAGGCACCCCTCCACCCGGTTGATGGATTTCATCCATGAGCAGGTTGTTCCCACGCTCACTCCCTTTGCCAAACCGATGGTATAACCACCCGACCCAAACACCCCCGACGGGCAGGCCCCAAATCAGCTCTGGATGCGTGGCATGCGTGCGCGTCACCCAGTCCAGCGCCCATAGAAACAGAGCGCTGGCAGAGCCTCCCACCAGGCCCACAGGCACCGCCAGCAGTGCCCAGCGCAGCAGCAGGGCCACATCAGTCAGAGGGGAGGGCAAAAGACGCTTGATCACAGAGCCTGCACTTTTCCCCGGGCAGGACCAGGCGTCCAGTGGGGATCTTGGCTAGGCGCGCTGTCCCAGATACCGTTTGGTCATCATGCTAAACCAACCAGCACGTTTGAGCATACAGCTCATAATCGACTCCTCAAGCTCTCAGCGCCACCTGCTGTGCAGGTGGTTCACCTTGAGCTCAGGAGCTTCCCACCCAGTGAAGACTGTGCGGAGTCCATTCTTGGAGGACGATCTCAGCTTTGAGATCGTTCTCCTCTTCAAATTACTCGGTGATAGGCGCGGACGCAGCAGGCGCTGGAGTAGCACCGCCCCCAGTAGAGCCGCCTTTTTCATTCAGCTTCGCCTTCACCGCAGCTTCGATCTCGTTGTAGAGAGCGGCATCTGCCTTCAGGGCTTCCTTGGCCGCATCACGACCCTGGGCGAGTTGTGTGCCTTTGTAGCTGATCCAGGAACCGCGCTTCTGCAGGATGTCATTTTCCATGGCTAGGTCCAGCATGGAACCCACATTGGAAATGCCTTCATTGTACATGATGTCGAACTCGGCCTCGGTGTAAGGAGGGGCGAGCTTGTTTTTGACGACCTTCAGCTTCGTACGGTTACCGGTAACAGTACCGTCGCTGCTTTTGATGGCACCGATGCGGCGGATGTCCACACGCACACTGGAGTAGAATTTCAGAGCCTTACCGCCAGGAGTGGTTTCAGGATTACCAAACATAACGCCGATCTTTTCACGAATCTGGTTGGTGAAAATGCAGCAGGTGCGGGCTTTCGAAATGATGGCCGTGAGCTTTCGGAGGGCGGCGCTCATGAGACGGGCCTGAGCGCCCACGGTGGAGTCGCCAATGTCACCTTCGAGCTCCTGGCGTGTGACCAGAGCCGCTACGGAGTCAATGACGATGACGTCGAGTGCATTGGACCGAACGAGGGTTTCACAAATGCGCAGAGCTTCTTCACCTGAACTTGGCTGAGAGACGAGGAGTTCATCCATCTTCACCCCAAGGCGGCGTGCGTAATTGGGATCGAGCGCGTGCTCCACGTCAATAAAGGCTGCCAGACCACCTGCCTTTTGGGCTTGAGCGATCACGGTAAGCGTAAGCGTGGTTTTACCCGAGGATTCAGGGCCATACACTTCCACCACACGACCGCGGGCAAAACCGCCGACGCCAAGAGCCTGATCAATCAAGACATTCCCTGTCGGGATGACGGCCACATCCACTTTTTCATTACCAGCCATGCGCAGGATGGAACCTTCGCCAAAGTCTTTCTGAATCTGCTGAATAGCGAGATCCAGGTTGCGGGAGCGTGCCTCAGCAATCTTGTTGGCATTGGGCTCAGCGGAGGTTTCTTTAGCAGGGGACTTGGCCATGGTGATAGAGCGTAAAATTAAATGTTCGAGCGAACAGTTGACGCACAAGCGTGTGTTCGTAAAGCAGTTTTAGACCCGTTTCCAAAAATCTTGCCTTTCTGAAAGGAAATGAAAAGACGGTGAGCCCGCCTCCTAGATTGAAATCGCCCAGGGTGAATTCGTCTTTTCAGCAGACAGTCCGTTTGAAAAACAGTCAGTGGACTTAAAGCAGGGCGCAGTCGGGGAAGCAAGCACGCAGAGTGCTGTTTGCAGGAAGACCTTGGCTAAAACCTAAACTGTGCTTAAGGTTGGTCTCCTTTCTAATGCCTGAACGCCCGCCATTCTCCGCCGTCGGCGCTACCACTTGGCGACTGGACGATGCGCCTATCCCCTTGTCAGGCGAGCAGGCCTTCTCCTGGCGGCAGTCTTTACTGCTGGCCAATATGGCAGGCTTTCTGGGCGGCTATTTCGTGATGTATAACCAGTGGCTACAACTGGCCTGGGGACTCATTTTGGCCACGTTGTGGCTGCTGGCTGGCGGCCATGAAAACCTGGCAGAGGCACTGCGGCGTGACCGCTGGATGCAGGCAGCGTCCGTACTCTGGGCGGCACTGCTGCTGCGCAGCTCCCTCTTTGAATCTCCAGGGGCCACGCTGACGACTTTATGGCTGGGCTGGGGAAACAGTGTCTTACTTCTCGGCTTTCTCCTGACACTTTGGCAGGCAGCTAAGCGACCCGACATCGTCTCGGCGATTGGCAAACCACTGGTGGCCATGGCTGCTGTAGCGGCCTGCGTGAGTCTAGGTGTGTTCTACACCGTGCATCCAGAAGCCGTCTTTGGCGCACGCCTGCGCAATTGGTTCGTCTATGGCGGCTGGAATTCCGTCAATTCCGGCCTCACCTTTGGCTTTGCCGCCTGCTGGGCTGCCGCAGGCTGGATGGAAGCCACGAGCACCCGCAATCGCCGGCGTTGGCTGCTCGCCCTGGTTTTACTGGATGCCGCCACGGTGCTCACTCTGAGTCGCGGAGCCCTCCTGGCCCTGCTGGCCGGGCATTTCATCCTCCTTTTAGCCTCGGGCTGGCGGCGCACTTGGCGGCCTCTCGCCACCCTGGCGTCCATCTTGGTTCTGTTTCAACTTTCCGCCCCCCTGATTTCTCACCTCGCAGCCCAAGATGCCTCCAAACGGCGCGGGATTTCCAACGAAGCGGCCATGCAGCAAATCGGCGATGCCGTGGTTTCATCCAATCCGATGCAGACCGCGATGGCTCGTTCTGATAACGGGCGCTTTTTGATCTATGGAGCCGCCTTGGGCAGCATGACTACCTGGCAGGACTGGCTCCTGGGCAAGGGCATGTGGGCGGATGATGACTGCTGGTCCTGCTCTCTCCATTGGTACCCTGAGCATCTGCATGGTGTGTTTTGGGATACCTTTGTGCATGGTGGCCTTCCTGGTATTCTTGGACTCGGAACCCTCGTTTTTTGGGGCCTGAGCCGTGCCTACGTCTTGGCAAAACGCGGGGAGGTGATCTGGCTGATGCTCAGTGGTTACGGCATCACAGGTTTGCTTTTTGATGGTGACAGCGTCTGGGCACTAGTCACGGTGGCCAGATATGAACCGCTGCTTTTTTGGACCCCTTTGGTGATCGCTACGGCCCGTTTCACCCAGCTCACTTTGCCGACGAGCGCAGGGTCCAGCGCACGAACCAGCATGCCACTAGGGCCCCTGTGGCGGCCCCGGTGAAGTCCGCTAGCCAATCACCCACATCATTGCCACTGCGGCCAGGGGTGAAGGTTTGATGGAACTCATCTAAAGCTCCGATAAGGCCCCCAAAAATGGCTCCAGCGAGAGCCCAAAGCCCAAGTTTCAGTGGGGCACCCCGCCCCTGTAAGTAAGCGAGCACGAAACAAAAACCGCCTCCACTGAAGTAGAGGAAATGGATGATCTTATCCTGAAAAGGAATCTCCGGCCCTGGTGGGAGCGTGCTCTGCGAGGAAAGGGTGAAAAGAACCACGCCCCACACGCCTACGCCCAGCCACCACAGCCAGCGCTGGACGATCAAGCGAACCAATAGGGGCGACATAGAATCCATGAAGATGCCTCAGGCAGCAGGCTCAATGGTGACGTTACTCCCGCATTTCCTGCTCCATGCGCTCGCTCAACCACTGCTTGATCATGCTCTGATAGTTCAGATAACGGCGGCGGGCGATGCGCTTGATGCGGCTCAGCATCCGGGGATCAAACCGGAGGGTGATGGTGGTGGATTCACGGACATCCGACCGGTGAATGGACATCTGCATTAGGCGGGGATCCACCTGATGCTGTGCCCAAAACTGCCCTTCGGCCTCGGCCGTATCAAAGGAGGGCACTTCTTTCCACGTCTGGATGCACGGCAATTCATCGCTGAATCGCGGGATCTGGGTGGTCTCAACTTTGCGTCGTGGTGCTTCCATGGTTACATGTCCTCAGCTTTCTTGCGCTCGAAAAAATCTGCCTCTGTATGGGTCATGTCGCGGGCGAAAATGACGCGGTAACGTTTACCGTCGGTCCAAAAGGCACTGAAAACTGCGCGGCCACTGAGGGCTTTGCCCAGGTTGTAATAACGGGCGCTGGTGCCATCGCCATTGTCATCCGGCAGCAGTTTCAGGGAAAAAGGATCCTCGAATGACTCCTCAATGTCCTTGGGAGGCAATTTCGTGAGATCAAATGCAACGCCTAGCCAGTCGAAGTCCATAATGTGTTATCTATTGAGCATCAACGTCACTCGATCATCCACTTTCGCGCTATTTCCGATACTGAATGAGTTCAATTTCGTAACCTTCAGGTGCATCTATGAATGCAAACGTGCCACTGGAGCTTTCCGTAGGCCCATCTGAAAAAGGGTAACCTTTTTCTGCCGCATGTTTCGCGAAGGTCTCCAGATCTTCCACTTCAAAGGCTAAATGCGTGACATCGGGCCCCAGAGTGACGGGGCCGCTGGCTGGGAAGGAGCAGATTTCGATGAGTTCATCGCTATTCGGTGTCCTCAAGAAAACCAATTCCGAACCGCGCGGAGACTTGTGCCGTTTGACCTCTTCCAGCCCCAGAACGTCTTTGTAAAAAGAGACTGTCTTGTCCAGATCGTTCACGCGATAACGGGTATGAAGAAGTTTGGTGACCATAAGTGCAATAGGGTGCCTTATGCCACAGGCCGCACCACCTCGCAACTGACCATGTCCCGCATTCCCCATCCCCTACATTTGGTTTAAGGCATCTCGGACAGAGAATTGGATTGCTGCGGGGAAGTGCCGCTGCCAAAAGTGGCCCGTTCCTCAACCCACCCAGCACCATGTATTTCCTCGGCATTGATAGCGGCACCCAGAGCACGAAGGCCATCGTTCTCGATCTCGACACGGGCAAGATTCTCGCCTCTGGCCACAGCAGCTATGAGCTGATCGAAGGCCTGCCCCCTGGCCACTTGGAGCAGAATCCTCAAGACTGGCTGGATGCGGTGGAGAGCAGTGTGAAACAGTGCCTGGAAACACTGGGGGCCGATAAGGCCAAAGTCGCCGGCATCGGCGTCAGTGGCCAGCAGCACGGCCTTGTCGCCCTCGGGGCGGATGACCAGCCCGTTCGCCCGGCCAAGCTGTGGTGCGACACCTCCACCCAGCCCCAATGCGCAGAGCTGGCCCATGAGTTCGGCGGTCAGCCCGGCATCATTGCCCTAGCAGGCAATGCCATGCTACCCGGCTACACTATCCCAAAACTGCTGTGGATGAAGCAGAATGAGCCGGAGAACTTTGCCAAAACCACCTCCATCCTGCTGCCGCATGATTACATCAACTTCTGGCTCAGTGGCGTGAAGCGCATGGAATACGGCGATGCCTCGGGCATGGGCATCCTGAACGTGAACACCCGTGAATGGTGCTACGAACTCTGCGATTACATCGACCCACGTGTTCGCTCCATGCTGCCGGAACTGGGCTCCAGCCGCAGCGTGCATGGTCGTCTGCGTCCCGCACTGGCCCAGGCCTGGGGCCTGAGTGAAAACGTCATCATCAGCGCGGGTGGTGGCGATAACATGATGGGAGCCATCGGCACAGGCAACATCAAGCCCGGTGTGGTCACCGCTAGCTTCGGCACCAGCGGCACGCTGTATGGTGTGGCCGCCTCCCCCGTGGTGGATGGCCAGGGCGAAGTGGCCGCCTTTTGCGATAGCACGGACCAGTGGCTGCCGCTCGTCTGCACCATGAACGTCACGGTGGTCACCGAGCAAGTACGCGACATGTATGGCTGGGATTTGACCCAATTGGAAGACGCTGTGAAAGCCGCACCTGCCGGGGCGGAAGGGGTGATGTTCCTGCCTTACCTGAATGGTGAACGCACGCCGAACCTGCCGAATGGCAGCGGCGTGATCCACGGCCTGCGCCCCACCAACATGACGCCGCAAAACATCGCCCGTGCAGCGGTGGAGGGCGCCACCCTGGGACTGGCCTATGGCCTGAAACGCTTCCGCGATCTGGGGCTGAACCCGACCGAGATCCGCCTCACCGGCGGCGGCAGCAAAAGCAGCACCTGGAGACAAATCGCCGCTGATTGTTTCAATGCCGAAGTCGTGACCCTCAACACCAGTGAAGGTGCCGCCCTGGGTGCAGCCATCCAGGCGGCCTATGCCCAAGCCCATGAGAAAGGTGAGACGGTGAGCTATGACAGTCTCTGCGCTAAACTAGTGACGCTGGATGAAAGCACACGCTGCAAGCCCAATCCGGAAAATGCCGCGCTTTATGCCAGCCAACTGGAACGCCAGATGGAGCTGACCGGGCGGCTGAACCAGACCGGCTGGCTTTGATGCCGAGTGCTGCGAAACCTGGGTTCGGCCCTCAATGACAACTGGAAGGGGGGCGTTAGAGCTGCGACCTCCCCTCACCCCGAGCCCTTTCGCTTCGCGGCTTTGCAACCCCGCAAGCGGGGCGAGGGAGGACGTATTTTGGCCTTCGTTTGCTGAAGACCAAAGGCACCTTCTTTACTGTAAATCATCACTCGTTCGCCCTTGCATCTTGAGATTCCACGGCGCTTTCCCTCTCTCCCAAGAATTGGGGGTGCGAAGCCGCGCAGCGAAAGGCCAAGGTGAGGGGGTGGTCGCAGCACGCAGAATCCCGTTCGCAAAAGGGTGCCCTTTTCCCAAAAAGGACACCTCTAGAACTCGACATCGAAGACCAGCCCACCCCTCCACACTTTTTGTTATTCCATTTCTCTCACACAAGCTGCCGTGCATTGCGCAAACCGTCGGCAGTCATCACGGCGGGGTTCCGTGCAGCGACCTGGAAGTCCACGTGATTTTGCCATTGCATGGGGCGCAGTGAGGCGAGGCCCCCCAGTTGGCGGCGGTAACCGTAGTCGGCGATTTCCCAGCCAAACTCGCTGTGCCGGTGGCGGTAATCATGACGGTGGATCCAGGCACCGAACTCATCCTTGCGCCAGACGGCGGGATCATTGCCTGGGATCACTTGGGCCAGTCCCCAGACACGCTCCACCACCTCGCGGTCGTAGCCGCCGGGGGTCTCAGTATCCGTGGGGTTGGGGGGAAACATCCAGCTTGTACTACGTCGGGCTCACGACGGCTCAAAGAGTTTCCTTGGGCAACTGAATGGAAGTTTTAGCCACCCGTGACAGATTCCGCACAAGGGCGCTCCCCTTCGGCGAGGCTGAATCACAAAAGCACAGAACCCGGCGACATCCGAGGTCGCAAAAGGTGTGCGCTTACTGTTAGTCTATGGCTCGTTCCTTAAACTCTCTCATGAAACCGCTCGATCTTCAGGTCAATGGCTACGCAGGCACCGACTTTAACCGCGATGACCTCACGGCCGAGGCGCTGCACCACGCCTGCCACTGCCTGCGTGAAGACGGGTGTGACGCTATTTTAGCCACCTTTATCACGGATGATGTGGCCACGCTGGAACGGCGCATGAGCACCCTGGTCAGGCTGCGTGAAAAGGATCCCCTAGCGCAGGAGGTCATCGCAGGCATCCACATCGAAGGACCGTTCATCAACCCTGAAAAAGGCTATGTCGGCGCCCACCCCCCCCAATGTGTGAAGCCGGCAAACCTGGAGGATACCAAGCGCCTGCTGGATGCTGCGGGTGGCCTGACCAAAATCATCACCCTGGCCCCAGAGCATGATGAAAACTTCCACGTCACGGAGTTTCTCTCCAGCAACGGGGTCACCGTTTCTGCCGGTCACTGCAATCCTTCTTTGGAGCAACTGCGCGCAGCCACCGAGCACGGTCTCAGCATGTTTACTCATGTGGGCAATGGCTGCCCCATGCTGATGCATCGGCATGATAACATCATTCACCGTGCCCTGGCCCTGCGGGATCGGCTCTGGCTCTGCTTCATCCCAGATGGCGTCCACATTGATTTCTTTGCGCTGATCAACTACCTGCGCAGCGCTGGGCTGGAGAAGACCATCTTTGTCACCGATGCCATCTCGGCCGCCCGTCTCGGCCCTGGCAATTACACCCTCGCGGGCTGGGACATCAAAATTGGCGAAGACCTCGTGGCCCGTTCTCCAGATGGATCTCACTTTGTCGGCAGCACCGTCACCATCCCGCGCATCCTATCCAATGGGCAGCAATCTCTGGGCCTGACGAAAGCCGAACTCGAGCTGCTGCTGGATACAAATCCGCGTAAGGCCGTGGGGTTGTGAGCCAAATCTTCCAGGCTCTTATCAGCCGCCATTCATGGCCTGAAGGAAGAGCCACAAGGCTAGCAGCAGCATGGGCAGCATTTGCAGGGGCGAGGCATCAGAAGAAGGGTCCGCATTCATGGCATTCAGAAGGTTTGGGTTCATCTTCGGGATGCCTGCTTTCGACGGAACTTGCAGAAATAGACCGATTTCCAAAAAGATTGTCCGGTTGAAAAGGCAGGCGCGGCGGGATGAGTGGCAAGGCAAGAGCGCAGGCTGCTATCTTGATGATAACAGCCAAGTGAGTAACGCCGCCAATCGTCCCGCCCCGTCGCCGCTTTTCGGACAAGGTTTTTGGAAACCGGTCTAAAATTCAAAGTCTCGTCAGCGGGTGCTGGCGATCCTTCAGCGGCAGTTCCACCCGCTGGCCATGGAGGCGATGGGATTCAAAGATACCCATCGTCATCTCCAGGGTCACTCGTGCGTCCTTAGCACTGCACAGAGGCTCACGTCCTTCGGCGATGGCGGCCAGGAGATCACGCCCTGGGGCTACATGGCCACCCACCAGCTTGCGCATGTTTTCCAGAGGTTCTGGTTTGCCGATGCCTGCGGTGGAGATGGGCACCCAAGCACGTGGTTCAGCCACGGGATCAAAGGGGCTACCCGGCAGGAAATGAGCCACCGGCTCTTCATCAATCCGCAGGTCAATGATTCCTTCTGTGCCGATGATCTGCACGCCAAAGCCCGCTGTCTTGGTCCCGGCGTTTTGCACTGAATCAAAAAAAGCGGGCAGGCCATCGGCCATCTCAAAGCGGGCATGCACCTCATTCCCGGCCAGAGGGCCGATGCCCTCTGCACCCTCTTTTACATCGGCCTTTGTCACCAGACGGCTGTCTTGGTAAACGGTCGCTAGGCAGGCCCGCGGCTCTCCCGCGAAGTAGTGGACCAAGTTGAAAAGGTGGGAGCCTAGCACCCACAGGTCCAGGGAGCCGCCCCGGGCATCTTCTTTACCACGCACCCGATACTCCAGCGGACGACCGATGGTGCCTTCGGCGATGAGCTTTTTCAGCAAAGGCAGCACGGGGTGATAGCGGTTCCGGTGAGCCAGAGCGACCTTGGTGCCATGTTTTTCACAGGCGGCGATGATTTCATCTGCCTGGGTGAGGGTAGGCACGAAGGGTTTCTCCATGTAGATGCCGCGCACGCCAGCCTCAATGGCGGCCAGGGCCATCTCATGGTGCTGATCAATGTGCCGGGGGCCGATGGCCACGATGTCTGGGCGAGTCTCCTTCAGCATCTTGCGATAATCCGCAAAACCTTGGTCAAGCTTCAGCTTTTTCAGCGCTCCGGCCAGGCCCTTCGCATCCGCATCTGCCACGGCTACGATTTCCGTTTCAGGGATGTCCAACCACATGGTATCCAGCCCATGACCGAAATTTCCCCGTCCCGTGTGGCCGATCACAGCCACTCGGCTTTTCGGCGCCGCCGCACTCCAGAGAGCCGGCGCAGACAGGGAAGAAACGAAGGAGGTAGCGAGGAAAGCGCGGCGGTTCATGAGGGCAAACTAAGTTGCCCATGAAACGATGACCGACACGCTAAAACTTCACCTCGGCGGCGACTAACCGTCTTTTTTCTCGATCTTGATCTTCGGGATGTTGGTCCCCAACCTTTCCGCAAGATCTTCAAAGAAATTGCCCCCTTCGGTTTCCTTATGATGGCGCATGTAAAGACCGGCAAGTAGAGCGGCGATAAAGAGGCCGATGACGACGATGGCCGTGCCGCAGCCGCCCCCATCACTGTCAGGGTAGCCACCCTTGCGCTTGATCTTCGGGTTCCGCTTGGGTGGCGGTTGGCGGTAATTGGTCTTCAACACGGGTGGTGGTGCGTCCGCAGCGATGATCTCCGGCGCTGGCACATAGACGGGCGGTGGCACCTCAGCCGCCGCGAAAACCGCCTGCACGTCTCCAAAAGCGATCCGGTCGCCATCCTGGAGCTGGGCTTCCTCAATCTCCACTCCGTTTACCCGCGTGCCGTTGCTGGACTTCAGATCACTGACAAAACAGCCCGTTTCGTTCAGCTCAATGACGGCATGATGCCCGGAAACCGAAGCAAATTCCAGCACCACCACGCTGTCTGGGTGCCTACCGATCGTCGTTGTCCCCTCATCCAACGTATGATTCAGGGTGCTTCCATCCTCCAGGTAAAAAACAAGTGTGGCCATGATGCGGGATTGGGGGATTGCTTTATTTCTTGAATGCCAGGCTGGCATTTTAATCTAAGCACACAGAATCTTGGCTTTTTCCTGATGCAATGCCTATGTTGCTCAAAGATCGTCTTTTGCACACTGTCCTGCCATGACCCCTTCCCTTTTCCCACCCCGCACTGCCAGAGCGGTTTTCTGCTTTCTGGCCCTCCTTTGCCTGTTTTCCCCATTTTCTCCGCTGAATGCCGGCACCCCCGAGGAGGCGGAAGCCGCTGCTCAGGCCCTGGCCCGCGATCAGGAAAAGGCGGGGTACATCTTCCGGGCGGAGGCCTGGACAGGCGCGCTGAATCAAGAAATCGGCAAGGCGGTGAAAATGCAGCTCTTTAAGGGCAATGAATACTGCATCGGCGTGGCGGTGCCGCGTAAGGATGGCGTCCACATCAGCGGTTCCGTGCTTGATTTCAAAGGCGACCCGGTCGGCGAAATCCAGCCTGTGATGGATGGCTGGGGTTTCCTGCTGTTTTTCAAGCCGAAGAAGACCGGCGTTTACGTCGTCACCGTTCATCAGACGGAGGCTGGAAAGAAAAAAGACACCTCCTGTGCCATCATCACCGGTTATAAATAAGGACCTTCACACCAGTTGACGCGGCGGCGTTTGAAGGAAATTTGCGTGAGGGTCGTCTCATCACTGTCATGAAAACCTTCGCGCCACTCTTGATCGTGCTCATCGCCGTGGCCTCGGCCCAGGCAGAGACGCTGGAAAAGATCTCCACCCTGCGGGGGAAGACCTACCGCCAGTGTGAAATCGTCAAGGTGCATCCCGATGGGGTTTCCTTCACCCATGCCAATGGAGCGGCCAAGATCCTTTTCACGGACCTCTCTCAAGAATGGCGCACCCGCCTGGGGTATGACCCCGCCAAGGCGAAAGCCTACCAGCGAGACCAAGAAGAACGCCGCCTGGCCCAGGCTGCGCTCCGCCGCCAGCAGGAAGAGGCCCGTGGCGAGGCCTTGCTGATGGCGCAGCAGATCGAGCTCGCGCGGCTGCGAGGCATTGAGGTCCAGGCCCGTGCCGAGCTGGAGGCGGCCGCCAAAGCCCCACCGCCGAATCCGCCCCTCGTGCCGGAGGTGACGCCTCTAGGTGCAGTCTTTGACAGCCGGGACTATCGCGGCGTGGGTTATCGCGATCGTTCTCCGGGGTATGGTTATGGCTACGGGTATGGTTACCCGTATTATTCCGGTTATCTCGGGGGTGGTTATGGCACGCCTTACTGCCCACCGCATGTTCACGGCGGCGTGCGTGGCCGGGTGGGGGGTGTGACCTTCCGCATCAGTCGCTGAGATTCTGATTGGCACAGAGGGCTGGCCTTCGCCATGGTGGCGGCCCATGGCCCTCCTCGAAGTCCGTCACCTCACCAAACGCTGGCCCAATGGCCGTCTGGCGCTGGATGACGTCAGCTTTGAAATGCGCCAGGGCGAGATCCTGGGCCTGCTGGGCCACAATGGCGCGGGCAAGAGCACCATCCTCGGCATCACGCTGGGCATGGTGCGTCCCGATGAAGGGGAGGTAAGCATCGCCGGCCACTCCGTGCAGCAGCAGCGTTCCCAGGCCCTCAGCCACGTGGGAGCCATTTATGAGGCCGCGCATTTTTATGACTACCTCACTGGCTGGCAAAACCTGCGCGTGCTCTGCTCCCTCTCCGGCTGGTGGGATGAGGAAGAAGCCCGCCGCGTACTGAAGCTGGTGAACCTGGCCGACCGCGCCCATCACAAGACGAAAACCTACAGCCACGGCATGCGCCAGAGGTTGGCCCTGGCTCAGGCACTCTTACCCCGGCCGAAATGCTTGTTGTTAGACGAGCCTACCGATGGCCTCGACCCCGAAGGCATTCGTGAGTTTCGAGAGTTTGTGCTCAAGCTGCGATCTGACTTCGGCATGACCATCCTTTTAAACTCGCATCTCCTGGTGGAGGTGGAGCAGATGTGTGACCGCTGCGTCATCCTCAAACAGGGCCGCAAGATGTATGAAGGGCCCGTGCCTTCTCGGGAGAAAAAGCAGGGTGTGTATCACCTGGAAACACCGGATCTCGCCAAGGCCCGCGAAGCCATCTCCCAGGCAGGAGCCGTCATGGATCCCGTCAGCCGCATCGTCACCCTGCCCGATTACCTGAATGGGCCGCAGATGCTGAAGGCTCTGGTGGAAAGCCACGTGCGGGTGGAATCCTGGCAGCCGCACATGCCCACCCTGGAAGAATTTTACCTTGGGAAAACCAGCGCATGATTCTCTTTTTTCGTCAGTGGCAGGGTGAACTGCTGAAGCTCTTTGCCAAGCGCCGCACCTTCATCGGTTTTGGGGCCTTCCTACTCTTTGAAATCGTGCTGCTCATCGTCTCCCACCTGCAAGGAGTGGAGCGTTTTTTTGACCGCATGATCTCGCGCCAGGGTCAGTCGTTTGAGCACTATTTCTCAGCGCTCACGCTGGCGCAGATCATCATCGGTTTTTCCGTGGTGCTGCTGGGCTCCATCTTCCTCGCGCTCGTAGCCGGGGACATCGTGGCCAAGGAAAATGAGGATGGTCACTATCGGCTCATGCTCGTCCGCCCCATCAGCCGGGTGCGCCTGCTATTCATCAAGTACCTCACCTGCATCGGCTACACCTTTGCGCTGGTGCAGTTCATCACGTGGTCATCCTTCCTGTTAGGCCTGTCTCTCAAAGGCTGGGGCGGCGGCTTCTTTGTCATGATACCCGATGTGGGCGTGCTGGAGTTTTATGACTGGCTGCCGGGGCTAAAGCGTTTCGCTCTCGCCTCGCTATTCTTGGCCTTCAGCATGAGCACGGTCAGCAGCATCGCCTTTTTCCTTTCCTGCCTGCCCATCAAGCCCGCCGCAGCCACCATCACCGCCCTGTCCTACTTTCTCATTGATCGCATCCTGCGGGAGACCAGCTTCATGGAAAGCTACGATCAACTCCTGCTCACCAAACACATCAGCAGTTGGGCGCGTATCCTGGCCCAGGACATCGCCTGGCCCCAGGTCATCCGCGCCTTCACTGTCCTCGCTGCCGTCAATGCCTCGCTCTTCATCGCAGGCGCTGCCATATTTGAATCCAGAGACCTGAAATCATGACCTTGATTGAGACTGTCAAAGACCTGCGCGCCTGGAGAAAGGCCGCCGGCCACGTGTACTTTGTGCCCACCATGGGGGCCCTGCATGAAGGCCATGCCACCCTCGTGCGCGAGGCCCGGAAGCTGGCAGGCACGGACGCGAAAGTCGCGGCCAGCATCTTTGTAAACCCACTGCAATTTGGGCCTAACGAAGACTTCGACCGCTACCCTCGCACCCTCGAAACCGACCTCGCCATGTGCCAGGCCGCCGGCGCCGACATGGTCTTTGCCCCCAGCGTCAAAGAGGTCTATCACACCGACCGCAGCATTCAGATCCAGGAAAGCAGCCTCTCCAAAGTCCTCTGCGGGGCCAGCCGCCCTGGTCACTTTGACGGGGTCTGCACCGTCGTGGCCAAGCTCTTCAACCTCGTCCAGCCTGATAACGCGGTCTTTGGTAAAAAGGACTACCAGCAGCTCGCCATCATCCGCCGCCTCGTCCGCGATCTCGACTTCCCGGTCGAGATCCACGGCATCGAAACCGTGCGCGAAGACGACGGCCTGGCCATGAGCTCCCGCAATCGTTATCTCAGCCCTGCCGAACGTGCCCAAGCACCAGCCCTGCGCGCCGCCTTGGTCAAAGCCCGCGAGGCTTGGCTAGGTGGCGAAAGCGAAAGCGCCCGCCTGTTAGACATCATCCACCAGCACCTCGCCCAGCACGCCGCCCTGGGCCGCAAAGACTACATCGCCCTCGTGGATCGCCACACCCTGCAACCCCTGCCCACCCTCGAAAACGACGGCCTCATCGCCCTCGCCGTGTTCTTTGATAAAGCGCGGCTGATTGATAACATTGAGATGGTGAGGTGACAGTGCCGTTCCACTTTGTGTAACACTATGAGTGAGCAGTGGCAATTTTACCCATGTTCGATGGGGGATAACCAAGCGTTTATTTTCTTTGATGAAGGCATTGAGAAAATCATTGACCAACAGGCACCTTCAAAGCTTGTTCGAATTGCTCTTACCTATCAGGATCCTTATCCTACGGGTCTTCCAAAGAAGATAGAATTCGAAGCCGTTTCTTCTATCGAAGATTGTTTGACCCAGTTTGTAGGTCTAGTAAACGATTGGTTTGTGGGGAGAGTAACCGTTTCAGGATATCGTTACTTTTACATTTACACATCACGCTCGGAGTCAGATTGGGCTGACTTCAGCGCATTGGTGACCGAGCAAACGGGCTATGAATTTGTGCCGTCGTTTCGAAGTGACCCAACACATGAAGGTTACTGGCAGGAACTATACCCGACAGAGGATGATCGGCAGGTAATCAAGGACCTCCAGGTCATCGAAGTTTTAGAAAAACATGGCGATGATGGATCTGTGCCTCGAAAAGTGGATCATTGGATTTATTTCACCGATCCCTGTGCCGCCGCGTTATTTAAAACATGGTTAGAAACCAGCCGCTTTAAGTCTGAGCCGGATCTCTCAACGATGGATGATGAGGGGGGGCTCGTGTGTCAGAGTCTCTCATCATGGCACGATTAAAATCGGCGACATTAGCAGTCACTCCATCGAATTGGGACGGCAGGCTAAGAAACTCGGCGGCAGTTATGATGGGTGGGAAGCACCCATCATCAAAAAAAACGACTGACGTTGAGCGAATGGCAATTCCATTTATTGTCATTATCCCCTTCACCGACCATGTCTAAGCCTAAAACCCGCCAGCCTAAAACCATCACGCTCGAAATGCTTCAAAAGATGTTCGTCAACATCTTTGAAAAGACCGATTGGAACATGGCGGGCGACATGTTGTGGGGTTACTTTTTCACCCATCATGAGCCGGAAGCCTTGGCGAAAGCAAAGGACCTCCTGGTGGCTCAGGGTTATTGTTTCGTGGACATCTACCAGCTCGATGAAGCTGACGCCCAAGGCAATCGCCCCTGGTGGCTGCATGTGGAAAAAGAAGAAACCCACACCCCCGCCACCCTGGATGCCCGAAACGACGAGCTCTACCAGTTCGCCCACGATCAAGGCCTGGACTGCTACGACGGCATGGACATCGGCCCGATTGAGAGTGAGGAGCAGTAAGCCAAGAGCAAGACGGGTTAAAATTCGGGTTTGAGGGCAGGCTAACCATTAAGGCTTGTTTCCAGTAGACATGTAAGGTCCACTGGATGCAGTTTTTCCTGATCATGCGCCCGCGCTTCTTTATCCTCGCTCTTTTCTTTTGTTTCGCCGTTTTTTTCGGTAGCAGGCTCCTTATTAAAAACAGCCTGTTCCGGTCGCTCGCAGGCTCTTATGAAGAGGAGGCGGAGGTGAAAGCTCTTAGGGCAGAGTTAAAGAATTATACCGCCCGTGCATCAAAGCTGTCGGCAGAAGAAGCTGCTGCCCAATGGCTGGTTTTGTTTGAGGCGTGGACTCACGTGGACCAGGACATTAACTTTGAGGAACTGGCGGAGGTTTTACCACCTGCACAGACCTGGGATGCCCTGGCGGTGGCGATCGAAAAACGCCCCAAAGATAAAGAGCCGCTGCAGAGGCAGTGCCTCATCCTGATGAGTGCAGTGCTACGGGATGATTCCCAGGCTCGGCAGCAAGCCATGGCCGGACTTCGCGACCTGATCGCCAAAGACCCCAAGATTGCCAAACGGGGCGTGCCTTACTTCCAGCAGTCTGTGGACCGCCTTGGACGCGTGCTGGATACTTTGGCAGGGAGCACTAAGGAGCAAGTGGAAGCCCTCACAGCGACTTTAGACGCCTATGAAAAAGATGAAGGCATGACGGAGGAGATCCTGATTCCTGATCTGCTCCAGGAGGCCGATGAGGCCACGGTGGCTCCTCTCATCGCGCGTGCTTTGCGACTGAAAGCTGGCATCCGTGTCAGTGGCAAACAAACACGCCGCCTCACGTCCAAGCTGGCCCTGGAGAATTTGCCGACTCTGAAAAGACCCGTCTGGGGATTCGTCGAGACGGAGGCAGACCTGCCCCTTTATGAAGGGCTGGTGAAGAAATTCCCCGATGACGACTCGTCCGACCGGAGCGATGCGGAAAGACTCTATCTGCTGCACCTGATTGCCGCAGGCCGGACGGAAGAGGCGATGGCTTTCACCCTGAACCGCCTTTCGAATGAGCGTGGTGCTAAACTCACCCTTTACTCGACCGATGTCGAGACCCTGCAAAAGCAGGGCTTTGGGCGGCAGATGCGGGATTTTCTGCACGCCATGCTCAGCCAGCAGCCGGCCTTACCTTTGTGGAAGGTGTATATCGAGATCTCGGCTCATGAAGGCCTATCCAAGGAAGCGCTGCAATCCCTGCGCGAAGCCATGGCCAAGCCCGCTCTGGTGGGTCAGGCGAGGAGCGAAGTGGAAAGCCACTTTTACCGCGCTCTGCTGGCGGCCGATGAGGTGGATGAAGGGGTGAAAATACTGCGTGAGATGGTAAAAAGAGAGCCTGCAAAAGGGACGCCACGCTCCGACTCACGTTCGCTCGATGAACTGCCTGAGGGAGTGCGAAACAAACTGTCCCCACAAGCGCAGCGCAATCTCCAGCTTATCTCCAGCCAGAGACAAAACTCGCCTGAAAGAGAGCGGATCAATCTCGCTGAAGGGCTCCTCAGCCTGGGGCTTTTACTGAAGAGGCCCGAGCTTGTGGATGAAGCCGTCGCTGGGGCTCTGGCCGCCTATGCCCAGATTCCCGAAGATGAAACGTCAATGGAAAGCGAGCTGTGGACGGTGACGAAGCTACTGGTCAAGGCAGGCCGCAGCAGCGCTGCGGAAACCTTTTTGAAGGAGCAGCTAGTCCGCTCTTCCGATTCGGGATCGCAGGAGCGTTCCATGCGCGAGACGCGGGACATCTTGGAGTCGCTTGTCGGGGTATATCATCAGGCAGGTCGGTACGCGGAGATCGTTCAGCTTCTCGATACTTCTCCCGGCTGGCGTGCAACGGATCTGGCTGATCTGACACTGACCTCATTCGACAATTCCCTTCTCGTGATGGCGGCCAAGGCCTTGGCGGAGACGGGCAAAAACGACGTCGCACGACGCATCGCCCAGCGAGCCGTACAGCTTCATCCAGACGAGGACTCCATTTATGCCCTTCTTCTCAGCCTGGGAGGAGACGACTTAGAAACCCGCCTGGATGCCCTCCAGGCTGCCCATCGTTTTCAAGAGAGACCGCTCATCTGGAAATCCCAATTGCAGCTCAATGAAGGGCGGCTAGAGGAAGCCGAAAAGTCTGTACGTGCCGCCATCGCTATTGATCCCAGCGATGGCGAACAGGGCAAGGGCGACCGCATGCGCGCCTATGCCGTCCTCGCAGACATTCTGGACAAGAAGGGTGATGCTGACCAAGCCAAGGTGATGCGCGGAGCGGTGAAGGCTATCCGCATTTCTGAAAATGCGGATGACTGGTGGGAGGCCGGACTGTTGTCCCGTGCTGTGGCCATGTATGAGGAGGCCCTCACCCATTTTGCGGATGCTTACTGCATCCAGTCCCGCTTGGCCTTGCGCTACAGTGAGCTGGGGGACTTCGCCAAAGCGGAGATGTATTACCGGCGCGCCTTTGAGCTGATGCCAGACAGCTTTGGCCGCGTGGAAAGCCACTGCTTCGGCTGCGAGGGAGCCTTCAAAGGCAAACGTGCTCAGAACATCGCTGACCAAGTTTTCACCCGTCTGGCCGTGGAAATGCCGAATAAGCCTCAGATATTCTATTTGCTAGGCTACCTGCGTGATCAGCAGGGTAACCACGCGGAAGCCGTCAAACATTACCGCCACGCAGTGAAGCTAGATCCGGATTACCTCAATGCGTGGAAAAAGCTCCTCGCCACCACCGATCATGTGCCCATGCCACGAGCCGAGCGAGATGAGGCCACACTGGCTCTCTTTCGTCTGGATCCCAACACCCATAACATAGGCCTAAAATCGATGGCCAGTCTGCCGTTGCTTTGGAAAGCCATTTTAGAGGCCGAATCTGCCCGGTTATTACCTGAAACGGGCCTCCTTTATCCGTTGCCTGCCTCCGCAGCATTTGTGGCCCAAAACCGCCAAGTGAGACTGGAACTGGAATACTCCCAGCGTCGGGCAGCGGAGAATAACGGCTATCGTAAACACCTGATGGCGAACCGCCTCGTGCAGACTGTGGGTCAGATGTTTCAAGCGGTGAACCAAGGACGGTTTTAAAAGTGCATCGCATTGCCCCCCTTAACAACCCGCTGGCGCGAGCTGTCATTCTCGCCATGTTTAGCGGCGTCAGGAGCCCTTTCTTGACGAGAGGCAGCGCCGTTCCAACCCGGAAAACTTTGCCGATCTCCAAATCGCGGGCTCGAGGCATGGCTTCAACCCGTTTATCCCTTTGTGATTGATTACGACTTTATCATTGTTGGCAGCGGTGCCGGTGGTCTGAGTGCCGCATTGCATGCCTCTGAGCATGGAAACGTGGCCATCATCACGAAGCGAGGCACGCTGGACTCGAACTCTAACTGGGCCCAGGGCGGCATCGCCTGCGTGACCAGTGAGGAAGACAGCATCGAGCAGCATGTCAGCGATACCCTCATCGCCGGCGCGGGACTGTGCAATGAGGCGGCGGTGCGCACCATCGTCACCGAAGGGCCGGACCGCATCGGCGAACTGGTAAAATGGGGCGTGGACTTCGACCAACGCGAGGCCTCCGATGGGCACCTGGAATTTGACCTCACCCGCGAGGGCGGCCACTCGCAGCGCCGGGTCTTGCACGCCGCCGATGCCACCGGACGGGAGCTGACGGAGAAGCTGCTGGCGGCGGTGAAGGATCGGCCCAACATCACCATCTACGAAAACCACTTCGCCATTGATCTCATCACCACGGCGAAGCTGGGTTTTGTCACGGAGGACCGCGTCCTCGGGCTTTACGTGCTGAATGAGTCCACCCATGAGGTGGAGACCTTCCGCTCAGACCGCATCGTGCTTTCCACCGGCGGTTGCGGGCGTGTGTACCTTTACACCACGAACCCGCGCGTCGCCACGGGCGACGGTGTGGCCATGGCCTGGCGCGCCGGGGCCAGCATCGCGAACATGGAGTTCATCCAGTTCCACCCCACCTGCCTGTATCACCCACAGAAACGCTCCTTCCTCATCACCGAGGCCATGCGGGGTGAGGGTGCCCGGCTGATTGACAACAAGGGCAATGAATTCATGCACAAGTATGATCCGCGCGGCTCCCTGGCCCCGCGTGACATCGTCGCCCGCGCTATTGATAGCGAGATCAAGCGCACCGGCGGCCCCTGCGTGTACCTGGACATCTCCCACCGCCCGGCGGAGTTCATCCTCAGCCACTTCCCGAACATCTACAAAGCCTGCCTGGAGGTGGACATTGACATCACCAAGCAGTCCATCCCCGTGGTGCCCGCCGCCCACTATCAATGCGGGGGCGTGGTGACAGATGTGAACGGGGCCACCCGCATCCGTGGCCTCTGCGCCGTGGGTGAGGTAGGCTGCACGGGCCTGCATGGCGCAAACCGTCTGGCCAGCAATTCCCTGCTCGAGTGCCTGGTCATCTCCCACCGCGCCGTGGACCACATGCTGCGCAAGATGCCCATCGGCAAAGAGGCGGAGCAGACCTACACCCTGCCACCGTGGCAGAGTGGTGAGGCCGTGGACAATGACGAGCTCGTCGTCATCTACCACAACTGGGACGAGATCCGCCGCCTGATGTGGGACTACGTCTCCATCCTGCGCACCACCAAGCGACTGCAACGCGCCGCCGCCCGTCTGCGCAACCTGAAGCGCGAGGTGCAGGAGTTTTACTGGAACTTCCGCATCACCAGCGAACTCCTAGAACTGCGCAACCTCGTCGAAACCGCCTCCCTCATCGTCGAATGCGCCATCCGCCGCCACGAAAGCCGCGGCCTGCATTTCACCCTGGATTATCCCGAGAAGGATCTGGTGCGGGAACCTGCGGATACCGTGGTGCGGAGGTATTAGTACAGTAGTCATCACTCTCCGAGTGATGTTGTGGGAAAGGCTGATTTCAAAGATCTCGAATAATAACAGTCACTAGCCGCAAAAGTCTGCCTCTCGGAAGACTTCTTCCTCCGTCGGCTGCCCAGTTTATTCTGTTACTTGTCGGACTGACTGCGCTCCTGTCGCATCTCCTTGCGATTCGTTACAAATTCACGCAAGTGAATGGATCCCCAATCGAGAACTTTACTCTGACAAAGATCCCCAAGTTTTTTGGCAGCATTCACCGGAGCATCATTTCCATCTGCGACGACCTTCACGAGGTCATTCGACGTCTTTCGAAATGATTTGCGGGAACTCCGTTTCTTCAACGGCTTCTTCTTGCGCCAGCTCTTGTTGTTTTCCCCATTACGGTTGTAATGATCGCGGTTATAACTGAGCCGCTTCTTTTCTTGGGGATTCCGAATGGAACTCATATTCTACTTTATCGGGAAGAGACCATCTTTTAAAATGCAAATGAGAGTTCTTTAGCAGAGGGAATCCAATGCACATCAGTCTTGTTTATAAAGTTCCCCAGCCCTAAAAGGCGTGCTTCTTCTCTACCAATCGGAAGTCACTCCGCCACCAAAGAAGCGGCACTCCATAAGCCGCAAAGTTTCTGTCACAGCTTAGGATAGTCATACCCTCCACCTGAGCCTGCGCGATCAGCAACCGGTCAAAAGGATCACCATGGTGTTTTGGCATGGCGATCAACGCCTGATAGTGTCCTAAATCCTGGCCTATCATTTGGAATCCATTGGCCTGCACCACCTGCGAAAATAGAATGTCATAATCCAGTTTAAGATGGAGTTTCCCAAGGCTCACTTTAATAGCGACTTCCCAGGCTGAGGCATAGCTAACGTAACGCTCGTTGTTTTCAT
Source organism: Prosthecobacter dejongeii (assembly GCF_014203045.1). NCBI lineage: Bacteria > Pseudomonadati > Verrucomicrobiota > Verrucomicrobiia > Verrucomicrobiales > Verrucomicrobiaceae > Prosthecobacter > Prosthecobacter dejongeii. The sequence continues at coordinate 959,612 of NZ_JACHIF010000001.1, forward strand.
CTTCCATGGCGGCACGTGCTTTTGCGCTGAGCGAGGAGTGGCCTTCGCAAAACCACAATAAGGCATGAGTATCAATCAGAAGCTTCATGCAGAATACTCCTCAAAATCCTCCAGTGGCTCATCAAAATCGGGAGCCATCCATATCAGGCCTCGCAAACAGCCAAATCCCTTCAGGCTCGCAGATTCTTCCGTCTCTCCCTCATTGTCTTGAACTGGCTCCAAGACAGCTTTGACCCGTACAGCCTGCTGAGGTCGCCATCCTGCCGGCAAGGGCAAATGCAACGTTCCGTCGGGCGATGGATTGAGTATCGCTGTGAGGGTGCTCATGCCTCCAACATAATTCATCCACCGCACCCGTAAAGACCTGCTTTCCTCCCTTGCTGGTTAGCCGCAGGTAAGTTCGTCATCCATCTCCTCCAGCAGCGGAATCTAAAACTCATCATTCAGAGACTGATGACTACTGTACTTGAGCATCCGCCCCTCCCGCTCTACCTGTTCCCCTCGCCCACCGGATGAAGGACACTCTCGAAGATCTCGAACAATTCATCATTGATGTCATCATCCACAATCGTCGTGGCATGAGGGCGACTTTTTTGCGGATGGTGTTCTGGTTTCTCTCGGGCATCTACAAGGGGGCGGTGCGGCTGCGGTTGTTTCTTTATCGCGAGCGTTTCATTCACGATCACCACCTGGGCGTGCCGGTGATCAGCATTGGCAACATCACGGTGGGCGGCACGGGCAAGACGCCGGTGGTGGAGCTGTTTTCCAAGGCGCTGCTGGCCCAAGGACGGCGCGTGGCCATCCTGAGCCGAGGCTACAAGAGCAAACGCCAGCGCAAAATCCCGCTGAGCTGGCGCATCGCCGCGAAGCTGGGCCTGGCCCGCAAACCGCGCGAGCTGCTGCCGCGTGTGGTCTCCGATGGTGAAAAGGTGCTGCTGGATTCCTACGTGGCGGGGGATGAGCCCTTCATGCTGGCGCAAAACTGCAAGGGCGTGCCGGTGGTGGTGGACCGCAACCGCGTGAAGGCGGGGGCCCATGCCATCCGCAAATTCGGCGCGGATGTGCTCATCCTGGACGATGGCCTGCAATACCTGAAGCTGAAGCATCGCCATGACATCGTGCTGGTGGATAAGACGGCCCCTTTTGGCACAGGCTACATGCTGCCGCGCGGCACCCTGCGCGAGCCTCCCTCCAGCCTGCGGCGCGCCAGCTACATCTTCCTGACCAAGTCCGATGGCGACAGTGGCGAAATCATCGAGCAAATCCGCAAGTACAACCCGGTGGCCGAGATCATCGAGTGTCGCCACCGGCCCGTGCACTTTGAGCACATCCACACGGGTGAGCGCCTGCCGCTGGACACCTTTCGTGGCAAATACGTGGGCGCGTTGTCCGGGATCGCGGTGCCGGAGAGTTTTGAAAACGGGCTGCGGAAGCTGGGTGCGAAGGTGCATTGGGTGGCCCGGTTTACGGATCACCATCGCTTCCAGGAAAAGGACATCACGCAGTTCATCGAACGTTGTGAAAAGGCCGATGCCCATGCCATCCTAACCACTGAGAAGGACTTTGTACGCTTCCCCAAACTGCCGCCTGGGGACATCCCCATCTACTTCCTGCGGGTGGAGATTGAGATCATCAAAGGCCGCGAGATCTTCGACAAACTGGTGCGCCTGATTGCCGAGCCCCGCCATGTGACCCAGGGTCTCGTCAGCGCGGATCTGGTGGAAACCACGTCATGAGTGAGATCGCCACCCTTGAACTGACACACCTCCAGTTAGGCCAGGCGGCGGTGACTCGGGAGGATGTGGTGGCGCGGGAAGAACCACTGGAGATCCGCGTGGAGGGCCGCAGCGTGGCCGTGGTGATGCGCACACCAGGGCATGATGAAGAGCTGGTGGCCGGGTTTCTGGTCACGGAAGGCGTCGTCACCCGAGCCCGCGACATCCTGGAAATCTCCCAGTGCCCGAGCGTGAACAACGAATTCGGTAACATCGTGGACGTGCTGCTGGGCGGGGCCGTGGTGAACTGGGAATCGCTGACCCGCCATGTCTTCAGCGCCTCGAGCTGTGGTCTGTGTGGCAAGACGAGCATTGAGTCCGTGTTTCAGAAATTCACGCCGCTCGCCGGGGACCAGTGTTCAGTGTCCAGTGTTCAGTCTTCAGTCCCCGAAGCAGCGCCTCTGAATACTGAACACTGTAAACAGAACACTGAACACTCCGCTCCACAAGTCAGCCAGGAACTGATCTCCCAACTGCCCGCCAAGCTCCGCGCTGCGCAGGAGACTTTTTCCAAGACGGGCGGGCTGCATGCGAGTGCGCTTTTTGATCTGGAGGGAAACCTCATCGTGCTGCGGGAGGATGTGGGGCGCCACAATGCCCTGGACAAGGTGCTGGGCTACGCGCTGCAGCGGAACTTGCTGCCGCTCTCGCAGCACATTTTGTTAGTCAGCGGGCGGGTTTCTTTTGAGATCATGCAAAAGGCCCTCGCTGGCGGCATCCCCATCCTAGCGGCGATTTCTGCGCCCAGCAGTCTGGCGGTGGACTTTGCGCGCGATTCAGGCCAGACTTTGATCGGCTTTCTCCGGGGGGAGACCATGAACGTGTATGCGCACCCCGGACGCCTACTTTCTCCAACTCAGCCCTAACCAACTATGTCCAACCCTGTCAAAATCGTCGGCCCCGAGTCCCCTGCCCCGGCCAAAATCACGCCGCCTGCCGAGGCGGTGTACTCCAATGTGACGCGCCTGTTCGCGACGCCCAATGAGGTCATCTTTGACTTCGGTCTCAACCTGAATGCCTTTGGCCCGATGGTGGAAGAAGAGGCCAAGATCGTCAGTCGCGTGGTCACCTCCTACGATGGTGCCAAGCGACTGTGGGCACACCTCACCCAGACCCTGCAGGCCTATGAGCAAAAGTACGGCCCCATCGAGCTGGATGTGAGCAAGCGGATGAAGAAAGAGGAGGCCTGATCAGGCCACCGCCGGAGCGGGGAGCTGGCGGGCGATCTCCTCCACCCGGTAGCCGAACCCGCTGCCGCTGAGCGTGCTGAAGTCCACCACGCCCCCACGACGACGGTAGAGGCCGGGGTGGATTTTTTCCTCCACCACGGAGGCATCCGGGTAGAACTGCATGGCATTGCACTCCACGCCCTGGATCGTGCCTGCATGGGCAGCGAGGCGCACGTGCGGGATGATGGCCAGCATGGGGTTCGTGAGATCCTGCACCATGAGCGGCATGCCGTGGGCCTTGGCCCAGCAGAGGCTGAGAAGCGCGCCGGTCTGGGTCTTGCAGGTCTTCAAAGCCACGCCCGACCAGCCTAAACGGCGGCCCAGGCGGACGAATTCCCAGTCATGCGCGCTTTCATCCAGGAACAGCGGTTTGCGGGCGGAGACACTGCGCACGTCAATCTGGTGCGCTTCGAGGTCGTAAGGGAAAGGTTGCTCCACATACAGCGTGCGGGCATACAGCTCGGGCTCATCGGCCAGGAGACGGTCCGTGATGTCATTGACGTAAGCGGGGTCTTTGACGGTGCAGTTGAAGTCCGCGCTCAGCCATTTCACCCCATGGGTCAGGCCGATGCGGCCCACGCGCACCATCCGCTCATAGTCCCAGGCGGCATCGGTGCCGCGCAGCTTCACCTTCAGGCATTTCAGGCCATCGCGCTGGATCCAGTCGGCCAGGAGCAGCGGGTGCTCATCCTTCGGCTCGCTGCCCGTGAGGTCCGCCGTTTCCAGCGCATCCACACCGCCGACGAGGTGCCACACGGGCAAAACTTTCGGGGCTTCTTTGACCAAGAAATCGGCCGGGTAACGGCCTGCGAAGCTGACGTTGCTATCGGCTTCTGGCTCCAGGAAAGCCGAGAGATCGCGGTTCATGAACTCGGCGTTGTAGGTCTCGTAAATGTCACGGCCCAGGAGGTTGCCATAGGCATCGTGAGTGGCGATGTCGAAGGCACTGAAGGCCACCAGAGATCCCAGATAGGGCATCTCCGGGCTCCCGGCGGCGGCATTGGCGGCGGCCAGCGTTTCGGCCAAGGGGCCATGGATGAAATCCTGCCCGATCTCCATCGGGTGCCCCACTAGGCCCGACTGCACCAAGCGGCTGGCGAGCTGGATGGAAAAGGCCTCCATGCGGCGGGCGCGCTCTGCCACCGCCAGGGTGCTTGGCCAGACCCACGAAACGCTGAGTGGTGTCTCTCCCCAACCCGTAGCAGAGCGGCCGTTCCGATCCTCCACAGTGACTTGAGTGCGAAGGCACACGGTGCTGGTGACGGTCTCCGGCCCAAACTTCAGCGGCACCCGCATGGTGACGGGTAAAAAGTAAACTTGCGCCTGAGTGATCCGAATATCCGTGCTCTTCATAACTGTTAAAATCGAAGCGAGAAATTGAGTAACTGTGGAGTCGTTTTTGCGTAGCAGAAATGGCAGCATGTGCACTTCTGTGAAACGTCGTTCGACAGTACGCGACAGGCTGCTAAGCATTGCGCCTCGATGATTGGAAAATCCAGTTGGATTCAAAGTCTTTTCGCCTGGGTCCTTCCGGCTTTTGTCGGAACGGCTGTCGGCGGCGGGATGATTGTGATCTTGAGCCAACCGGATCTCAAAACTGAGCAGGCGCTAGAGGCTCTGAATCAGACTCCCAGCCCGGAAAAGAAAGTACTGCAAAACAGCTTTCCGACCCCGCAGCCGCCTCCCCAAAAAACCGCCGCTGCCGTCCCAGTGGCTGCATTGGAACCGGCCGTGGAAAAGCCCGCACCGAAGATTGCCCCGGTCCCTTCCCCAGCTCCAGCTCCAAAGTCTGCCCTACCTCCCTGGCAATGGCAGCCGCTGGTGGACGATGTGAATGAGCGTCTGCGGACGGAAATCCCTGACCTCGGCGGTCTGCCCCTGCTTCACTACGCGGTTTTAAACGATGATGCCGAGTGGATCAGCCAGCTCATCTCCCAGGGAGCCAATGCCAATGAACTCAGTCCGGGCGGTGATACAGCGCTCTGCGCAGCCATCCGCCACATGTCAGGTAGCAGCGTCCGCGCGCTGCTTTATGGCGGGGCCGATGCCTTGCAGCCCGGGTTTGAAAAGCAGCCGCCCATCGCGCTCGCGTCCCTACGCCGTGGGGTGGACATCTTGCGCAGCTTAACGGCGGCTGGGGCAGATCCGAACACACGTTTCGCCAGTCCGGTTTCAAAAGCGGTGCTGGATCGCGTCATGATCAAGGACCTCAAACACTCGCTGGAAAATGACCGAGGGGTGACACCGCTCATCGCCTGTGCCGCCCGAGGGGATGTGGAAGGCGCGGCGGAACTGCTGCGTGCAGGGGCCAAGACGAGTTACTGCACCACACGGTACAAACGTTACCCCATCAACTTTGCTGCCACTCAGGGTTACCTGTTTCTCATGCGCATCATTTTAGGTCGCCAGCCTGAGTCTGAACCGCAGATCTTGGTGACGGTGGACCTGAGCAAACAGCGCGCCTGGGTCACGCAGGAAGGGCAGGTCATAGATACCTGTCTCGTCTCCACAGGACGCGAGGGTTTCTCCACCCCTGCTGGCCGTTATGTGATCACCGATAAGCACCGGGCCTGGACCTCCACGCTTTACCATGTCTCCATGCCCTTTTTCATGCGACTGAATTGCAGCGCCATCGGCCTGCACAGCGGCTACGTGACCGGGCGGCCAGCCTCCCACGGCTGCATCCGCCTGCCGTATGACAAGGCGAAGAAGTTCTTCAGCCTCGTCCGCGTGGGGGATGAAGTGCAGATCATTCACTGATCGCTCAGCCAAGCACTTGCTTGGCCAAGGTGGCAGCGAGAGCTTTAGGATCTGACACGGGGCCGGTGGCCTCCAGTTCCACGGGTGCCACGGATAGATCCGCTTCGTTAAAAACCCGCACCGCCATGGTGAGCTGGTCCCCACTGATCCAAGTATGGGCACCGACAGGGGTCTGGCAGCCTGCCCCTAGCAGACGGAGGAACTCGCGCTCCACGGTTACGCGGGCCTCTGTTTCGGCATGGTTCAGGGCCCGCACGGCCTGGATGGAGGTTTCATCGCCGGCACGGCATTCAATGGCGATGGCCCCCTGCCCTGCAGCGGGTAAAAAGGTCACGGGATCCAGCGTCAAGGCGCTGAGGGTGTGACCTTCGATCTGAATCTGGCTGCCTTCCATGAGGCCTAGGCGGATCAAACCGGCAGCGGCTAGCAGCACGGCATCCAGAGGCTGTTCGCCGAGAACTTTTTTAACGCGAGTCGGCACATTGCCGCGAATCTCGACGATCTCCACATCCGGCCGCAGCCACTTGAGCTGGGCCGCGCGACGCACGCTGCTGGTGCCCACACGGGCCCCCTTGGGCAGTGTTTCCAAAGTGCAGGCCTCCCGAGTGATCAGCACATCCTCAATCGGCGCGCGAGGCAGTACAGCGGCGATGACAAAACCCGCCGCCAGATCCGAAGGCACATCCTTCAGGCTGTGCACGGCGGCATCAATCTCGCTGTTCTCCAGGGCAATCTCGAGTTCCTTGATGAAGATGCCTTTGTCCACATGGGCCACCGCGTTGAATTCAGAAAAACGCAGGTCCTGGCGCTTGTCCCCACTGGTCTGGATGATCTGGCGCACCACCTGCAGATTCGCATGCGCCGCCTGCAGGTCGTCCGTGACCATGCGGGTCTGCGTGAGTGCCAGTTCGCTGCCGCGAGTGCCGAGAGTGAGGGTAGGTTGGGACATGGTTGAAATAGGGCGCCGACACTCCTGTGCGCCTGGAAGGCGGCGGCAAGGAAAATCCAGCAGAAGAATACGCCCATGTTTGCCTGCAAAGCGCGCCGGGTGCAAAGGAATGATGTTTTGACAGCCACAATGCGCCCTTTCATGGTCGCAGGATGATTGTCCCTGAATTCTGGGCCGAGGGCCGAATCAAAGCACGTCTTGATGACCGTCAGGTCACCGTGCGCCGATTTGGCTGGTCCGACATCAGCCAGGAAGAGGCCCAGGCCCATGCTGATGAACGGGCCAAGGCGGCCCTGAAGGAAATCGCCGCCGGCGAGATGGTGGAAAAATACGAACCCAAGATGGCCTACAACGGCGCAGAGGGTGTGCCCATCCGCGAGGAAATCCTGGCCCGTCATGGGGAGGCGGTCATCACCCGGAATCTGTACGGTGCGCGCTGCCTGAATACCCCTGACGTACTCTTTGCCGATGTGGACTTTGGCCAGAGTGTACCGCTGAAATTGAGCTGCTCCGTTTATCTTACCCTGGTGGCCGTCGCCACCGCGCTGGGTCTCTGGCAAGGCTCCATCAAAGTGACCGTGATCAGCCTGTTGATCGCCTTGGTGGTCGGCTCACCTCTGGCGCTGCTTCTTTTCCGCCTGTATGAAAAAGCCACAGGCGGCCCTCGCGAACGCGCCCACCAGCGCATCCACCAGTTTTCTCGCCAGCACCCGGACTGGCATCTGAGGGTTTATGAGACCCCCAAAGGACTGCGCGTTCTGGTCATGCACACCACCTTCGGCGCGCGCGATGAGGTGGTTCAGCACTTCTTTGAAGCGCTGGATGCGGACCCGATCTACGTCCGCATGTGCCGCAATCAGCACTGCTTCCGTGCGCGCCTCAGCCCCAAACCCTGGCGCATCGGTATCCGCGAGCACATTCGCCCCCGGCCCGGTTACTGGCCGGTGAAGCCTGAGCACCTGCCCGCCCGCCATCGCTGGATCGCTGCCTATGAAGCCAAGGCCCAGGGGTATGCCGCCTGCCGTTTTCTGGAACGCCTGGGCAGCAGCCATGTCCATCCCACTGCCGATGCCTTGCGCATCATTCATGATGAACTGTGTCAGGCAAACACGACGCTGAAACTCGCGTGATGCTGCATCCGCCTAACTCATTTTCATTCACATCACTTCACGCCCAAATCGGCAAAGATGGCTTTCTGCAGTTTCAGGTATTTTTCCGCGTAGTAGCTGGTGAAGGTGGCCAGTTGTTCCCCATCCGTTTGGGCGACTGCCAGCCAGGACTGGCGTAGATCAGCCCGGTCTTTTTCAGAAGCGATCTTCGCCCCCACGGCATAGGCCCAGGAGCTGATGGCGAGCACGGCGATGCCGTGGCGCTGCCAGCCACGGGCGGCATTGATGTCGGCGATCGCTTCCTGGATTTCCTCCAGGCTGTGGCTGTGAAGGGCGAGTCGGGTGCGGGCCTCCGCTAGGAGCACCCGCGCCATGGGCGAATCCCTCATTTGATGAATGGCGTGAGCCATGAACTCGACCCCCTGCTGGCGTTCCTTCGCATCCTCACTGTGGCTGAGAGCGTGACCGAGAATGAGGTAATCCTCGCGCTCTTTCGGCTTGGCATCCGCCAGCGTGGCCATCACCCGATGGTAGCTGCGGGTGTCATCCGCCAAATCATGCGCGGTGGCTAGGAGGGCACGCGCAGGGATGCTCTGGGGGGCTTCACGAACAAGGTCCTCAAGCGTATGGATGGCATCCTCCACCCGGCCTTGAATCAAGTGCTGTTCCCCCTCCAGCAGGCCGATGAAGGCCTGGGGCACACCAGCGGCGGTGCATTCACGGATGGCGGCGGTGATCCACTCATCCTCACCGCTCATGATGGCAAACTGGGCTGCCTCCACGGCGCGCTGGGCTTTTTCAACCTTCAGCCTCACATAAAGCGTGGTGGAGATCGCTAGCCCCACGAGTAGAGACAAGGCGACCAAGGTGACGGTGATGAAGGCCGCCCGGTTTTTCTGCATCAGCTTATGCAGGCGGTAGATCGTGCTTGGTGGACGGGCGAGGACGGGCTCGTGATCGAGATGGCGCTGGAGATCATCCGCCAAGGCGCTGGCCGTGTCATAACGGCGGCGGCGGTCCTTTTCCATGGCCTTCATGACGATCCAGTCGAGGTCGCCCTTCAGCAGGCCGATGAGCTTGGGCGCCTCGCTCTGGCGATGGCTGGCCACGGTGCTGACGGTGGCTGCGGCCAGCGTCTTCAAAAGGGTGGAAGGTTTCTTCGGTTCACGTTCGCGAATGAGGCGGCGCATTTCATCAAACCCGGCCTTCATCAGTTCGTCCTGGCTGAACGGGGTGTAACCCGTGAGGAGTTCATAGAGCAGCACGCCGAGCGCGTAGATGTCACAGCGGGTATCAATGTCCAGCCCGCTGAGTTCCGCCTGCTCGGGGGCCATGTAGAGGGGGGTGCCCACCATCTGCTCGAAGTGCGTGAAGAGCGTCTTGTCCGTGAGGCGCTGCTGCATGGCCTTCGCCACGCCGAAGTCAATGACCTTCGGCACGGGCACGCCGTCATGGAGAGTGACGAGGATGTTCGAGGGCTTCAGGTCGCGATGAATGACGCCCTTCATGTGAGCATGCTGCACCGCCCTGCAGACCTGGATGAAGAGAGCAAGCCGCGCCTCTGGGTTGAGCAGGTGCTCATCACAAAACCTCGTCACGGGCACGCCGCGAACCAATTCCATGACAAAAAAGGGACGCCCGGTTTCAGTCGCACCCGCATCCAGCACCCGCGCGATGTTTGGGTGATCCATCAGCGCGAGGGCCTGACGCTCCTGCTCAAAACGGGCGATGACCTCCTTGGTATCCATGCCGGCCTTGATGATCTTCAGGGCCACACGCCGCTGCACGGGCTGGGTTTGTTCCGCCATCCAGACGGTGCCAAAACCCCCTTCTCCGATCTGCTGGAGTAACTTGTACGGGCCGATGGATTGACTCTCCGCCATGGCGTTTTTGACCACCGTTGGCGGCTCCAAATGCACGCGCATGAAGTTCGCTGTCTTCAGCGAATCCAGCAAGGCCTCGACCCGCCGCCGCAGCAGGGGATCGTGCTGGCAATGTTCCTCAAGCACATGCTGCCTGGCCTCAGGGTCATCCTGAGTGAGCAGGGCATGGAAGATTTCTTCCTCCGTCATGAGGTCGCGGGGGAAGGGGACCTGGAGCCGAGGAGCTACTGAAGGTCGCGTTCGACTTCGAGGATGCGCTGAAGGGCATCGAGAAATTCATCGGCAGCCTCCAGGGGCAGCATGATGGTATCCCGACGGCCACGGACGTCTTCGGTGATTTTGATCACGCGACCCCGTTCATTTTCTTTGAGGTCCAGAAAGAAAATTTTCCGGTCCGTCATGATCTTTTCGGAGTGCAGCGCTGGGCTGCCGCGCCTCGGCTCTTCAGATTCGTCGTTCCTCATTGAGTGTAAACCTCCAGGTCCCGTGTGCAGTTTGAATTACAAAGTCGAGTTTAGAAATCAGCCCTGGGTTGTCAATGCTTACTCGCCGAAGTTCCTGACGAAGGCGGCAATTGGGGGTACATCTGCCAGGGTCACCTGACGACTGGTGGTACATTCCTCTGCGGTTAAGGTGTGACGCCGTGCTACTCGGCCAGCTTTCCACACCCACGCGCGTGGGTTGTAGGGGCCCACTTGGCGCGGATCGCTCCAGGTATGGATGCCCAGCGTGCGATCATTCACTGCGGCCGCCATGTGCATGGGGCCACTGTCCACACTGATGACGCACTGCGCCTGGCGCAGGCTCCAGATGAGCTCTGCTAACGAGGTGCGATTGCTGAAATCCACCACATGAGCACCTCGCGGAATGGCTGCCCCCTGAGACATGCCCACCAGCACCACGGGCCGAGGAGCCAAGGCCTCACACAGGGCCTGGACGACCTCTGGTGACAGCGACTTTCCCTCCCCCCGTGACCAGGGGTGTAGGACGATCAAATCCTCTCGATCTGGCCATCCCACGGGTTTTTGTCCATGGGCCAAGGGGAAAGTCAGGCTCTCAGCCTCCACCGGGATACCAAAGGCGCGCGGCAGGGTGAGGTAACGATCCACCGCATGGGCCGCTGCATCCACCGGCACTACGTGATCATGAAAAAAACGGGCACCTTCTCGGGAATCCGAGAGGCCCACGACAGGTCGTGAACCGCGTGAACGTGCGATGTAGCCACTGCGAAAAAGACCCTGAAAATCCAGTACGATCTCCGGCGCTTCCCGAGACAAGGAGCGCCATTGACGAGTCCAAGCATGGAGTTTGAATAATCCACCGAGCCCACGGAACTGCTTACGCGGGAAGGGGATGACTTCGTCCAACAAGGGGGAGCCTTGGAGCAGCGGTGTCCATTCCGTATTCGCCAGCCAGCGCATGGACAAATGTGGGTAAGCCTGCCGGATGGCCTGCACGGCGGGGAGCGTGTGGACGATGTCTCCCAGCGAGCTAGGTTTGACGATCATGACCGACCGAAAACCAGCCAAGGAAGGCAGCCCAGACGCGCTCATTTATTTGCCCAAAGACAGACGCTCAGCCAGCAGAGAGGGCAACCCGGCGGCACGGATCTTATCCTGCGCGGTCTGGATGTCATACTCCAGGCGGCGGATGGAAATGGTCTGCGCCTGCACATCATAGATGGCATAGGCGGCACGCCAGTCTCCATCTCGGGGCTGGCCCACACTGCCGACATTGACGAAATACTTCACGCCACGCTGGAGAGTGACATCATTGCCACGGGCAGCGCGCACGGAATCATCCTTTTCAAAAATGCGCGGCACATGGGTGTGACCGTAAAAGCAGACCTGGGTAAACTGGTAGCTGAAGCTGGCCATCGCATCAAAACGATTGGTCACGTAGCCCCAGGCTCCCGGAGAATCTAGCGTGGAGTGGACGATGGTGAAATCCCGCACCTGGCGCACCAGTTTCAGCTCACGTAGCCATTGACGTTGATCGTCATTCAACTGCTGACGTGTCCACAACAGAGCCGCTTGGGCCAGGGGATTTAGCTCATCCAGGTGGCTTTCACTGGCCGCGCCTTCGTCATGATTTCCACGCACGACGGGACACCCCATCTGGCGCACCGTTTCCAGACATTCCACAGGATTCGCGGCATAACCGACGATGTCACCGAGGCAGACGTAGTTGGCACAGCCCTGCTCCTGGGCATCCCACAGAACGGTCTGCAGGGCCTCCAGGTTGGCATGAATGTCTCCGAAAATGGCAAATTTCATCGTGGTTGGGCGATGGGATAAAAGGGTGGCATCATCGGGACGGCAACCGGGAAATCAAGCATTTCGGCACAAGCCCCCCAGGTAATTACCCCAAATTTAATCAATCGTGACAGTCTTTATAAGGGTAAATCTGCTGGCCAGTCCATCTGAGACTCACCATGCATGATCTCCGCAAGGACGGGTACACTTAAGAATTGCGCCAGAACCATGCGGTTAGAAATGCTCGCTAGGTCCCTTTCATCGTGGGTATTATTCAGGATGATGCCCGCGCAGGTTAGGCCACGAGCTTGGATATTTTTAACCGTCAAAATCGTGTGGTTGAGGCAGCCTAATTTATTATTCACCACGACGATGATGGGAATGGACATCTCGCCAGCAAGATCCGCCATGCTCAGTTTCTCTGTCAATGGCACTTCCCAGCCCCCAGCCCCCTCCACCAGCACCTGAGAAAACCGGGCGGCTAAGGAGAAAAACCCCTGTTTGGCGGCCTCCACATCCACTTTTTTGTTTTCCAGCAGTCCAGCGGCAAACGGAGAGGCAGGCACCTTGAGATAGACGGGATTCACTTCCTCCAGAGATAGCACTTCTTCGCTAGCCTGCCGCAGGGCGTGGGCATCCATGCGGTCACCACAGGCCAGCGGCTTGTAGCCCACGGCGGCATGCCCTTCACGACGCAGAGCCTCAATGAGCAAGCAGGTGACGTAGGTTTTGCCAGCGTCGGTATCGGTGCCGGTGATAAAGTAGTGCATGGGATGCTATGCAGCGCGGGAGATTCTTCGGCAATGACTGTTTGGCTCTTCGCTACTCCTTGCGCACGCCGATCTTTTCCACCGGGATGGCTTTGAAACCGAGCTTGAAGGCAGGGGATTCAGGCTTCAGGCGCCAGTCATCGTTCTTCCAGTCCACAAACTGGGGATCAGCCACGAGGCTGTGTTTATCCCACCCCGCAGACTGCCAGGCGGTCCATTCATCCAGCGGTTCTGCCTCGGTGATGCGGATGTCATCCAGGAAGATCTGGCCTTGAGGTTCATGGCAGTCCACGCGCAGCCAGAAGGCTTTCATCCAGGGTTTCCAGCCAGTTTCATTTTCACGCAGCATGCGACCCGTGGCCTCCACTTCCTGCCATTCGCTCGTCGCGACGATGCTGGTGCTGCCGGTCTGCCAGTAGCCCTCTCCATTCTTAAACGAAGCCAGGGCGAGGCTCATTTTGGCACTCGGCTCGGTGGATCTGACACGCAGTTTCACCCGATAGGCAGCTCCGGGTTGGATAGGCACATCTGGGCCATGAAAGACGCTTTTGGGATTCTTGGGATCTTTCCCCAAAGCGCAGTCCACACGCAGGGCCCCTTCAGCCACGAGGAGTTGTACCTCTGGGTTAGGCCGATGGTTAAAACCCCAGCCTTTCGGAGTTTTACCCGCTGGAGCTTGATCGAAGTTTTCCACCACCAGCGGCTCGCCCTTGTCTGGGCCTACTTGATTGATGCCTGTGACGATGGGATGCCCGCCATTCCAGGCGAGGTTATAATCAATCGAGTTCCACTGGGGGGAGGCATGACGGACATCGCCATACTTCACGCCGGGCGTATCGCCTAACATGATGTTATGCCGAAACACATTGCCGCTCATCATGGTGCCGTCTTCACGGATGGCATCCTTCGGGTGGAGATCCATGTTGCGCATGTTTTTCCACGCCGGCTGGCCCATGACGGATTCGTAGCCCTTCACCATGGTGGGGTAGTGACTGTCATAAAACCGCATGGTTTTTGTCCAACCATGGAGATCAAACTGGAACTTACCACCGAGGGCGAAGACGTTGTTTTCCACCACGCAGTCGCGGGCGTTGTGCATGTGAATGGGGGTGTGGGCCACCCGGAAAACGATGTTGCCGATGATGTCCAGCCCGCCGCTGTTATCATCGGGATAGAGCCCAAAGGTGAACCAGGGATGTTTCAGACCGCCCGCCTCCTGACCACAACCGACGATGTCATGGATCAAGTTATACCGCCACTTGCTACCCCGGCTGCTGATCCAGTCCCGCCCGCCCGTGTAGATGGCACCGCCGTCCTGGGTCTCCAGCACCAGATGATGCAGATGGTTGTACTCCACGATGAGATTGTTCCCACTCATCTGCACGCCCATTCGTGGGCCGTCATGGATGTGGTTATGCGCCGCCGTGTGGTCCACACCGTTGAGGGCAATGCCGCAAGCGTTCTTATTGAACACGCCGATGTGGTGGATGTGATTGTCTTCCGCCACGTGACCGGGACCTGTCAGCGTTTTGCCATCTCCCCCACTGAGGCTGATGCCATTGCTACCTGTGTAGCTGATTTCATTGCGAGATAAGCGCACATTCTTACCCGTGCTCACGGTGATGCCGCTACCACTGAAGGCCCCCACCTGGGTAAGGGTGCAGCGCTCCACGCGGCAATCTTCCGCGCCATCCATCGTGATGGCGGAGCCGTGGCAACCAGTGAGGGTGAGGCCGCTCAAGGTGATGTTTTTAGCGCCCGTTTTGACCTTGAAAAAACTCTCCAGGAGGGGCAGGCGAACTTCCTGATCTGCTAGGGGCTGAGGAGGCCAAAAGTATAGCGTGCCCGTGTGCTTGTCATAAAACCATTCGCCTGGCGCATCCAGTTCCTCCAGGGCATTTTGGAAGTGGTAGCGGTTATGCGGATGCAGGTCATAGCTGCAATCTTTCTTGAGGGTGAGCAGGCCCGTTTGAGAGTCCACAGACTGGATGGGCTCGATGAAATTCCACCAGCCGTATTGGGCAAAAATATCCAACTCCACATCCTCTGGGTGAGCCCATTTTCGGATGTCGGTAGGTTTGACATAAAGATGACGTTTCCACTGATGTCCTTCAGGTGCCCCAGCCTGTGGAAAGTCCGCCACAAAGGCCCAGCCACCGTAAAGGGGATCCGCCTCCTCAAAGTTCGGGTAACGGGCCAAAATTTGGCGCTGGCCGCCGAAGAGCAGTTGTTTGGGCAAAAAGCCTTTGGGGACCAGCTTCGAAACATCTGCGCGCAAGATCTGGCCCTCATGGGGCTGCCAATCCGTAACCAGCGGGGCACCGATGAGTGTGGCTTTCGTGCCTGTGATGGTGAGGTGGGAATGGGGAGCTTCTAAAACGATGGGCTGGGTGAGTTCCGTGATCCCACCGGGCAGGCGCAGCGTGACAGGCTCCTGGTTGCCAGCCAGGCGCATCTCGCGCACCTGTTGCAAGGCCTGTGGCACAGATAGGACAGGGGAGACCTGGAGCTCCAAAGCCCCAAACAAGGGCGCACAGAAACCAAGGGCCAGTAGAAACAAGGGACGTTTGCAACACATGAGGCCGCAGAAATACATCATCCCACCTGTCATTCCTCTAGAAAACAGCCCTTATTGGAATCTCACGGCCTTGGATGTGGCTCCTTGATTTCTTGCGTCCAACCCTGTGAAGGTGAAAAGCAGCAACTTCTGCTTTGGGCATTTGTCATTTGCCCGGCATTCGACATGCTGTCACCCCGGCATCCTTCCGTTTTCCATCATGCTCTCTGTTCCTGAACAACTCGAAATCCTCAAGCGCGGCACTGTGACGATCCACAGTGAGAAAGAACTCGCGGCGAAACTGGCCAAAGGCAAACCCCTGCGCATCAAGCTGGGTGTGGACCCCACGTCTCCAGACATCCACCTGGGGCATGCCGTCGCCTTGAGAAAACTGCGTCAGTTTCAGGATCTCGGGCATCAGATTGTGCTCATCATCGGCGACTTCACCGCCATGATCGGCGACCCCAGCGGCCGCTCCACCACACGCCCGCCGCTGACTTACGACGAAGTTCTGGCGAATGCCAAGACCTACACCGACCAGGCCTTCCTCGTCCTGGACAAGGACAAGACGGAAGTCGTCTTCAACGGCAACTGGTTCAAAGAGATGCCCTTCATGGAAGTCATCAAACTGAATGCCCGCGTCACCCTGCAACAGATGCTTCAGCGTGAAGATTTCAAAAACCGCGTGGCCAATGGCACCGAGGTGCGCCTGCACGAAATCCAATACCCCATCATGCAAGGCTGGGACAGCGTGGTGGTGCGGTCCGACGTGGAGATCGGCGGCAGCGACCAGTTGTTTAACATTTTGGTAGGCCGCGACCTGCAAAAGGAAGAAGGCATGGAGCCACAGATCTGCATGACCCTGCCCCTGCTGGAAGGTCTGGATGGCGTGAAAAAGATGTCCAAGTCCCTGGGCAACTACGTGGGCCTGACGGATGCGCCGAAGGAGATGTTCGGCAAACTCATGAGCATCCCGGACGAGCTCATGGCAAAGTACTACCTGCTCGTCCTCGGCGAAGAACTGGATGCAACGATGCACCCGATGGAAGCCAAGAAAGCCCTGGCAGGCAAATGCGTGGCCGTTTACCACAGTGCCGCTGCTGCCCAGGAATGCCGCGACGACTGGGACCTGCGCTTCAGCAAGAAAGATCTCGCCAATGTGGAGCTGCCCCTGCTCACTCTGGCGGATCGCCGCGATGTGCTGGGCGTGGTTCAGCATGCCTACCTCTCCGTCTTTGAGCAGACCGTCTCAGGTGGTGATGTCCGCCGCCTCGTCCAAGGCGGCAGCATCCAGCTCAACGGCGAAAAACTCACCGACCCCAAAGCCGAACCCGCCTGGGAAACCGGCGCCGTTCTGAAGCTGGACAAGAAGAGGAGTGTGAGATTGGCGTAAGCGAATTTTCAGAAACCAGCATGAGACTGATGACGAAACATATCTTGCTTCGATTCAACAGTCTCACGTTGGTGGTCGTCGCTTTCGGTTATAAAGCTACCCCCTCAATCCATCAATGAAGTTGGCTTGGCGGGCACATGGACGGCACCGAGCAGGTATTCATGAAGTGGGGTGCCGTCGCTATGCTTTTTCAACAGGAGGTAATCGTGGTCATCCAAATCCAGACGCGAATCTACCTGCCAGAGGTCGGTGGTGTTCCGGTTGATCAGATCCAGAGCCGTGGGCAGGGAAACGAGCACGTGTGCGTCCGGGTGCCGCTCCAACAAATGACTGAGCGCATTCAGGGAGTCGGCTGGGTGAGTATCATGGCGATCTACAATCTCTGGGTGAAAAGCCTCTTCACCCAAAATGAACACATCCCCACCTTTTTGATGAGCGTCTAGCCAGGAGGCCAGTGTTTCCCGATGCGCCTCCTGCAGATTTTGAACCCACCCATAACCTACCCCCATGAGCAGTAGAAGGGCAGCCACGCCAAGCCCCACCCACAGGCCGCGCCAGTGAGGATCGTGAGAGGAAAGATCATCGGTTTGACTAACCCACTGCGGCTGACGGCGCGCCTGAAGATAAGCTTCCGACCCGAGACTGGGAAATAGACCACCCCAGATTTGGTTGAGCCGAATCCACCAGCGCTGATTCTCCAGCGCATGGCCAGTGCGCCGCATCAAGTGGCTACCTGTTATGAACTCCACATCCAGCCCAGCATCCTCGGCAAGATGTCGCCAGCGTGTAGGCGAAAGAACGGTGATGTGCCCCCCGTGGGCGATCTGCCCTTTTTGCAAACGGCGGCGGAAATAACGCTCTCTCCACTGGGCCAACCAGTGTGGCATGGTGGGCGAGCCGCCCAGGAAAATCCCACCCGGACGCAGGAGCCGGCTGATCTCCGCTATTGTGCTGCCAGGGCGGGGCAGGTGCTCAAATACATGCAAGCTAACAACGGCGTCTGCCACCTGGGAAGAGACAGGCAGTGTATCGTCGAAGTTTGCGTGATGCACCTCATCGTAGTTTGCCAGAGTGCGGACCTCCTCGCGCGGGTTCCAATCCAGGCCGATCCAGCGATCCACGGTCCCTGCCGGGGTAAAGTGCTTCAGCCAGCCACGTTCACAGCCCAGATCCACAACGGTTAGCGGTCGCCCTAGTCTCTTGGCCTCGGCTTTCAGCGCCTGCCCCGCCCACCAATAACGAAGAAGGCGAACCGAATAGTCCGCCTTCTGCAAATGACTGAACAAGCGCGTGTGAGCGCTTTGTGGGAGTTCGGGAACGAGAAAGCGCAGGGGCTGTAAAGAAAAGGATAGGAACGGAAAGCGTTGTTTCATCATGTGCTTGGGAGCATGCAAACTGCCTTGCGGCAGAAATCAGAAGCTATGAGATGGAAATGCGCTTTTTTTGTTCAAATCTGGAGATTTTTTCCTGTTTCTAGCCTAGCTAATCCATCGCGGCGGCTGCTTCGCCAAGTGCATACAAACAAAACGGTCCTATTCCCCTCGGCGTAATTTGAAACTTATTCTTTGGTCAATTCCTCACGCAGGTCCGCGATACTATTACGCAGCCGAAGGGCACCCTCCCGCCATGTTTCAATAAGCCGCCGATGCGAAGCATAGTCCTCCAAGGCGTGAAGATCCTGGAGAGCGGCGAGGGCTTCGTGAATCCAGTTCAAACAGCGTTTGGTGATGGCGAGGACGTAACCGCGATCCATCGGGTTTTCCAAGTCACGGCGGGAGTGCAGGGCGGCGGCGAGCTTGCCACTGACCTGCATCACGTTCGACATGAAACGATCCAGCGGATGATCGGGGTCATCTCCCCGATCTTTATTCAGGCCCGTCGCACGCATGTCGCTCATGAGTCGGACAAGATACTGGTGAGACTGGTCTTTGAGAGGATGCGGTTCATCTTTTTCCTCCTGTTTCCAGGATTCGTGCTCCACATCTTCGGCCGCTTGATTCATCAGCTCGGCCCATTCACGGCGGCGCTTTTTATCGTCGCTATCGTTTTCTGAGGGTTGCACTCCTTCCTGAGCATCGGCCATGTCTTCCAGCAGATGGTCCCAGCCCATGACGAAGGCCGTTTTTTCATCGGCATCTTCATCTTCGCCATACTTTTCGTAGGCTTCCATGCTGGCATCAGCGAGCCGATCTGAAGCTTGCAGTTGTTCTTCCCACTGCTCCTCGGTCAGAGCCAGATCACCCTCGTCATCTTCTGGTTCGTTTTCAGTCTCTTCAGGCCGCTGAATGATGGCCGCGAGGAAATCCCGCATGGCCTGCATGTTCGCCAGCTTTTGCGCACCTTCTTCATCCTCATCCATTTCCCAGACATGTTCCGAAATGGTGATCTCTAAATCCGCGCTCTCTACCACGCAGCGGCCTTGCTCGGCAGTGAACCATTCCAGATAGAGGCTGTTTCGCCACTCCGTGGGGACGTCTTCGATGCGGTCTTCCCGGTAGGCGGCTTGCCATTCTTCTTCCGGCACAGTGAAGACCTTCACCCTGCGCGAAGCCGTGATGTCACCGACCACTCCATGCTGGAGGCGATTCAGCTTCCGCAACTCAGGCTGGGGCAGGGCAGTGGGATTGACAAAGGAGACACGCGTGCCAGCCACGTCCCGCCAGGCATCACCATCCAGGTCCAGTTCCACGGGCTCCTCACGTCCGATTAACCACAAACGACCCCGAACGCGGCCGCGTTCGGTGTTATCAATTTCACCATGGGTGATGGCGGTATGAATGCGTAATGCCACGTCAAAGAAAGGGGGGAAGCAGGTGAGGGAGGCGCGGGGCGAGAGATCAGGCTTTCAAGGCCTGCTCGATGTCTGCCCAGAGATCCTCCACATGCTCAATGCCGACGGAAAAACGCACGAGGCCATCGGTGACACCGGCGGCTTCACGGATGTCTTTGGGGATGGAGGCATGGGTCATGGTGGCTGGATGGCACACCAGAGATTCGATGCCGCCGAGGCTTTCGGCCTGTGTGAAAAGACGCAGCCTGCGGATGAAAGCGAGGGCCTGCTCCTGCGTGTGGCCAAAGTCAGCCAACAGCATGCCCGAGCCCGCGCTCATCTGCTTTTTCGCTAGCTCATACTGAGGGTTCGAAGGTAGGAAGGGATAACGCACACTTTTCACGTCGGCCCGGGCCTCCAGGCGGGTGGCCAACTCCAGGGCATTGGCACTGTGGCGCTCCATGCGAAGGGCCTCCGTCTTCACGCCACGTGAGGTCAGCCAGGAATCAAAAGGGCTGGGCTGCAAACCGAGGGCTTTTTGGGCAAAGATCATTTTCTCCTGCCACTCGGCGGAATTCGAACAGACCGCGCCACCCAGGGCATCGGAGTGACCATTGGTGTACTTCGTGGTGCTGAGCAGGGAGAGATCGGCCCCTAGATCCAGAGGACGCTGCAGGAGGCTAGAAGCAAAGGTATTGTCCATCACCACCGTGGCGCCAACGCTGTGGGCCACATCGGCGATGGCGCTGATGTCCAAAATTTTGAGCAGGGGGTTCGTGGGGGACTCCAGCCATACCAGGGCTGGTTTGATCTCAGCGATGCGGGCGTAGTTCGCGGGATTGGCCAGGTCCACGTACTCGATCTCCACATTGAACTTGCGCAGCACGCGCTCAAACAGGCGGTAGGTGCAGCCATAGATGTTTTGTTCGGAGACGATGGTGTCCCCGGCTTTCAGGCCAAAGGCAATGGCGGTGATGGCGGAGACGCCGCTGGCGAAGACCGTGCAGTGCTGGGCATTTTCTAGGCTGGCCAGGGTGTTTTGCAAATTGCGATAATTGGGGCTGCCGCTGCGCGTGTAGTCAAAGCCGCCAGGATTCCCCGTCTCGTAGGTCGAGGTCATGTAAATCGGTGGGATGACCGCACCCGTTTCGCTGCGGTAATCCTGGCCGATGTGGATGGCTCGGGTCTCAAAACGTGCATCACTAGGCACCGTGGGGTCTTCTTTCATGGTCGGACGTTTACCCAATCATGCTGCGGCCAAGTTGCAAGCTTGGTAGCTCTGCGAGCCTCTTGTTTATGAGATTTTGATTTTATCGAAACCACTTCAAGTTCACATCCACACAAGGCCCAGGGCAATGGGGTCAAAGTCTCCCTGCTACCGTTGCTGGTCTTCACTTCTCAATGGCAGTTTCGACATCCGGCAGAAACGCCGTCAGCAGTCCCAGCAGAGGGAGATAGGCACAGGCATGGAAGACAAAGTTGATGCCCTGGCTATCGGCCATGGCTCCGAGCACAGCAGAGCCGATACCGGCAATGCCAAAGGCTAAACCGAAGAACAACCCGGCGATCATGCCCACCTTGCCCGGCATGAGTTCCTGCGCATAAACCAGAATGGCGGAGAAGGCTGAGGCCAGCACCAGACCGATGATGACGGTCAACACGGCCGTGGTCATCAGGTCAGCATGCGGCAACCAGAGCGCAAAGGGAGCCACTCCCAATATGGAAACCCAGATCACCCGCTTCCTACCGATGCGATCCCCGACGGGCCCACCGATGATGGTCCCTGCGGCGACAGCAAAGAGGAAGATAAACAAGTAATACTGCGACTGCTGCACCGTAACGTGAAAACGATCCATCAAATAGAAGGTGTAGTAATTGGTTAGGCTGGCCAGATACACATACTTGGAGAAGATCAACACCACCAGCACCGCCACGGCAAAGGCCACGCGCTTGCCTGTCGGCGCATCACTCATCGTGCTTGCAGCCGTGCCCCGCCTTTTGTGAATGCGATGCAGGTTTCGTGCCTGCCATTGCCCCACCTGAAAAAGGATCAAGACGCCGACCATGGCGATGATCGAGAACCACGACAGGGCTGCCTGACCATGAGGGACGATGAACCATGCGGCCAGCAAGGGACCGATGGAAGTACCTGCATTTCCACCCACCTGAAAGAGGGACTGCGCCAGCCCCCGCCGCCGTCCTGCGGCCATGTGAGCGATGCGTGAAGCCTCTGGATGAAAGATGGCCGAACCCGCCCCCACCATGCCGGAAGCAATGAGAATCGTCGGGAATGTATGTGCCTGCGAAAGCGCCAGCAGGCCTACTAAGGTCAAGCCCATGCCCACAGGCAGGGAGTAGGGCATGGCCTTTTTATCTGTGATGTAGCCGACCAGTGGCTGCAAAAGCGAGGCGGTGACCTGGAAGGTCAGCGTGATGAGTCCGAGCTGCGTGAAGGTGAGTCCGTAAGACTCCTTGAGCACCGGGTAAATTGCCGGCAGCAAAGCCTGGATCGTGTCATTCAGCAGGTGCGAAAAGCTGATGGCAAAAAGCAGGGCAAACACCGTTTCCGTGGCATTCTGCGGAGCCCTCGTCGGCGCGGGTACCCCATCAATCACAGTCTCATTCATAAGGACGAGGACTCTTGCCAAGAAGTCGCTCATCCTCAAATGACAGCCCTGGTGCTCTGCCCAGTCTCAATGGTATTTTTCTCGGATTGCCTCCCGGAAATCAGCGGGAGTTGCACCTGCATATCGGCGAAAGAATCGGCTGAAGTAGGAGGGATCCTGAAAACCGATCTGATAACCAATTTCAGAAACACTGAGATCGGAATGCAGCAACAGCCGCTTTGCATCTAGCAGACGCCGATGACGGATCAACTCCCCTGCCGCATGGCCTGTCTCCTCACGGATGACATCATTGAGATGATTCACCGTGATGCCCAGTTGTTTCGCATAAGGTGCCAGAGCCTGCCATTCTCGAAAGTGGTGTTCCAGGGCCAACTGAAACTGACGTGCCAAAAGAGCAGCACGGGTGGCTTCCTTCACGGGCTGTCCCACGGTTTCTATACGGCTAGCCTCAATTAACAGGATGCGCAGAAGCGACCGTAGCACTTCCATCACTCCACGCTGCCCGCCATCATACTCGCGCTGCAAATCTCCAAACAAACCCATGAGGCGCGCGGCCTTTCTTTTCTCCACGGAGAACCAGGGCGGGGCCCCAGAAGCAAAAAAGAAAGGTAACTCCACCAGCATGCTGGGCGGCGGCAACTGATGATCAAAGAACGCCTGAGTGAACGAAGCCACTGTTCCGCGCATGGAATTTGACCGTGGATAAATGGTATGCACTTGCCCTGGACTCAGGAAGAACAACGTGATGCCCGTGACATCATATTCACGGAAATCATGCATCAGCCGCGCTGGTCCCTGGATGAGGAAGAGCTGAAAGAAATCATGAAAATGGGGAATCAGCCGCTGCGGTTCTTGACTCATGGAAATCTCCAGCGGCATCACCACCACGCCTTGTTCACGCAGGCCATCCTGTCCGTAATCACTCATCTGGAGCGAGGGGATGGTGCGGCGATTCATGGTGGCAGCTATCAAAGCATGAAACCGCAGAGAAGGCCAGCCTTTGAAAGGGCTGTCATCCGTTAGGCCAAAATAGCCTTTGCCACTTCGCCGTTGAAATCCGTCAGCCGGAAATTCCGCCCCGCATAACGATAGGTTAGGCGCTCATGATTGATGCCCAGCAGGTGTAGAACTGTGGCATGCAGATCATCCGTACTCATCACCCCTGTCGCTGCGGTATCTCCCATTTCATTCGTGCTGCCGTGCACATATTCTCCCTTCACACGACCACCTGCCATCCACATTGCCCGTGTTGCATCCTGAATCGGGCGTAGATTTTTTTCTCCAAACGAGCCAGGATAAAATGGTCCAAATCATCTCGTGGCCATGCTTTGCCTTTGACCTCAGACACCTTCGGCTGCTGCATCGGCTTGTAGGGACATGGCATGGGATTCTCATCGTCCGTAGCGAAGCTATGGATCTGCGTCAGCAGCAAACTCAAGACGACTCAGGTAAGGCAAGCTTTCAGGGTTTGCCTCCTTGAGTCTTTAACCAAGCGCTCAACGCGCGGACGTTTTGGACAAAGGTATCGCTGTAAATCACACCGCCCTTGGGCTGTGTTTTTTTACCGCTGGCATCCCGCATGATGCCCCTCTCATCTTGAGTCTCCGTCCAGGATCCATCGGGCTTTTGTTCACGCAGGATTTGCGCGATGTCTTGATCTGTCGGCGGTGAAGACCAGCGCTCCTTTTCAGTGCGGGGAAAGGTCACGGGCTCATTGCGAGCGATCTTGCGTCCGGTAGCCTCAATGGCATCCAGTTCACTGTCCCATACCCAGCCGTAATTTGAAGAGGCTTTTTTATCACTATAGGTAAGCTCGAAGCCTTTGCCGCCTTCACCTCGTTCGAAGTACAGCGGTTTATTCGTTTGTAGCTCATAGAAGCGCGCAAGCTTATTACCGGGCAGCAACGACTTGCGGAGATAGCCCAAGGCCCTCGCGACAGGGACTAGGTATTTTTTATCACCGCTGGCTTCACTGAGTTTTAGCAAAGCCCACATGGCTGCCTGAGATTCGCGTCCACTGACGGAGCTGGGTTCAAACGCACGACTCCATACGGGTTGCATCTCCGCATTGTACTGCTGAGCCCAGGCGGGCTGCGGTTCAGGCATTTGAGCGGTGACCAGGAAATCCCCACCCCGCTTTGCAGCGGTAAGGTAACGTTCATCTGAGCGCAGCTTCCACGCCAGCAACAGCGTGCTCATCAGGGTAGCATGAGTGTTGTCATTCAGCACATAACAGCCCGTGAAATCCTTCGGCCATTTGCGCGGCCACGTCGTTGGGTAGTTACCCGACTTAACGGGATATTTGTCCACAGGCGGGGGCGAGGACGGCCAGGTATCAAAACTAGCCGACCAGCCACCTGCTGGATACTGCGCGTTCATAATCGCATTGAGCGCATAGTCCGCAGCCTCATGGATTTCCTCATCCTTTCCGGCCAGCGCGTGGTCCACCCGGATGAGCAGGCGCGTGGCGGCCTGCGTCACGTCATCATCCACCGTGGAGTAGTTGGCGTCCTTGTGTTCACGCTGCCGCCAGATATGCCAGCCCGCCTCACCCTGAGGGATTTTTTTCCGCTCCACCAACTTTCCCTCCACATCCCGACGATACAGATGTTTCGCTCGGCTGGCGGCATCAAAATGACCGGAATAATCCCACCCGCCCGAGCTCAACTGGGTGCGGCTGACGGCATGCGCGGCTGCCAGCGCCGCCTTTAGACAGGTTTCATCTTTCGTGGCTTCATACGCATCTAAAAAAGCCATGCCTACCGCCGGAGTCGCTGGCGGTTGGATCCAAATCGTGTCTGGCCCAGGGATGCCTTCCGCCTCACGTAGCGTAAAGTCTGCACTGTAACGGTAAACATAGCCGCCATGCGTGGCCGCCTTTGTGTGATAAAAAGCGACAGCTCGGGACAATGCACGGCTCACATCCACCGGAGTCGCTGCCTGAACCAGGGTGCAGCAGACGAAGAATAAACAGGTGATTCTAAACATAAGAACTGAAGGATAAATGCAGCATCGTTGAACCACTCAGCCGAGGGGCCTCTGCTGCCTAAATTGAAGAATGATCTCCGGCGCAATCGCCTGTCCCAAGGAATCCAACCGCCGAATCAATCAGCCTGGATTTTGACATTCTTATTCCCATTGTCGCGCACGGCATCCATCGCCTCGGCGAGGGCTTTATAAGGCACGCCAGAATCACCCCTCACGATAACCTGAGCGCCCGGATGCTCTGGCAAAAAACTTTGCAAATGACCGCGCAACCGATTCATCGCGACTTCTTCCTGGCCGATGATCACACGCTCACCATTTTGGGTGACACGGAGGTTCAGGGTTTCGCCAGAGGCGTTTTCAGAATTTCTCACATCGGCATTCTTGCGCCTACCTTCGCGCTCCTCAGAGCCAGATTTTGGATGATCCCGCTCACTTGATTTTGGGCGTTCACCATCACGTTCACCACTGTGCGGTTTATCGCCATCGCGTGGTCCAGATTTAGGCCGCTCACCATCTCGCTCAGTGGTTTTGGGTCGATCCCCATCACGTGGCCCTGTCTTGGTGTCCTCACGGTCGCGCATGTCAGATCTCTTCAGCCCATCGCCCTCGCCCGTCATTTTGCCATCGCCTTCGCGGCTGGCTCGGGGAGACTTCTCGGCTTCATGGGAGAGCGCACCACGTTCTCCCTCACGGCTGCGTTCCTTCACAGGCAGGGCCTTCTCCTCAGCCGCATGCGCCGTAGTGAAAGCATAACAAGTGATCACACCAAATGCGAGGGTGAAGACGGCGTGGAGCCACGGATGGTTGCGGTGAGGTTGGGCGATCATGGAGATGCGTTGCAGCAGGCTGGGGTGGTTACGCACGCACGAGGCCACGCCTGCCATGACCGGGGGTGCAAAAAAGGTTTCTTGAATGCGAAGGAGCGTGTGCCCGTAAGCCCATCGTTCGTTAGGCGAAAGCAGGCGCAGCACAGCGGCATCACAGCGAAGTTCCCGGTCCGCCTGAAAGCGTGAGCCGATGCACCACACAAGAGGATTGAACCAATGCAGCGCTTGCACCAGCAGCATGGCCCAGTTCCACCAGAGATCCCGGTGCCGCACATGCAGGAGTTCATGCAAAAGCACATGCCGCAGGCTGGCTGCATCAAAACACATGTCCCAGTCTGCTGGCAGTAAAACCTGAGGCCGCCGCAGGCCTGTGACAGCGGGTGTGCTGCCAGGAGGCAAAAGCCGCACCTGCACCTCAGCCTTCACACCAGCCAGCCGCTTTACCTCACGCACGACGGAGAGCAACGCTGCATCTTCTCCATGCGGTGCTTGTGCCAGTTGACGGTCAAAATGACGTTGCCGCCAAAAGGCCCAGCCTAAGATCGAGAAAGCCCCCACCGCCCAAATCACAAATAGCGCATGTGCCCTAGAAAAAGTAGCTTGGTTACTTGGTGTGACGACCTCTTGAGCGCTCACATTCAGGGCGCTATTTAGATCGTTCATTGGGTCTTCCGTGATTTCGTGCCGGAGGGGCAGTGAAGCTACCAGGCCGCTCTGCGCCCACCCTCCCAAACCAAACCCTGCAGGGATGCAAGCCGGTAACAACAACTTGGCTCCTACCAGCACCCACAAACCGATCCGCCAAGCAGGCTCCAGCCGTGCTCCTAACAATGTCCGCAGACCCAAGACAACCAAGATGAGTACACTGGCCTCCAGCGATGTACGCATGAGCCAGTGAAGAGCGGAATCCAAAGTGGCAGCATTCATGGGAGGCTACTTTTTGAGTTTTTTCTCCGCCTCACGCAGCACTCGGCGCAGGGCATCTAGATCATCTTTAGAGACTTCTTCACGGTCCATCAGCGCGCTCACAAAAGGCGTGAGCCGACCATCGAACACACGCTGGAGGAAACTGCGACTTTCCTCATGCTGGCATTCGTCTTGGGCCACAGCCGGTGCGTAGCGAAATTCACGCCCGACGGTTTCCACCGCGAGAGCCCCCTTGTCCGCCAAGCGGCGCACCAGAGTCTGCACGGTGCGTGGTTTCCAATGAAGGCGGCCTTCCAACTCTTTTACCACCTCCGCCACGGTGCTCGCCCCACGCTCCCATAAGACCTTCATGACGGTCCATTCGGCATCGGAGATTTTGGGTGAAAGCGGGGGCTGGGGACGCGCAGGCATTTTCTTGAATTACAAATGTAATCTCAAGATTACATCTGTAAGCCAAAAGAAGGCAAGAACTATTTCTAACTACAAGTTGCGTCAGGCGATGATCCAACCTCCCTTACTCAAATCGGTATCCGGCCCCATGCACAGTGCGGATGATCTGCGGATTGGCAGGATCTTTTTCCACCCGTTTTCTGAGCTGGGAGATGTGCTGGTCCAGCGCACGGCTTTCGGGGAAATAGTCCACGCCCCAAACTTCATCTGCCATGGTGTTGCGGTCCACCACTTTGCCCCTGCGCTCATAGAGTAAGCTCAGAACCTTCATGTCACGTGGGCTGAGCTGGATCTCGGCCCCATCCCGGTAGGCGCGCAATTCCGCCGGCACCACCTTCAGGTCATCCATCAAAAAGTCTTCATTCTGCGGTTTTGTTCCCGCACGGGCTGCGGTGCGCCGCAGGATGGCGCGAATGCGGGCGATGATCTCTTTGACCCCAAAGGGCTTGGTCATGTAGTCATCTGCCCCCAGTTCCAGCCCCAGCACGGTATCAATCTCCTCCGCTTTGGCGGTGAGAAAAAGGATGGGCACATTCTCATCCATCTTGCGAATCTGCTTGCAGACCTCATAGCCATTTTGGCCGGGCATCATCACGTCTAGGCAGACAAAGTCAGGCCGCGTAGCGCGAAAGAAATCCACCGCCTGCAGGCCATCACTCGCTGTCACGAGGTCATAACCTTCCATGCTGAGCACCTCGCGCAGGGCTTCGCGGGTGTGGTCGTCGTCTTCGGCGATGAGGATCTTCATAGAGGATGAACGGGCAAGGTGAGAATAAATCTAGCGCCATCTTTGTAGAGGCTGCAAACCTCCAGTGAGCCGCCGTGCAAATCAGCCAGCTCACGCGAAATCGTCAAACCAATCCCGGTGCCGCTGACGCCTTCATTCAAATCGGACCGCAGGCGCTCAAAGGGCTCAAACACCATGCGGCGTTTCCCTGAAGGAATGCCAGAACCCCGATCTTCCACCACGATCCTGACGCTGCTGCCAGCCGTCTCCGTGCGGATAGACACCCATTTTCCATGAGCTGCATACTTGTCCACATTGGAGAGAAGGTTTCCCAAAATCTGCTCCAGGGCATCCGCATCGGCCTTCATGAGTGGCGGACCTTGCAGAACGGTGTGGACCTGGAAGCCTTTGTTTTCTAACAAAGTACGCCAATTTCCCACCGCACGATTCACCACTTCATCCAGCACGATGGGCTTGATTTGGACGCTCAATTTATCCCGCTGTTGGCGGGCGTAATTCAGCACGTTTTGAATCAGGCGATTCAGCCTGGCCGTTTCTGTCTCTACCACCCGAAGATGGCGCTGCGCGATGGCGTCACCGCTATCTTCGATCCGATGCGCCGCCATCTCTGTGTAGAGCTGGATATTCGTGAGTGGTGTTTTGAGTTCATGCGAGATCTGATTCACAAAGCTCACTCGCTGCTGAGCTAGACGCAGTTCACGCGCATTTTCACGGAAGAATGTCCAGGCCAAAGCTAACACCAACAAACAGCCAGAACTCACGCCCAATAAAATGGGAAACAGATAAGGCTTCGGGAACTCCACCGAGGCGGGTGAATACGACAGCACCCATTGACTGAGCGGAGCAGAGCACACGAGACGGGCTGAAGGTGCCGCACTGGACCCTGACAGCATGCGCCCAGCCGTGTGCAATTGGATACCACTGGCTGTGGCCAGGAGCAATTTGCCGGGATAAGGATCCAACCCAGGGGGAGGCAGGCGATCATACAGCGCCCGCCGAAGAAGCAGGCTGATCAGCCGGGCACAGACCACCTCTCTAGGCGAAACCTGCCGCCAATAAATAAAATCACCGTCCGTCACGTGCCAGCCCGAAAGAAATTTGCTCGGTCCTGTTTCCAATTCCAAATTCTGCAGACGGTAGTTATCTGCTCGGGCAAAGGTCATCCACGTCGCTTGGCGACTGCGGTCTGTCGCCTGAGCAGGAGTGGCATTGACCCAAGCATAAAAGGGCCCTGTCGTGGCGCTCGCTTGGCTGACGGCACTCTTTAAAGTGTCCAGCAGCACGGACGATCTCAACTGCGCATCAGCACGTTCACCTGGGGTATGGCCCGATTTTTCAAAGACGGGTATCACTGCCCCGCCTTCCTGGGCCACCCAGGTCTCCATCATCCATTGATGCGTGCCCAGAGCTGCTGCTACCTCGCGACCTGTCATTCCCTCAGCGTTGGCCATGAGATCCAGTTTATCCGTAAATCGGCGAAGATCGTTGACCAATTGCTGGTTAGCCACAGCCAGCCTCTCTGCTAGCACCGCCTGCATGGCAGAGTCCGTGCTGCGTGCAGCATCACGGATGAGGTATGTGCCCAGCCAAGTCAACAACGCTACGGGCGTGATGACCAGGAGGATGAGCAAGAGATTGGTACGGCGCTGCTGCATGGATTGGCGTGTACGATAAGCCCACGCCTTCAACGCAACAGCGAGTTTATGCAGAGAATTTTCGCGCGAGTGAGAATCAAACAAGGGATTCATCCGCTTCATTCAGCGCCTGCAGGCTCACTCATGAGTGCCGGAAGCCACTCACTTATCCTGCGAAAGAATAGCCGCAGAGTATCCCCCTAAGGCAAGATGAATGCTGAAAGGATACCCCTCCCATTCTCCCTCCGTGGCCTCGGCATCCAGGCAGGGGTGACCTCCCAGATCGTGCCCATAGACCTGGGCGTCACTGTGGAAACGCACCTTCCAGCAGCCTGCGTTTGGCACGCCCACACGCACATCATCTGCAGCGGTATGACTCAGATTTAAAATGACGAGCACGTCATCTCCCGCCCCTCCCTCGCGCCAGCGACGGAAGCCCAGAACCTTACGCTCATGCTCCACATGATGCACATGCACGTGCTGACCTGTGAGCCCCGCAGTGTTACCCCCCAGGTTTCTACGCAGACCAGCGAGATCTCGGTATAGAGCTAGTACGCCTTTGAAATCCTCAGGCCGCGACCAGTCAAGGGGCACATCGTCACGGAACCATTCATCTGTGAGGAACTCCTGCCCCTGAAAAATCATGGGGATGCCTGGCGCGGTATAGACCAAAGCCGCAGCGAGGTTTGACCGCTGTCTTGCAGGCAGCGCACCCGCATCATCCGGGGAGATTTCCGTGGGCAGGCGCGCTTTTCCATTGGCCACCTCATCATGTGACTCGCTGTAAATCACACGCTTGAAGACATCGCCATCAAAGCAGCAGGTCAGAGCTGTTTGAATGGCTTCCAACCGCCGATGTTCATCAGCTGTCTGGATCATCACATCGCGCACAGGATGTACAAAAGCCGCATTCCACTGTGAGCGAAAGCCTGCCCCCCCTGCGCCTGTGCCTTTGACTAGCCATTCGCTGTCACGCAGATCTTCCGCGATGGTGATGGCATCTGGATACTGCGCGTGGATCTCGTCATTCACCCACTGCATCAGGCCCCATCCCTCAGAAAGATCATCGTCTGGGTGACCAGGATTGCCTTGGCAACTGCGGATGAAAACCGTCATGTCCCAGCGCAGGCCGTCCACACCGTATTCTTCAAACCACATCAGCGCATTGTCGCGAATGTAGGTGCGCACCTCACCCCGCCCGTAATCAGGCCGGGTGTCTCCCCATGGCGTGCTGGAGCGGTGGTCGTTGTAAAAGTAGATACCGCCTTTGTCGTTTTCAGACCAGCCATCGAACTGCCAGAGGCCGAGATCTGAGGGCCCAAAGTGATTGTACACCACATCCATGATGACCGCGATGCCATGAGCGTGTGCGGCTTTGACGAAAGCGAGCAATCCTTGAGGTCCCCCGTAGGCAGACTCCACAGCAAAGGGACTGGCGGGATTGTATCCCCAAGAAAGATCTCCCGCAAACTCTGCTACAGGCATCACCTCGATCGCATTGATGCCCAAGCTTTTCAAATAAGGCATCTTCTCCACCGCGCTCGCAAAGGTACCATGATTGGCACCTTCAGGCACATTGAATGACCCCACATGCATTTCATAAATGACCAAGTCATTCATGTTGGGCGCGGTAAAGGCAGGACCTGCCTCTTCCGGTTTAGGCTTCCACACCAGGGTATTGCCCACCGAGTTTTCCATAGCTCGCCCGCGTGGATCTGGCCGGGTAAATTCCTGCTCACCATTCCGGATGTGGTAGAGGTAACCTTGGCCCTCCTCAGCCACATCCACCATGGTGAACCATGTGTCCCCATCCTCACGCTGCATGGGGTGTGCCGCAGGGTCCCAATTATTAAAAAGCCCCACCACTGAAACACTTTCTGCATGGGGTGCCCACACACGAAAAGCCACGCCTTTAGGCTGCACCATGCAGCCCATACCAGGGATGACGTGAATTTTTTCCAAGGCTTTTTTGCGATCGCTCATGAGGATTGGATTAGGCGGGAATGAATCAATGATTGTGAACTGCGGCGACTCAAGGGGGTTACTTCCGTCCGGCAATGACGCGATAAATCATCAGCAGAACCAGAGAGCCAAGAATGGCAATGCCTAGCCCTCGCAGATCAAACTGTTCCACCGAGCCAAAGCCTAGCTGGGTGCCGATCCAGCCGCCCACGGAGGCCCCGACCACGCCCAGAATGATGGTGAGAAAACAGCCGCCAGGGTCTTTGCCTGGCATGAGAAACTTAGCGATACCGCCCGCAAGCAGGCCGAGGATGATCCAAGAAATGAAGCCCATAATATGATGTATATAAGTTTGTTAGACTGAAAAACAAAACAGGCTGGCTGAGCCGTGGAGGAAGGAGCTAGCCAGCCTGTTGTCGGGGGGAAAGACTGCGAATTATTCCGTCACTTTTTCCACAGCGTCACGGATGCCTTCCGCAGGACGTGCGTCGAGAGCATCGTCAATTTTGTCGCCCACTTTAGCAGCTGGGCCTTTTTCTTCTTTGCAGCTCACTGCGATCATGGTGAGGGCGGAGGCAGCAACGGTGAGTGTCAGGATGCGAATGAGTTTCATGGTAGTCGTTGAGTTGATGTTAAACAAAAGGTGTTAAAGCACCGTGATTCAGATCTAGTGCACTGGCCATGCCACGATTTTTAGCACTCTCCAAAAGTGTTCATTTTCAATGCATTAGCATAGTATATCCCACGTATAATCAGCATGCATCAGGCGTTCTGCCCGTCTGTCAAAATGCATTTTCTTGCCGATTGCATGGTGTTTAGCCAAAAGAATTTCAACATCCATGCTTTACATAGTGTAGTTTTCACACTTTCATAGAGCCATGAAACACACGTATGAATACCCACGCGCTGCTCTTACCGTGGACTGTGTTGTTTTCGGCTTTGATGCTGCAGAACTCCAAGTGCTGCTCATTGAACGTGGGATCTCTCCTTTCAAAGGCCAGTGGGCCCTGCCTGGTGGCTTTGTGCGTGTGGATGAAACCCTCGATGAAGCCGCACGTCGGGAGCTCCTGGAAGAGACGGGCTTAGAAAAACTCTTTCTCGAACAACTCTACACTTTTAGTTCGGTGAACCGCGACCCTCGCGAGCGAGTCATCAGCGTGGCCTATTATGCCCTGACCAAGCCTACCTACCACCGTACTCAGGCCACCACCGATGCCGCCGATGCCCAGTGGTTCTCCGTCCGTCACATCCCTGCCCTCGCCTTTGACCATGCCGATATCCTAGCCACAGCCCTGCAACGACTGCGCGGCAAGCTCCGCTACGAGCCCATCGGCTTTGAACTGCTGCCCCCCAAGTTCACCCTCAGCCACCTCCAACAGCTCTACGAGGCCGTGCTCGGCACTGAATTGGACAAGCGCAACTTTCGCAAAAAAGTCCTCAGCTACGACCTCCTCCTCCCCCTGGACGAAACCCACCGCGAAGGCGCCCACCGCCCCGCTCAACTCTTCCGCTTCGATCCCGTGCGTTACGAGAAACTCAAGAAAAAGGGATTCCACTTTGAATTATGAATTCCTCTCCAAATGGCAGTCCCGACGTTAGCAGCTTCCAAACATTGAGCTGAACGGAAAGGCCTCAATCTCCTTGGCCTCGCCCTCATGGAAGTCCGGGAATATCTAAATCAAAAATTAACCCCCCGAGCCCTTTATGAACACCCGCCTTCTCCGCCAACTCCCCTTCACCCGCAGCTACTGGGTTGTCCCAGGCAAACTCCTGGCCGGTTTCTATCCCGGTGACCGCGACCCTTACGTGGCCAATTCGAAACTGACTTCGCTATTCGATTTCGGGGTTTCGCACATCATCAATCTCATGCAGGAGGACGAGTGCGACCACACCCGCCAGCGGACCTTTGTGGACTACAGCCCAGCCTGGTACGCGCTCGGCCGCACCCGCAGCCAGCCGGTCACTTGGGAGAATCAGCCCATCCGCGATCTTGGCATCCCCACCGTCACGCAGATGATTGAGACTCTGGATTCCATTGATGCCGTGCTTGCTGAAGGACGCACCGCCTATGTTCACTGCTGGGGTGGGAAAGGACGCACAGGCACCGTCATAGGCTGTTGGCTAGCCCGCCACGGAGAGCCTGATCCCCTCCAAAAGCTGCATCAACTCACCGCTCATGCCCGTGCCTATTTCCCCGTCATACCGGAAACCGCCCGGCAGCAAACTTTCGTCACGGATTGGAAACGCCATCAATGAACGCCCAAACTAACCAACAACGCTTTCTCGGCGGCCTTTACGGATCGCTCGTCGGCGATGCCCTCGGAGTGCCCGTGGAATTCAAACCGCGAGCCGACCGTGTGGCAGATCCTGTGACGGGCATGCGAGACTATGGCACCCACGGCCAGCCTGCAGGCACGTGGTCGGATGATGGAGCCCTGCTCCTCTGCTCCGTCGAAAGCTTGGTGGAAAAAGGTTTCGATACCGAGGACATGGGGGCTCGTTTTGTGCGCTGGTGCAACCTCGGGCACTGGACCGCTCATGGAACCGTTTTTGATATCGGCATCGCCACTCGAAAGGCCTTGCTACTCATTGAGCAAGGTTGCCCCGCTGAGCTGGCAGGTGGCCAGGATCAGTATGACAATGGCAACGGTTCCCTCATGCGCATTCTGCCCGTGGCCCTGGCTTTTCACCTCAAGGACGAAACTCTCTTTTGCAGCCATTTGGATAGAGCCTCTGCCATCACACACGGTCATCAACGCTCCCAAATGGCCTGTGTTTTTTATGGGCTCATGGTTCGCGGATTGATCTACGGCCTGGACCCGCAAGCTGCGCTTCAGCAAGCACAAGTCTGTTTCGTAGGTATCTACGAAAAGTCCGAAGAGTTCAGCCACTTCGTCACGGTGATGCAACCCACACTTGGCACCCTACCAGAATCTCAGATCGGCTCTGGAGGCTACGTCATGGAAACCCTCACCGCCGCCCTCTGGTGCCTCCTAACCACAAGCTCATTCTCCGAATGCGTCCTCAAAGCCGTGAATCTGGGCGATGACACCGACACCACCGGCTGCGTCGCTGGCGGCCTTGCAGGTGTCTATTACGGACTCGATTCCATCCCTAAAGACTGGCAGGCCAAACTGCCCCGCCAGCAAAGCCTCCATGATCTTTTCCACCCCTTCATTCCTCTCTGTGCACCATGAGTCCTGACCGAGCTTTTTTGTAATCTTACACACAACCTAACGCCAAACCATGACAGATAGACACAACGCTCCCACTCACGAAGCTCGTCTCCAGAGAGCCTTACTGTCGCTGGATGGTTTGTCGGTAGGGGATGCCTTCGGCCAGTTGCTTTCGACCCAATCACGCAGCGCTAGACGCATTGTCGAACATAATGGCCTTCCCGGGCCCCACTGGTGGCACACGGATGACAGTCAAATGGCGATGGCCATCGTGGAGGAACTCGCTGCAACGGGACAGATTTCACCTGACTCTCTCGCCGATCGGTTTACCAAGCGCTACTTGGCGGATCCTGGCCGGGGTTATGGCAGAGGGGCCAGATTGCAGTTGCAGGAGATGGCCCGTGGCACAGGCTGGAGACAGACATCGACAGCAGCTTTCAATGGACGTGGATCCAAAGGAAATGGCAGTGCCATGAGATCGGCTCCTCTAGGTGCTTACTTCGCCGACGACCTTGAATGTGTTGTCAGTGAAAGCACCCAAAGCTCCGTAGTCACACATTCCCATCCTGAGGGAATCGCGGGCAGTGTCGCGGTTTCCCTAGCTGCTGCCCAGACTTGGCAGAGTCGTGGGCTAGAATTGAAGGCGGCGCGTCACAGCATCTGGCAAGCAACACTGGAACGGACCCCACACGGCGAAACATGGGAGGGACTCCAAAGAGCCTTCGCAGTCCCGCTTGAGATGCTCCCAGAAAATGCGGCTCGCATCCTAGGCTCCGGGTTTCTGGTCACTGCGGCAGACACAGTGCCCTTTGCCATTTGGTGTGCCATCCGTCATCTCGATGACTATCGTGAAGCCCTCATCGCCACCCTTGAAGGGGACGGTGACTGTGACACCAACTGCGCCATCGTCGGCGGCATTGTTTCAATGTTTGTTGGCCGTTCTGGCATTCCGGAAGATTGGCTAAAATCCCGCGAAAGATTGGATCTGAACTTTCTTCCATAATGCCCTCCTCCCTTCTTCCCCAGCCCTAAAGGGGCGTAACAACAAAGCCCGGGGCAAGCGAGCCTCAGCGAGTGCAGCCCTGGGATTTCAACACCTCTTCGTCTCTCAAAAAGAGCCCTGAAAGGGCGAGACAATGACACGCACTTCAAACCCTCAACACCCTCAGCATGTCTCCATCGCTCGCTCAGATTTATATCCACTTGGTATTCTCGACCAAGGACCGGGAACCTTGCATTAGCAACGCTATCCAGCCAAAACTGCATGCCTATCTTGCTGGCACCTTGAACGCCGTGGATTGCCCCGCGCTTTGTGTCGGTGGCATGCCTGACCATGTGCATCTTCTCTTTCGACTCGCTGGCACTGTCTCCCTCTCGGATGCGGTGAAGACCGCCAAGGTAGAATCTTCGAAGTGGATGAAGACACAGGGCCACATCGGCCACTTTACTTGGCAGTCCGGTTACGGTGCTTTTTCTGTCAGCGCATCCCAATTAGAAACGGTCACTCACTACATTCGAAATCAAGCCGAACACCACGTGGAACGAACTTTCCAAGATGAATTCAGACGCATGCTAGAACTCTACCAAATCGACTACAACGAGGCCTATGTATGGGATTGAAACGCTTCATCTTCGAGCCCCCATGTGCCTCGCCCTTTCAGGGCTTGGACTCAGATTCTTTTCCCTTCTTTATACCCAGGGCTCCGCTCGCTAAGGCTCGCTTACCCTGGGCTTTGCTGCCACGCCCTTTCAGGGCTGATTAGAATTTGGGAACCTCCATTCCAGAATCCATCTTCGCTTTTATTAGGCCCATAAAATGACTTCAAAACAGCCCATGAAACGCCAATTCGGATTCCGTTTCTCTTCTACAGATGCTGCTATTTTGCTAACGGCCGCAGTTGTTGCCACCTGGGTGCATCAGCGCGCTTATGAACTGTGGTGGGTCGTTCCGATGGCCATTGGCCACTTCTTCCTCTTCTGCAATGTCTTCCTAGTTTGGCGATGCTGGGAACTGATCTGGGCAGGTTCTTTCGTGGTGAATGTTCTCCTTCACATGGTCCAAGGCCACCTGAATTTTTGGCCGATCATGGGCTGGCAATTACCTGCGACATTACTCGTAATTTACCTTCAAATAAGATCGCCCTGGTATCACGGAATCTTTGCCAGACAACTGAATCCACGCTTGCAAGAATACCTTGATGGTCACCTCTGACCCTCCCTTCTCCATGAAAACAGATACCCCCCTCCTCACCGATCTCTATCAGCTCACCATGGCAGCGGGCTATTGGAAGTGTGGTAAAGCTGAACAAGAAGCCGTCTTCCATCTCTTCTTTCGCAAGCTGCCCTTTGCAGGCGGCTACGCCATCGCTGCCGGTCTGGGCGATGTGGTGAAGTGGCTGCAAGGTTTCCGCTTTGCCCGAGCGGAGTTGGAGTATCTAGCCACCATCCCTGGACGGGATGGCAAGCCGTTGTTTGAACCTGGGTTCCTCGACTATCTCGGTGCCATGAAGTGGCAGTGCGATGTGACGGCCATTCCTGAAGGCACGGTGGTGTTTCCTCATGAGCCCCTGCTGCGCATCCAGGGTCCGCTCATTCAGGCTCAGCTTGTCGAAACTGCTTTGCTGAACATCATCAATTTTCAAACCCTCATCGCCACCAAAGCCGCGCGCGTCTGCCAGGCTGCGCAGGGTGAGCCCGTATTGGAATTCGGCCTCCGCCGTGCTCAGGGACCAGACGGTGCCGTGATGGCCAGTAGGGCGGCTTTCATTGGCGGCTGTGCCTCCACCTCGAACGTGCTCGCAGGCATGACCCATGGCATTCCCGTGCGTGGCACGCATGCTCACTCGTGGGTCATGTCGTTCGACACCGAGCTGGAAGCCTTCGCCACCTATGCCGAGGCCATGCCTAACAACTGTGTGTTTCTGGTAGATACCTACGACACCGTGGAAGGCGTCCGCCATGCCGTGGAGATCGGCCACAGGCTGCGGGCTCAAGGTCACGAACTAGCGGGCATCCGGCTGGACTCGGGAGACCTCGCCTGGCTTAGTACGGAAGCACGCCGCATCCTAGATGAGGGCGGATTTCCTCAAGCCAACATCGTGGCCAGCAACGACCTGGATGAACATCTCATCGAAAGCCTGAAGCATCAGGGGGCTGCGATCAATGTCTGGGGTGTGGGCACCAAGCTCGTTACGGGTGGTGAACAGGCTGCTCTGGGCGGCGTTTATAAGCTGGGTGCCATCCGCCATGAAAATGGCGAATGGGAACCCAAGATCAAACTCAGTGAGCAGGCGGTGAAAGTGAGCAATCCTGGCATCCAGCAAGTGCGCCGTTTCACCCTGAATGGCGAGTTTCGCGGCGATGCCATTTACGATCAAGAAACCGGCTGTCCCGCACCGACTGAGATCATGCACCCGGCCGATCCTCAGCGCAGCAAGATCATGCCCGAAGCCGCCACTCATGAGGATCTCTTACAGCCAGTCTTCCAGCGCGGCCAGTTCGTGGGTGAA
The DNA here is from genome assembly GCF_014203045.1 of Prosthecobacter dejongeii. NCBI lineage: Bacteria > Pseudomonadati > Verrucomicrobiota > Verrucomicrobiia > Verrucomicrobiales > Verrucomicrobiaceae > Prosthecobacter > Prosthecobacter dejongeii. Next base: position 997,910 of record NZ_JACHIF010000001.1, read on the forward strand.
CAACCTACCCTTCAAGAAATTCAGGCCCGCACCCGTCATCAGCTTCAGCACCTGCACGCCACGGTGAGACGCCTGCAGCATCCTCACGAATACCCTGCCGGGGTCGAAGGTAGCCTAGCGCAAAAGAAGCTGGCGATGATGGCGAAAGCCAAAAGTACTCCAAGGCTTTAGCCCGCAAAACGCTCTTCGCTATCCAATCCCCATTCACCTCAAGATGACCCTCGAAGCTATCCAAGCCAATATCACCACCCTAGATGTGGATGCCATCGTGAATGCTGCGAATTCATCTTTGCTAGGCGGTGGCGGTGTGGACGGAGCCATTCATCGCGCCGCTGGGCCGGATCTAGTCCACGAATGCAGGTTGTTAGGCGGCTGCAAAACCGGCCAGGCAAAGATCACGAGAGGTTATCGGCTCATAGCACGACACATTATCCACACAGTAGGTCCAGTATGGCGGGGTGGCACTCACGGTGAGCCTGAGCTGCTGCGTGCCTGCTATGACGAGAGCTTACACTTGGCCAATAAACATGGGTTAAGCAGCATTGCCTTTCCTTGCATCTCCACTGGCATTTATGGCTATCCCTTAGACTTGGCTGCACACATTGCCGTCACCGCAGCACGTGATTTTGCGGTCCGTGACACCTCGCTAAATCACATCGTCTTCTGCTGCTTCTCGATTCAGGATCAGCAGCTTTATGAGCACATCCTCAAGGCCCCATGAAAAACGTCTTCCCCATCGTTGACGGTCGCGTGCAGACTCGGTCGCTGGAGTCGCACATTGTGGATCACTGCAACCTACGTTGCGCGTCGTGCTGCTCCCTGTCCCCTCAGCTGCCAAAGTGGGAGGTGGAACCTGCTGCGCTCGCAGATGAGCTGCGACTCGCGCGCCGGGTCATTGCGCCGACTTGGCTGAAATTGGTAGGGGGGGAGCCATTGCTACATTCGCGACTCCTTGAATGCCTTGAGGTGGCCAAAGCGGCAAACATCGCCACCATTGTTTCCGTCACGACAAATGGCTTTTTACTGCCTCGACAGGCTGACGAATTTTGGGAAATGCTGGATGCCCTTACCGTATCGCTTTATCCCCAGCCTGCATTGCCTGCCGCCACAATCCAACTCATCGAAGAAAAAGCCGCACAGCATCACGTGCGCCTGAACTGGAAAAAGCAGGACCAGTTTGTGCAAATGGATCGCGAAGAACGGTGCGAGGATGATGCAGAAAATGAGGCCGTCTGGGCCGCCTGCTGGTTGAGGCGTCGCTGCCACATGATCCGGGATGGGCGCTTTTATGCCTGCACCCGCCCGGCTCATTTTAGCAAGATGCTCGATGAGGACTTCACGGCAGATGGAGTGTTATTGCACGAAGCTAACACGGCTGAAGAAATCCAGTCTTACCTTCAGCGCAGCGAGCCTCTGGAAGCCTGTGCCCTTTGTCTGGGCGGCAATGCTCCGGAAGCCCCACACCGCCAACTGAAACCCGGAGAGGAGCGGGTGCGAGTGACAGCATGAAGACGGTGCGCTGCTATGCCCCCTTTGGCATCCGGCCTAGTTACTACACCACCGACGGCCTAACCAAAGGTGAAACCATTCATGCAGTGATGGCTCAGTCTCACTCGCAACGGACTTGGGATCTCGGAGGCGTTCGCAACTACTTGGCCCGCCAACCCGATGGGCTGCACACCTGCTTTGCAGGCATACATGCCATTCCGCCGGGGCATGATCTGGTGCAAACCGAGGACCATTATAAGATCCGGCCCAGCCCGATCTTGCCCAAGATAGACGGACCCTTGACCGAATTGCTCAAGCAATCCGTGGCGCGTCTGCTGGCGGATGGAAAACGGGCCGCCGTAGCTTTGAGCGGGGGGCTAGACAGCGCCTTGCTCGTGGCCATACTTCGTCGCTTAGGCCGAGATGACATACCCGTTTTTACGCTCAGCAGCGGCCTCGCTGGTTACTGTGAAAGGCACCTCACCAGCCAGACGGCGAAGCTCTTAGGTGTAGAAAACTTACAGGTCATCGAAACCGATGAATCCCAATGGATCGCTGCCTTTCCAGAGGTGATCGCAGCGGCTGAGGTGCCGTTGTTCAATCTACACCCCGTGCATCGCTGGCTGCTGGCCCGAGCCCTGCGGCAGCAAGGCTACGAAGTCCTGCTGACAGGCGATGGAGCGGATCAAGTCTTCGCGGGTAGCGATCCCCGCAACTACCTGCCCATCATCGGTGCGCTGACACGGGCTGCAGGGCTGGAACTCCGTTCACCCTTCTTCGACGAAATATTAATGGCTGCCGCTCCCGCCCCCACCCCTGACAAAAGCGCTCTGCGTGAAGTAGCCCGCGCTTGGCTGCCCGAGGCACTGATCACCCGACCCAAAACTGCCACCTATGCCCCTGACCTGGATCTCTCTGTTTACTGGAACCAGTCTGCCATTCACGCCTTGGCTCGACAACTCAACCTCCCAGCTCCACAGCCCTGTGTGAATGCCGAGACGGCGCTGTGGACTTCGTTTGGACTTCTCGCTGATTTTATAAACTGATGTGCGCCATTGCTGGAATCATCGCTCCTCACTTGGAGACTGAAGTCGCAGCCGAGAAGTTGCAGACCATGCTGCGCCGTATGCGGCATCGCGGCCCTGATGGAAGTGGCATTCAAAGGCGGCCCAATTGCGTGCTGGGGGCCAATCGCCTAGCTCAAGTGGATGCGTTTGGCGGACAGCAGCCCATGTCATCGCCCGATGGCCGCTGGACTCTGGTCTTCAATGGCGAAATACACAATCACCGCACTCTGCGGCAAGATCTGGCCGAGCACTGGCCTTTCATCACACAGTCTGATACGGAGGTGCTGCTCGCCGCACTCGTCACCTGGGGAGAACAGGCGCTGCGACGGCTCAATGGCATGTTCGCCTTTTTCCTCTGGGATACTCAAAAGAACGAAGGCTTAGCAGGTCGTGACCGGCTAGGCGTGAAGCCTTTTGTCTGGATGCCCTATGCCGATGGGCTGGCCTTTGCCTCTGAGGCGAAAGCTCTGATCGAGATCCTGCCAGGAAGGCCCCAGATCCATGCAAAGGCCGTCTTAGAATACTTCGTGGCTCCCTGCTTCAGCGGCGTGGCAGAGCCCATGTTCGCGGGCATGTACCACCTGCCGCCTGGGCATTTATTGAGCCTCAGAGAAGGCCGCATGGAACAGCGCGCTTGGTGGCGATATGATCTGCGGAGGAGTGTCAATGAGGATGCCGAAAGTCTGCAACAAACCCTGCACGACCTGCTTCCGCGCACCGTGGCTAGGACCCTGGATACCGATACGCGCGCCGCCGTATTTCTCAGCGGCGGATTAGATAGCACACTGCTGGCAGCCTGTGCAAAATCTCACAACGTAACTTGTGGTTATACCATTGTGTTTGAGGGCCAGCCTCACTTTGACTATGCAAAAGCTTTGATGGTAAAATCTGACGACGTGCCGTTTGCAGCTGAAGCAGCGCGCGAGATCGGGCTGAACCACCACCTAGTGCCCGTGAGTCGTGCCACCTTGGCCGATGACCTGCGCACATTGGCGATTCAGAATGATGCCCTGCCAGCCTGGGAGCAAGAGTTGGCACAGCACCACCTCGCACGCGCTGTTTCTACCCAATATCGAGCGGTGCTCGTCGGCGATGCAGCGGATGAAACCCACTATGGCTATGGCTTCATGCTGGATGATATCAGCATCTGTGGGCCAGCGATTTTGTTGTGCCGTTTTGGCAGTCCTAAACTCAATCCTTCCATGGAAGGCGCAGCCTTAGACCTGATCCATCACTACAGCCATCTGATGACCGAAGCAGGCCATGGAAACAACAATCGTGCAGATCGGCTACGTGGCATCACCCATCTCATCGTACAGCGTTGGTTGCCCAGGCTGCTTCACAATGGAGACATCCACACCATGGCCCACGGTTTGGAGGCCCGTGTGCCCTTTGCGGATGCGGAACTGCTGGAGCTCGCCGTGCAGATCCACCCCGACTTGGCACTGCACGGGGGCATGGAAAAATCACTTCTCCGCCGGGCAGCCAAAGGGCTTATGCCTGAGACCGCGAGAGTGAGACGGAAGTCTAGCTTGTCCAAAGATGATGCCTGCACGCGTATCTATCAGCAGGAGGCTCAAAAGGCACTCGATGCCTCGTCCCAGCTCCTCAGTCATTGGTTGGATTTGCAGGCTCTCCGGCA